>JBGAOI010000004.1:0-39865 GCA_044221885.1 Polyangium sp. (in: bacteria)
GTCCCGCCAAACCCGGCGCAACGCTCACAAAAACTCGCCCGAAATCTTCCCCGATATGGCGCTCGCTGCGACCACCAAAGGACTGGCCAAGTACACCTTGCCCGGTCCCGACCGCCCCGGGAAGTTGCGATTGATCGCCGATACCGTCACTTCATCGGCCGTAAACGACACGCCCGGGCCCGCTTTGATACACGCGCCGCATGACGGATCGACCAAATGCGCGCCGGCTTTTTCGAATATCTCGATGTAGCCGTTTTTCTCGGCATAACGACGAATATCTTGCGAACCAAATTGAATGTAAAGCTGCACGCCGTCGGCCACTTTGCGCCCTTGCTCGAGCGCTCGACGCAAAACATCCGCGTACATGTCCATATCGGCTTTTTTGCCGCCCGTGCACGAACCGCCATACGCAATGTTGATTTTTACTTCGCCGCCCGAAGCCTCTTCCAAGGTTCGTAAAGGAATACCATTCCGAGGATCCCCGGGCGTCGCCACCATCGGCTCGAGCGTGCTCAAGTCCACGTCGAACGTCGCACAATACTCCGCGCCTTCGTCTGCGCGCACGATACGCGCTCGCACAGATGCTTCGTCCAAACCTCGTTGCTGCACCAAATAATCCACCGTCACGTCGTCCGCTTCGATGATTCCGGTAAAACCACCCGCTTCGACGGCCATGTTCGTCAGCGTCGCGCGCTCGTCCATGCCCATCGCGCGCACGCCTTCGCCCGCGAACTCGAGCACCTTCCCGATGCCATCGCCGCTCTTCCAAAACGGCTGCGAAAGCAGGTGCAACATCACGTCTTTCGCCGTCACGCCCGGACGCATCTTCCCGTGCAAATTGAAACGCGCCGATTGCGGCACGGCCACGCGAATGTCCCGCGTGAGCCAAGCATTCGCCATGTCGGTCGAACCGACGCCAAACGCAAAACACCCGAGCGCTCCCGCCATGCACGTATGCGAATCCGTTCCCGCAACGATGTGTCCCGGAAGCCCGATCTCTTCGATGATCTTGTTGTGACAAATCGCTTCGGAACCCACGGTTTTCCCGTCTCGTTCCACTTCGCCGTACAGCTTCACGCGATGTTTCTTCGTGAACGACTCTTGCACCGTGGCGAGCGACGCGGCTTGTTCTTTGAGCCCCAACTTTTTATGCGCCTCGGGCATGATCAAATCGAGGAACGTCAAGTGATCACGGAAGGCGAAGACGCTCTCTGGTTCCGCGACTGCTGCATCAGCGCCAAAGCCTGCGCGGAAGAGCGATTCGGCCATCGGTGTGACGTACTCGTGGGAAAAACGCACGTCTGTCCGAACGAACAGTGAATCACCCGGACGAACGGCAGGCACACCAATTTTGCCGGTTTTTGCATCGACGATGGCGTGTGCGGCGATGATCTTTTCACACAACGTCATTGCTCGAGGTGCGGTGGTGATTTCCGGCGGCGACACTTCGCCGGCCAAACGTGCCTTGTTGTAGGCAAAGAGCCCGCCGTACTCGACGACGTCACGACTGATCGGATCGAGGCCCTTGGTGAACTCGCTGATGGCGATCTCTTCGCCCGCGCGGATGCGGTCGAGGATGGCGAAGTCAGTGGTCGTGAGCAGTCCGATGTTTTGGCAGTTTTGGCCGTAGATTTTTTCGATGTTCTTGGCGACGACGATCTGAATTCCGGCTTCTCGTTCAGAGTACGGAGCGGTTTCACGCGACGAACCGCAGCCTTTGGAGCGACCGGAGACGATGACGCTGAAGCCACCGTTTTTGATCGCATCGCGTTCGATGTGTCCGCCGCGTAGCCCCACGAGACAATATCGCGCGAGTGTTTCGTCGTAGTAGTAGCAGACCCATCCGGGCGTCAGTTCGTCGGTCGAGATGTTGTTGATGAGCGGCAGGTCTTCGGGTTTGCCCTGGAGCGATTCGCCGCCGAGTTGTTGACGGAGCAGGTTGGCGTCTTCGGTCAGGAACAGGATGCGACCTTGAGCACGAACGGACGATCGACGCGGGATGGGCATGTTTCCTCTTGACACTGCGAAGTCAGGCGAAATGCAACGATGTGCCTCTCGTTTGGCTAGAGAGATCTAGTCGTTTCCGGTTCAAGATCCAAACGAAGCTTTTGCGCGATTTTCACTTTGCCGAACCCTGACGCAACGTGCCACGACGCTTGGCGTAATTCGTACGACGTCAAAGTATGTCATGTGGTGATCAGCGACGAGTGGGAACGGAGCAGACGAACCAATGCAGCGGTCGAGACGAGTGAGTTGGGTTGGATGTGAAACTGCGTGCGCGCGGTGTTGAAGCGCAGTGCCGTGTGCGCAAAAAATGATAGTGTCCGGCGCCCTTCATGAAGGCTCATCCTTTGGCATGACACGTTCTTCTCGCACTCCCGTGGCGATTCTCGGCGCTGGTCTCACGGGTTTGTCGGCGTCGCATCACCTTGGTCGATCCCGAGTCGAGCATCGTTTGTTCGAGCGTCTTGGGTGGGCTGGGGGTCATGCGATCACGATCGAAGACGAGGGGTATCGATTTGATCGTACGGGCCATCTTTTGCATTTGCGGGATGCGGACTTGCGCGTTTTTGCGCTTGGGTTTTTGGGCGACGATGTGCTCGAAGTCGAGCGTCGGTCATTGATTTGGTCGCACGGCGTGTACACCAAGTATCCATTTCAAGCGAACACCTATGGTTTGCCCCCGGACGTGGCGTACGAATGCTTGGCTGGGTTTGTCAAAGCGTACCATACGCCCAAGAATGCCGAACCTCGAAACTTTGAAGAATTTTGTTTGCAGCATTTTGGTGAAGGCATCAGCAAGCATTTCATGATTCCGTACAACACTCGACTTTGGGGCGTTTCTCCGAAGGACATCACGGCGGCGTGGTGTTCGAGGTTCGTTCCGTTGCCCAAGCTCGAAGATGTCTTGGCGGGAGCGGTTGGAAAAACAGCTCCGGAATTGGGCTACAATGCCAAGTTTGTGTATCCGCGTTTGGGGATTGGCGAATTGCCTCGAGGTATGGCGAAAACGTTGCCGGTCGAATTGGAATTGAATAAATCTCCACGGTCGATCGATATCGATTCTCGGAAAATCGCATTCGAAAACGAAATGGTTTCGTATGACGCACTTATTTCGACATTGCCTTTGCCCGTGCTGGTAGGTCTTTTGCAAGGTATTCCGGACGAAGTGCGTCAAGCGGCGCGGCGATTGCGGTGCACGCATCTTTATTATTTGGATGTGGCGCTCGATGGGCCTTGCGGGAAACCTTTGCATTGGGTGTACGTGCCCGAAGAAAAGTACCCGTTTTACCGAGTTGGTTGTTATTCGCATTTTTCCAGCGCCATGGCGCCGCCGGGAATGGCCAATTTGTATGTGGAATTGTCGGATCGAAACGAGCCCGATTTGCAGGAACTTTTGCCCCGTGTCGAACAGGGTTTGCGAGACATGGGGCTCATGGAACCGATGACAAAAATTCGTTTTGCGCGGGTGCGAAAGATTGACCACGCGTATGTGATTTTTGACCACGCATATTTTTCTTCGCTCGAAGTCATTGTGCCGTTTTTGGAGAAAAACCGTATCGTCACGACGGGGCGTTACGGTGGTTGGAATTATTCGTCCATGGAGGATGCTTTGCGTTTTGGTCGCGATGCGGCTCGGCGTGCAAGTAACCTCGTGGGAGCCGTCACGTCCTCCGGAAATTGAGTCATGGCCGAGAACCATTCAGAAACAGCCGCAGCAACGAATCCAAAGATTTCGATCGTGATTCCCGTCTACAACGAGGAAGCGATTTTGCACGCGGCGATTGTCGACTTACGCGAACGATTGCGTCCTTTCGACTGGAAGTACGAAATCGTGATTGCCGAAAACGGTTCACGTGACGGCACATTGCGGATTGCGGAAGAACTTGCCGGCAAATTCCCCGAAGTGCGATATTTTTCTTTTGGCGCGCCCAATTATGGCGGCGCTTTGCGCAAGGGCATTTTGGATATGGCCCGCGGCGATATCGTGATTTGCGACGAAATCGATTTATGCGACGCCGACTTTCATCATCGCGCCGTCGAAATTCTTTCGTCAGGACAAACTGACCTCGTCATTGGCTCGAAACTCGTTTCTGGCGCCGATGACAGCCGTCCTTTGGCCCGACATGCGGCGAGTCTTTTGTACAATGGCCTTTTGCGCGTGACGCTCGGGTTTCAAGGCACCGACACCCATGGCCTCAAAGCATTCGTGCGTAAACCGCTCTTGCCCATTGCGCGGGCTTGCGTCGTCGACAAGGATGTTTTCGCCAGCGAATTCGTCATTCGCGCGTATCGCGCGGGCATTTCGATTCGGGAGATTCCTGTGCGGGTGATGGAAAAGCGTCCGCCGTCGATCAATTTGGTCAAACGCGTGCCCAATGTGCTGAAAAATCTGGCCAAATTGACGTGGGCCATTCGGGTCAAGGGCTGAACGCGGAATTTCTTCATCGCGTTTTACACCACGCGTGCTAAGACGCGCGCGCATGGTTCGCGCTCTTCCTCCAGCTCAACGACAAACCCCGGGACGCGATGACGTCGACGTCGATGTCGTGGTCATCGGAGGAGGCGTCAATGGCACGGGTGTAGCCCGAGATGCAGCGATTCGTGGCCTGAAAGTCGCTCTATTCGAACGCAACGACTTGGCATTCGGAGCCAGTGGCAACAACAGCGGCATGATCCACGGCGGCCCGCGCTACATGCTGAACGATCCGCATGTCACGGAAACATCCTGCCGCGACTCCGGATACATCCAAGCCATCGCCCCGCATTTGCTTTTTCGCGTGCCTTTTCTCATGCCCGCCGAAAACAAAGGCCAGGCGAAAATCATGTACGCGTTGATGGACGCGTTTTTCGAGGCGTACGACCGCTATCAGCCGCTCAAACGCGGCAAAAAACACGCCATGCTCTCCGTCGACGAAATGCGGAAGCTCGAACCGGGCATTCGCGGCGACATGGTCGGTGGATTCAGTTTCGATGAATGGGGCATCGACGGCGTGCGTTTATGCACCGCAAACACAATCGACGCACATGAACGTGGCGCGCGCGTTTTCGTCGGAACCACCGTCGAACGCGTGGAACGTCGCGAAGATACCGGGGAAATCTCCGCTGTCCATTACCGCGATCGAGTCACCGGACAAACGGGAAAACTTCGCACCCATACGGTCGTCAATGCCACCGGCGCATGGGCGCCCATCACCGCATCGCTCGGAGGAATCGCCCCAGTTCGGGCTCGAGTTCGTCCGGGCAAAGGCATTCACATCATCTACGACCGGCGTCTCGTCAATTACGCCATCGCTTCACGCACCATTGACGGACGACAAATTTTCATTGCTCCGTGGCAAAACATGAGCGTCGTGGGCACCACCGACGACGACTA
This sequence comes from Polyangium sp. (in: bacteria), assembly GCA_044221885.1. GTDB lineage: Bacteria > Myxococcota_A > Polyangia > Polyangiales > Polyangiaceae > Polyangium. Next base: position 5,378 of record JBGAOI010000004.1, read on the forward strand.
CTATGGAAACCTCGACGATGTCCGCGCCACGAGCGAAGAAGTTCGTTATCTCGTGCAAGGCATTGCGCGCATATTTCCCGCGATTCGCGCGGCTCGCGCCATTGGTACCTATGCTGGCGTGCGTCCGACATTGCATGCCTTCGGACCGCTCGAAGACGAACTTTCCCGAGAACACGAAATCATCGATCACGCGACCCATGGAGCTCCGGGGTTGTACTCGATGATCGGCGGAAAACTCGCGAGTTACCGCATATTTGCTGAAGAAATGACAGATATCCTCGCCGCTCGTTTTGGTTTGTCCATTTCATCGTCGACCCACGAAAAACCTTTGCCCGGCGGAGACTTGCTCGTCGAGCCCGGCGCCCTTGGTCAACAAATGGGCATCGAAACCGTCGCGGCCAAACGGCTTACGTATCGTCATGGTTCACGCGCGTTGCGCATTGCCGAACGCGTGCACGAGCGCCCCCGTGAAGCGTGCACCGTATGCGTGTGTGAACCCGTCACGGAAGCCGAGGTTCGTCATGTCGTACGGCACGAATGGGCGCGATCGGTCGCGGATGTTTCACGACGCACGCGGCTGGGTCTCGGTGCATGTGGCGGTATGCGTTGCGCCGCGCGATGTGGACAAATCGTGGCGCAAGAACTGGGTTTGTCCCCGCAAGATGGCTTGAAGCAAGCCGCAAGATTTCTGGTCAAACAATCGCAAACGCGCTCCGTGGCCTTGGGACCCGAGCAAGCCCGTCAGGAAGCATTGGCCATTGCGGCGGTGCGTTCCGAGTTGGGTGTGGAAGCTGGTTCTGAAGGCGAGGGGGACGCATCGTGAGTCGTCGCGTCGTCATCGTTGGCGGTGGTATCGCGGGTTTGTCGGCTGCGTATGCAGCTCGTGCACGTGGAGCTCGCGTGACGATCGTTTCCGCGGGCGTTGGATCGAGCGCGCTATGTGGCGGTGTCGTCGACGATCTTCCTTGGGAGACGTGGTATTCGGCGGCACGCACGTTGGGCGAACCTTTGCGACTTCGTCCCTTGTCCGATGACGTCCTCGCGTTTTGCGATGCGTTTGGTTTGTGGGACGTCCCGCGAGGCGAATCGCACGTGCCCATCGTTGCGACGGCGGCTGGGCGACTTCGACCAGCGCGTGGTCGGGATCCCGGCCTGCTCGATCTCGGTGCGTTACGACAAACCACGGTGCTCGTGCCGCGACTTGCGCGCGCGAATTGGGATGCGGACACGTTGTGCGCGACCTTCGAAAGCGAATGGCTGGCCAAGAACGCGCAGCTTCGCTTCTTGCCCGTCGATGCTCCCGTGCTTCGTTTTACGGAAGAAACGCGCATTTCCGATGCGGACTTGGCGTCGCGCCATGACGAACCCGCGCGTCTCGCGTGGCTTGCGGAACGATTGAGCGCGCTTGTCGCGGATATGCGCCGAACGACCAACGTATCGGCCGTGCTCCTGGGATCGTGGCTCGGTATGAAGCGTGAACGCGCGAGTGAGTTGTCCGCACGCGTTGGTGTGCCCGTGGGCGAGGTGCTCGTGGGCGTGGGTTCCTCGGCTGGTTTACGATTCGAGGCAGCGGTAGAAACGTTTGTGCAGAAACAATCGCTCGATGTCGTGACGGACCGAGTGATCAGGGTTCGTCGGGCTGACGATCGCATCCACGTAGAGTTGGCAGGAAAAACGGAGCTTACGGCCGACGTGCTCGTGCTGGCGCTCGGCGGAGTCGCTTCAGGAGGTCTGGTGTATGTGCCGCCGGACCTCGAAGCGGGTGAGCACATGCCTGAACGCATCGACGAACCATTTTCCTTTGGTGTACCAACGGTTGATTTCGACGTGCCTTTGGCTGTGGATGGTTTGCGCGTGGACGCGGGTTCATCCGTGTTCGGCCCGCCGCTCGACACGACGGCATGGCCTTCAGGTCAGCGGGCATCGACGCTCGAGTCGGTGGGTGTTCTTGCGCAGGGCGATTTGGTTTGTCCGGGCGTATATGCCGCAGGCGACATCGTCGCGGGCAAACGTCGCACGATGCTCGAAGCGATCGCTTCCGGATTACGTGTCGGGCGAATGGTTTGAGGACAAATCAGTTTGTCGTTTTGATACCCGCGCGTTCCAAGAGTTGCTTGTAGCCGGTGGCCAGCGTGAAGTCGGTGCTTTTGGTGGGATCTTGCGGCACGTCACGGATCGGGCCGGAATCGTTTTCCGGGGCTTTGATCACGGTGCTGCGCACGTTGGCTGATGCGTTGCGGCTCGATGCAGATTCTGCCGACAGGTGACCGGGGAGGTCGCTTTCGCGAATGAGTTCACCTGCTTGTAGGGGTTTGGCCGGTTCGATTCGCACGTCGGGTGTGATTCCTTGGGCTTGGATCGATCGTCCCGCCGGCGTGTAGTAGCGCATCGTCGTGAGACGCATGCCCGCACCGTTGTTGAGTTCGTAGATGGACTGGACAGACCCTTTGCCAAAGCTTTGTGCACCAACGATCAGCGATCGCTTGTTGTCTTGAAGCGCGCCGGCGACGAGTTCCGAAGAGCTGGCCGAATATTCGCTCATGAGGGTGACGATGGGCAGAGACGCGAGAGATCCGCCCGAGGAAGCCTTTTGTTCATCGATGATTCGGCCACGGTGACGCGTGGAGTAGATGCTGCCGGAGTCGAGCATTTCGTCGGCGACGGCTTCGGCTTGATCGATGAGACCGCCGGGATTGTTGCGCATGTCGAGGAGAACGCCGCGCAGGGGTTTGGAGCTTTCGCTGCGGATTTTTTTGATCGTCTCGAGCATCTCGCCGTGGGTGTTTTCTTGGAACTGGCGGATGCGCAGGTACGCGATGTCGTTGTCGAGGCGTCTGCCGACGACTGCGGCGACATGGATTTCTTCGCGGATGAGATCGATTTGGATGGGTTCGGTTTGTCTTTCACGGCGCAGCGTGAGGTGAACTTTGCTGTGGATGGGTCCGCGCATCATCGCGATGATTTTGTCGACGCGTTCGCCTTGGACGGGTTTGCCGTCGATGGCGATGATTTCGTCGCCGGGTTTGATGCCAGCGCGGTCCGCGGGTGAACCGTCCATCGGAACGAGCACGGTCACGCGTTCGTCTCGGAAATCCACTTCGATGCCGATGCCGGCGAATTTGCCCGAAGTATCGCTGTTAAAAATGGCGTACTCCTGGGCATCCATGTACGCGGAGTGCGCGTCGAGTTCGGCGACCATGCCTCTGATCGCGCCGTCGATGATCTTGGTTCTTTCGACGGGATCGACGTGATCTTTTTCGATGAGGTGCAGGGTTGCGGCGAGTTGGTCGAAGGGGTTGTAGGGACTTTGCGCTTGTGTTGTGGCGTGTACGGCTTGGGTGGTGATCGCGCCGCCGGCGAAAGCGGCGACGACGAGAAGTGGAGTGCGGAGCCAACCGTTTGTGCGCATTTGTCGACGATAGCAGCCGTGGGGAAAGATCCACGGGTTTGACCGGGGTGGTTCAACTGGAGGGCTGGATCACTCGAAGGGGCAAAACGCTGCTTCGTCCTCAGGTCGGGCCCAAGGTTTCGTCGGTTCCTTTGTTTAAGCGGTCATGTTCGGCTATCTTCGCGCGCCTGAACGTGGCTCGGGGCGCAACATCGAGAGACGTGGGGAGAAGCGGGCCACGCATGACGTGGAGCCCGATGATCCTCGGCGTCTTTTCAATCGCCACGGACCTCGGACAATCCACTTCATTTCGCAGCTTTCCGGTGCGTTTTCGAACGCAGTTGGTGAAGCAAGGGCGGGCGGCGTCGCCCAGGGCGATTTCCCCTCGAATCACGGATCAGCGAGCTGGCCAAGATGGGCAAACCGACCGATCGTGAGCTCGTGGAGCAAGCACGTGCGGGGGACGCGCAAGCGTTCGGAACGCTCGTGCAGCGTCACCAGCGGCGTATTTTTCGCCTCGCGTTCCATCTCGTGCGCCAAGGCGCGGAGGCAGAGGACGTGACGCAAGAGACCTTTGTCCGGGCCTACCAGGCGCTCGATCGTTTCGATGGTCGAAGCGAACCGTTCACCTGGCTGTATCGGATCGCGGTCAATTTGTCGCTCAACGTCATTCGAGCCCGAAAACCGCGGCGCGATGCGATGCAGACGGACGATCCTCGCGTTGAGCCGCTTCTCATGGAGCATCGCACGTCACATGGTTCGGATCCTGCGCGAAGCGCGCATGATCGCGAGCTAGCCAAGACGCTGTGCGACGGCATCGATCAGCTTTCGGACACGCTTCGTACGACGCTCGTTCTGGTCTGTATTGACGGAATGGGCCACGAAGAGGCCGCAAAGGTGCTCGATTGTCCGGAAGGAACAGTGGCGTGGCGCGTGCACGAAGCGCGGCGCAAGCTGCGTGAACATTTGGAAAAACATGGGTTTGGAGGGGACGCATCATGAGCCCCCAGGCGAAAGTAGATCTCGGAGCCAAAGCCGAAGCGATGCTTGCATCGTGGCCCGCTCCAGCAAGTGATGACGCGACGTGGGAAAACCGTGCCGCGAAAATCGTTGCAGCAGCAACGAATGCGCCCCGAGCGAGTGACTCGGATATCGCTGCGTTGTTTAATAAACCCGCGCTCGATCCCGAGCCCGGTGAAGTGGAAAGTTCGACCGTTTCCGCGGTGAGTGCGCGGAGTGCATCAGGAGAAAAGGCCATGTCTGATTCGAACCCCGGTTCGCCCGGAACAACCTCGAGCCCTGCGGCTGCACCAACGCCGAGTCCCGCAGCCAAGCGGCCTTCGTTGAAGGAACTCGCCGCACGAGCAAGCCAAGCGAATGCTTCCGGCTCGCCGTCGATGCGTCCGAGTGGTCCGGCATCGATGCCGCCGCCTTCAGCAGAAGCTGTTTCACAAGACAAACAATCGCGACCCGCATCGGTTCCGCCAGCTGCGGCTTCCAAGGCGTCCATTCCGCCGCCGCGTGCGCTCGAGGCAATGAAAGAAGACTCGGGCCGCGTGAACCTCAATGCGCTCACGCAACCGCCGGTCGCGGCCGTTGTGGCTGAAGAGGCAAAACCGGCGCTCGAAGAAGCTGTTTCTGCACCGGTTGCGGAAGACAAACCCGTCGCGAAGACCGAAGCCAGTGAAGGCGCCAAGGTCCAGAACATCGCCGACGCGAAGCCCAAGAAATCGAAGAAAAAGGCGGAAGCGGCCAAGACAAACGACGTGGTCAAGGCGGCTGAAGCTGCCCCCGTTCCCGAGGCGGTGAAGAAAGCCGAACCGGAAAACGACAACAGTGGTGCCCGTTGGGTGGCCATTGCGGCGCTCTTGGCTATTGCCGCGGTTGGCTTCGTGTTCTTGCGCAAGAAAGACACGCCGCCGCCTCCGGTGGCTGCGGTCGTTCAGGAAAAACCAGACACCACGCCGGTTGTCACGGCACAACAGAAGATCGAAGAACCCAAGCCTGCTTCGACGGGTTTGTCGATTGACTCGCTGCCTGCGGCTGCGCCGACGGAAACAGCCAAAGCTGCGGCAGGACCGAAGGTTGCGGCAAACACGGTTGAAGCTCCACCTCCGCCAGCACCAACACCCGAACCTGTTGCACCAACCGCAATTGCGACGGCGACAGGTGGTGGAAAAGTGGGTGATTTGGCCAGCGAAATGGCGAAATCCGTGGGTGGTTCGACGGACAAACCCGTCAACGCAGATGATGCGACGCCAGCTGCTGGGAAGACGGGAAGCCAAACCATCCCGGAACAACCCTCGCAAGGCGCGGCAAACGCAGCGATTCGTCCATCAGCCCAAAGCGCAAAATCGTGTGTCGCCGGAGCAGACGATGTTTCGTACGCAAGCGTCACGTTTTCTTCGGCTGGCACGGTGAGCAACGTCTCCGTGTCGGGTTGGGCGCAAAAGAACGGCAAAGCGGACTGCATCAAAGCTGCGCTCAAAGGCGCAAACGTTGGTCCGTTCGCGAAACCGTCGTTTACGCTCAGCGTTCCCATTCGACCCTGAACAACTGAGCGGCTGCGCTGGATCCAGAAGAAAAATCAGTGCAGCCGCTTGACATGCCAACCACTCCGCATAGAATCCCGCCCCCCATGGTCTCCGCAACGCAGCAATCAAGCCGCATTCGCAAGCGCAAGTCGCGGCGTAACGGCACGGCGAACAAGCGAGCCCTCCGCGCTCACGGCACGCCGAAATTCCCCATCCACATCGACGGGTACAACCCGAACGCCCCCGACGCGCCCGGCATCCACACGGCTGAAAACGCGGCGGCAAAGAAGTAGGAATTCACATGGCCAATCACGCATCTGCCGAGAAGCGCAATCGTCAGCGAATCAAGAGGACCGACCGCAATCGCGCCGCCAAGTCCACGCTCCGCACCGAGGTCAAGAAGGCTCGTGCAGCCGTCAAAGCCACGCCCGCGGACGCAGTGAGCGCTGTGCGTAATGCCGAGAGCACGCTCGCTCGCGCCGCAAGCAAGGGTGTCATCCCTCGCAAGCGCGCGTCCCGCGTCGCTGGTCGCATGGCCGCTGCTCTGCACAAGGCGACGAAAGCCGCCGCAGCCGCAAGCTGATTTCCACCTTCTGACACTTCGGCCGCTGCTCCTCGTTGAACAGCGGCCTTTCGTGTTTTGTACACCAACCAATTTTGCTAGGACGAACCCTGGCTGAACACTCGAGGCGTCGGCCACCACGACCGACGCCCCAAGCTCCGCATCAATGCGCGTCCGCCCACGTCGCGCCCGCTCCAACATCCACGACAAGCGGTACGGACAGGGCAAACACTCCCTCCATCGCTTCGCGCACCTTCGCCTTCGCTTCGTCCACGCGATCCTCCGGCACCTCGAACGTGAGTTCGTCGTGCACCGTAAGGACCATCCGCGCTCCTGGAACGACAGGTTCGCTGAGACGAACCATCGCGAGCTTCAGCAAATCAGCGCTCGAACCTTGAATCGGTGTGTTTTGGGCAATGCGTTCGGCGTACGCACGTCGCGCTCGATCCGTCGTGTGTAAGTCAGGCACGAGACGTCGTCGTCCAAGCAGCGTTCGCACCTGCTCGGAATGCCGCGCTTCTGTCATCGTTCGCTCCATGAACTCGTGCACGCCGCGGTAACGCTGGAAGTACGCATCGATGAAGCGAGCTGCTTCCACCCGCGTGATGCTCAAACGTCGCGCGAGGGCTGATTCACCCATGCCGTAAATCACGCCGAAGTTGATGGTCTTGCTGCGACGACGCATCTCGGTCGTCACATCGGCTTCGCCGACGCCAAAGATCTCCATCGCGGTGCGTGTGTGCACGTCTTGTCCGGTGCGGAATGCATCGACGAGCACCGGATCGTTCGACAAATGCGCGAGCACACGTAGTTCGATCTGCGAATAGTCGGCGCTGAGAATGACAAACCCTTTCGGAGCGACAAACGCTCGACGGATCAGTTTGCCCAAGTCCGTACGAATCGGAATGTTCTGCAAGTTGGGGTCTTGTGAAGACAAACGCCCGGTCGCAGCAACGGCTTGGCTCCAGCGCGTGTGAATTCGCCCCGTTTCCGGATGCATCAGGCGCGGCAGAGCATCGACGTACGTGCCTTTGAGTTTCGCGATGGCGCGGTGTTCGAGCACGATGCCCGGAAGCGGATGGTCGTCTGACAACGCTTCCAACACTTCGGCATCCGTTGATCGTCCCGTCTTCGTCTTACGCGTACTTTTGAGCCCCAACGTATCGAAGAGGATCGTTTCGAGCTGCTTCGGTGACGCCAAGTTGAACGCGGACCCCGCGGCTTCGTGAGCTCGTTTCTCGAGGGCATCGAGCTCCTTGGCCATCTCGGTGCCCAGCGCTCCAAGAGCCGCAGGATCCACGAGCACGCCAGTCATTTCCATCTGCGCCAAGATGGAAGCGAGCGGTAATTCCAGGTCCTTTAGCAGTTTGTCGAGGTGCGCATCGGCGAGTTTCGGGGCCTGTTTGTCCGCGACCGCGAGCAAGGCTTCGGGAAATGCGGCGGCATAATTCGTCGCTGGTTCGATCTCCAAATCGTCGAGCGCGCGTTGCGTTTGTCCACGTTTCTTCGGCGCCACGTCATCGAACGTGGCGATCTTGATTCCGGCTTCGCGTTCCGCTGCGGCGACGAGTTCATGCGACGCTTCTGCATCGAGCAGGTAACTCGCGAGCATCGTGTCGAACGTCGTTCCAGCAAGACGAACTCCGTTCCTGCGTAAAACCACGTCGCAATATTTGGTGTCGTGCGCCAGCTTCGCGATGGAAGCGTCTTCGAGAATCGGGCCGATTACGGCCTTGAAGTCGTTCATCGTCAGTTGCGGAGGTGCACCCAAGTAACGGTGACCGAGGGGCACGTACACGGACGAACCTTGCTCGTACGCCATCGCGATGCCGCACACGTGCGTGCGCATGGCTTCGTGCGATGTGCCGTGAACTTCGAAAGCGAGCTTCTTCGCACTCCGAATACCTGCGGCAAATGTTTCCAGATCTGCGCGGGTCGTGATCGCGCGTCGAAAACCAGCAACCGGCGCTGGAATCGGAACGGCTTTGATGAATCGGGAAAACCCGAGCTCCGTAAAGAGCGACCGGAGTTTGGCATGGTCTGCTCCGCCGTAACGAAGGGCATCGATGTCGAACGTGATGTCGACGTCGGTCTTCAGTGTGACGAGCTTCTGGGACAAACGCGCATCAGCTTCGTTTGCAGTCAAACTTTCGCGAAGCTTCTGACGTTTGATCTTGTCGAGCGAGGCGTAAACGCCTTCGAACGAACCAAACTCTTTCAACAGGTCGGCTGCGGTTTTGGGGCCAATGCCGGGAACGCCCGGGACGTTGTCGCTCGTGTCCCCCACGAGCGCGAGCAGGTCGCGTACTTGTGCTGGCGGCACGCCGAATTTGTCGACGACTTCCGCAGGCCCGTAGACCTTGTCGCGCCCGTCCCACATGAGCACGCGATCGCTGTCGACGAGTTGCAGCAGATCTTTGTCCGCGCTGACGATGACGACACGCAGTCCACGTTGCTTGGCGCGTTCCACGGCGATGGCGAGGAAATCATCGGCTTCGAGGCCTTCACCGACGAAGATTGGGATGCGGTACGCTTCGACAATCTCTTTGCACCGCAACATTTGCGCCGGCAAATCGGGGGGCGGTGGAGGACGGTTTGCCTTGTACCGTTCGTCGAGTTCGTCGCGGAAGGTTTTTCCGGGCGAATCCATCGCGACCGCGAGAAACGCGGGTTTTCGTTCGTCCACGAGCTTCGTCAACATGCTCACGGTGCCGTACACGGCGTGTGTCGGTTCGCCCGCGGGGCTCATCAGTGGCGTTTGAATCGCGTGGTACGCGCGGAAGACGTACCCGGACAAATCGATGATGTAGAGGACGTCTGGTGCGCCAGGCGGCGGGAGTTCGGCCTTGTTCGTGGACATGGCCCGTGCATGTACCACGGAGGAACGTCGGTGCGTCAGGGGCGACCGCTAGCGTTCGATACGCGCACGAACGAGGGTCACATCGATGTTGCTTTCACCTTCCCGCGCGATCGTCACGAAGACACGTGAGCCTTGTGGACCTCGCAAGCGTTGCATCACGTCGGAAAGGGTCATCTCGAGCGCGGATGCGCCGTCGATGCGGACAAACCTGTCCCCTCTGCGCAAGCCAGCATTGGCGGCAGGTCCTCCTTCGATGACCGAAGCAATCGTCACCCCGTTTGCAGAAGGCCCAAGCATGGCCCCGATGCCTTCGAGTTCGCTGCTCGGGCCGCCGTCACCTCGAGGTTTGAGGTTGATGTCTTCGTGGACGGAGGAGGCGCCGCGTGTCGTCAGACCCGACACGATTCGACCCATGTAGGCTCCGTGTTCGACGCGCACCGAAAACGGTCCCGGAGGCACGCCGGTGAGTGTGTAGTTGCCTTGTATGTCGGTGGTCGCAGGAGGGTTCGCGTTCGGGCCGCCTCCGCCCGCCATGCCGTCGAGCTGCACGATGGCGCCGACGATGGGTTGTCGCGATTGTTCGTCGCGAATCGTTCCGCTGAGCGTTGCGGGACGCGGCAAAACGATACGCACATTACGCGCAGTTTGTCCCGTATCTACCTCGACACTGTCGCTCTTGCCAGGAGGTTGTCCGGGCGCACTTGCTACGAGTACGTACTTTCCCGGCGGCATTCGTTCGAGTCGAAACGATCCCGAGTCTTCGTTTACTTGGCGCGCTCGTCCTCGCGGACCGAGTTCTGCGCCTTCGACTTTGGGCAGGAAGACTTCGACAGAAAGTCGATACGACGTGATGGGACGACCTTGTTCATCGACGACCACGCCTTCGAGCGTGCCGCCTGCGCCGAGTTTCACGACGTTGGGTTTACCCGTCTCGATGCGTGTTCGTTCGGACGACGGATGTTCCGGGTGATGGGCAATGACCAAACATCCCGAGGCTTCGAGCGGAAGACGAAACTTGCCTTCTTCATCGGTGCTTCCGGTCAAGTGAGACGAACGATCATCGCACCCGACAAACGCACGAACCACGGGTTGTCCTTCCGCATCGAGGACGGATCCCGTGACGACTTCTTCAGCAGGCGCGTCGCTCTTGGGGCTCGTTGGTGCGGGACGTGGAGGCGACGGTGTTGGCGGTCGAGTTGTGGCGACTTCAGGTGTTGTCGTTGCAGCGGCTGTTGTTGGGGCACGAGGACGTTTGGGTGGTGGTCCGTGGTTTGGCAAAAGCAACCACACCACGAATGGCATGACGAGCAGGGCCATGGAGGCAAAGATGGCCAACCGCCAGTCGCGCCGCCGATCGCTCATGGTTCAACGTCGATGGGGCCTGCGTCAGGTAAAACCTTGGGACGACCGTCGTCGTCTCGAGCGGTTTCACCGGCCGGACCAAGCAGTTTGCCTTCGGGCTCTGCGGGCCATGGGGTTTCACTTGCCGAACTTGCGCAACTGAACGCAACGAAAGCGAGCGCAACGAGCAGAAGTCGAGAACGCATGCAGGGACTCTCAGGTGACGGGGATGGTGCGAAAGGTGATCGCTTAATACGCTGCTGGCTAGCGGGTTTCAGCAAGGTTCGTGCGTGCGATCCACATGCAAATAGCAGCGTTCAGGACGCACCAGGCGATGAGTGCGACGTGGCCAAACGGCCCAGCCGCCGAGCCGAGGGCGACGGTGGCGAACAAATACGCTGCGGTTCCAGTGGCCAAACCTGCTGTGACCGGTCGGAGTTTTTTGACGCCGAAGAAAAGCGCGGTGAAGGCAAACGGCAAGAGCGCGTTCGCCAAGGGCAAGAAGCGATGTAGGGACACACCCACGAGCAAGTCCATGTCGCCGATGGGTCGGGCCAACACATCCGTGATGAGGTTCGCGCGGGGCAGAATCCAAGGCGCGAAGAAGAAGAGGCCTGGTCCTGCAGCAAGGGCCGGAAACAAGAAGTCCAGGCGCCACGGGTTTGTCGCAGAATCACTCTTCTTGCGTGCCGCGCGAGCGACGAGGAGCGTTGTGACCAGAAGCGCAACGAGCCGGTAGATCGATTGGCGCAGCGTCATAGTGCTTGCGGATGCGCCTACATCAAGGATGCCTGCGCCGTAGAGGAGTCTTCCGCGTTCCGAGTCGTCGACCTTGCGCGCTTGGTCGCGGAGAGCATCTTCCACTGCGGCCGGGTCTGTCACGCCCAACCCCATGATGACCGCGGCGGCACCAGCAACGTGCGGCGAGGCCATGGAGGTTCCATTCCACCCTGGGTAGATGAGGCAATTGTTGCGGCCTTTTTCGCAGATCGTTTGTTGCACGACTTTCACGCCTGGTGCCGCGATGTCCACGCCTTTGCCTCGTGACGAGAACGGCGCGAGTTTGTCGTCGGGGTTTGTCGCACTGACGCCAATGACGCCTTCCGATGCACCGGGATATCCCACGCTCGAGCCCGAGTTTCCGGCAGCGGCCACGACGACGACGCCCATCTTCAGCGCGTGATCGACGGCGCTTTGCAAGATCTGCGAATTGCGAGGTCCACCGAGGCTGAGGTTGATCACGTGCGCGCCGTTATCGGCAGCCCAGCGAATACCGTCAGCAACGTCTGCGGTGGTTCCCCAACCTTCTTCATTGAGCACTTTGACGGGCATGAGACGCGCTCCAAACGCGACGCCCGTCACGCCGAGGTTGTTGTTCGTCGATTGCGCAATCGTTCCGGCAACGTGCGTTCCGTGCCCTTGATCGTCGTTTGCATGTTCATTGCCCGCAACGAAGTTCCATCCACCAACACACTCGGTGTTTGTCAGGTCCGAACCTTTCTTGAAAGGTCCGTGATCTTCGCAAGCGATGCCCGTGTCGACGACAGCAACGGTGACGCCGCGACCGATACCAAAGTCCCAAGCTCGGGGCGCGTTGATGCGGGTCATGTGCCATTGCTGTTTCATCTCGGGGTCGTTCGGGACAAACAGCGCGCGAACTTTCGCGAGGGGCTCGGCGCGTTCGACGCGAGGGTCCTTGGCGAGACGGGCCAGCAGTCCAGCGATGGCGCTGGTTGGGGCCGATGCGATTTCGATGTGTGTCGTGTTTTCGAGTCGTGTGGGGACGAAGGAAAAACCGAAATCCGAAGCGAGGGACGAGATGTCGGAAGTGCTGAGATCATCTCGAGCATCGACGACGATTTGTCCCGGAATGTCCCAATCCGATTCGCTGCCGGCTGTGTTCTGCGGCAGGTCTCCGGCCATCGCAGTTGCTACGGGTTCGAACGAATCGAAACTCCGTTCAGCGGCGCCCGTTCGAGGCCCGCGATCGTTGTCCCTCGAGGGAGTGTTTTGCGCTGTGGCTTGATGTGAAGACGTAGCGAATGCCGCGGCAATTGCGACGGCAACGAGTGGCGCGCGAAAACGTGGATCGTTGGACTCGAACATGAGCGGAATCGTAGCGCAGTCAGGGGCGTGGAGCCCGCGGGCACGAGGTTTTGCGTGAAGTTCTTTGGTGAATCTCGACGCTTACCCGCAGCGGCCGGTTCGTGGTACCGACGACTATGGAGTTTTTGATCCCTACGCGTACAGCTCGCCCCGGTGATGACCCCATTTTCGCATTGAACGCGGAAGCTCAAGCACGGAAGAAAGCGGGCGAGTCCGTTGTGAACGCAACGGTCGGAGCGTTGCTCGATGACGATGGCAAACTCGCCATCATTTCGGGCGTGGTTGATGCATTGCGCGACGTGCCGCCGGAGGTGGGAGCGGCGTATGCGCCGATCGCGGGGCCGCCTGCGTTTTTGCAAGGCGTGATCAAAGACTTGTTTGGTGATCGTCCCGAAGCCGCGTGGGCCACGGCAGTGGCGACGCCTGGGGGCAGTGGAGCGTTGCGCCACGCGATCACGAATTTCCTGGAACCGCAGCAAATGCTGCTCACGTCGGGGTTTTACTGGGGTCCGTACAAGACGCTCGCCGATGAAGCTGACCGCACGATCACGACGTTTCGCATGTTCGACGACAAGGGCAAACTCGATGTCGCCGACCTTGATCGCAAGCTGCATGGTGTCATCGATGCGCAAGGTCGAGCGCTCGTTTTTCTGAACACGCCTTGCCACAATCCGACGGGTTATTCGCTGGATGCGGACGATTTTCGTGGTGTACAGGATGTCGTTTCACGGGCTGCGAAGCGAGGTCCGGTGATCTTGTTGCTCGACTATGCTTATGCCCAGTACGGCACGAAAAACCCGGCCGAGACAATCGATGCGGTGTTGCGTTTGGCCCAAGACGCGCTGCTCCTGTTTGCCTGGTCGGCGTCGAAGTCGTTCACGCAATATGGATTGCGCGTAGGCGCGTTGGCGGCGGTTTGTCCCGACGCTGGCGAACGAACTCGCGTGCAAAGTGCGCTTTCGTTTGCGAGTCGAGGGACGTGGTCGAACTGCAACGCGGCGGGTATGCATGCAATCGCGCGCTGCCTAACGGATCCGGCTCTCGTAGCGCGAATTGAACAAGAACGCGGGACGTTGAAATCATTGCTCAATGGCCGTGTGGCGCGCTGGAATGAACTCGCGAGTGCCGCGGGGCTCGTGTACCCACGTTACGACGGAGGGTTTTTCACAACCGTATTCTGTCCCGACGCACCTCGAGTTGCCGCGCGACTCAAGGAAGACGGAATCTTTGTCGTACCGGTGCAAGGTGCGCTTCGCGTGGGGCTTTGTTCGGTCCCCGAACGCGATATCGAACGGCTTGTGAATGGCTTCCGAAAAGCCCTCGCAGGTTGACCCTTCCGAATAAAAAGAAGCAGTCTTTCAACGACCGCGACGACCGACGGCGATTCTGATATCGTCGGTCGACTTATCGTACGTGCGGCGCAGGTGCGCTTGGAGGCCGTGAGATGCGAAGATTTGGAAAGGTTTGTATTGGCGGACTTGTCGGCATTTCGGCAGCGTTCATGCTGCTGAGCGGTGGATGTACCGACGTTATCGAATGGCCCACGGATGTTACCGGTGGCGCAAGCTCGTCAAGCAGCAGTGCATCGAGCAGTTCGGGCGAAGGCGGAACTGGCGGAATGGCGACAACGTCGTCGTCGAGTTCGAGCACCAGCGGTAATCCCAGCGGTTGCATATCGAACACCGATTGCACAACGCCAACGCCCATTTGCGATGTTCCGAAAGGCAGTTGCGTTGAATGTCTCCAGGCTGGCGATTGTTCATTAAAACCCGGTACCGTTTGTTCGGCGGGTGCGTGTGCTTGTCCCAACCCGGGTGATTCCTATTGTCGGCAGCCGGATCGTTGCATTGATTTGCAAACGAGCGGCGCGGATTGCGGGTCCTGTGATCATCCGTGTTTTGGTTCCTGCGTTGCAGGCAAATGCGCGGATGCTTGGGAGCCGACGCCTTGGAAAGGTGCGCCCGAAGCGCGTGCCAATCACGTGGCGGTATGGACAGGCACACACATGATCGTGTGGGGCGGCGAAGCCCCGGGTGGCAATACGAACACCGGCGGAATGCTCGACGTGGCGGCCTACAAATGGGATGCGACGAGCACGTCCAATGCGCCAACGGCACGTACGAGGGCTCGTGGGGTTTGGACTGGCACACAGATGGTCGTTTGGGGCGGTGAAAATGGTGGCGCGCTCAAAACGGGCGGCGTATTCAATCCCGCAACGAATACGTGGACAGCGACGACGACCGTGGGCGCTCCGAATCCGCGATTCGGTCATTCCATGGTTTGGACCGGCACCAAGGTGCTGATTTGGGGCGGTACCGACGGTATCAACTACTTCAGCGATGGCGCTGCGTACGATATCAACAACGACGCTTGGGAGTCGATTCCTGGTAATGGTTTGCCCCCGACTGCGCGGGCTGACCATTCGGCCATTTGGACCGGCACCGATATGGTCATTTTCGGCGGCTATGGATTCAATGGCGTCGATTTTGGCTATTTGGGTGACGGCGCCGAATTCGACCCGGCCGGTGGCGCTTGGGTAAGCGTCAAAGACGGGCAACCGCCAGCACGCGCACGTCATGGATATGCCTGGAGCGGCACCGAAATGATCATTTGGGGCGGCCAGGATTCTCCGGCGAGCTTCTCGGCCGTTGGTGCACGTTACAAGCCGAAGATCGAATGGAGCGTCATTACGTCCGATGGCGCGCCCGAATTGCGTCAGCACCACACGCATGTGTGGATTTCTCCGCGTCTCCTCGTTTGGGGCGGCGAAAACTTAGCCGGCACGCCGCTCGATTCCGGAGCGACTTATGATCCGGTGACCAATTCGTGGAGCAAGAAGCCCATTCCTTCAGGCCCGATCGCTCGTACGCAACATTCGAGCGTCAATGCCAGCGGCAAACTCATTGTGTTCGGCGGCAAGACGCCAGCGTTGACGAATACGGGCGGAATCCTCGACCCGTCGATGCTGTAAGCACATCCGCTCAAGTTTCCCCGGGGCTTCGGGCCCCGGGATTCCACATCGCCGCGTATTGGTTTTACGCGCCAACCAATTTCATTCCAGCGCACCTTCATCGACGACAGCCACGTTTTTGTCGTCTTTCTTTTGCTGCGCCCACATCACGGCTTGGCGTGGACGCAAGAGCCCAGCGCCTTGCTGAATTTTTGGATATTGCGGCATCGGAGCGGCCGTTGCGAGTAAGCCTTCGCGAATCTGCGCGGGCGTGAGGGATGGATTCGCTTCGAGCATTTGCGCGGCCACGCTTGCGGCAATCGGGGCCGCGAACGATGTGCCGTCGACGTGTTGGTAATCGACCGAGATGTACTTTTGTCGATTGATGCGTCCGTAGACAGCTTGGATGAGTCCGTTCACGGACGAAACTTCGTCGCGTGTCGCGCGCTGTTTTTGCTCGGAAAAACCCTGTTCGACCGAGAGTTCTTCGAGCACGGACAAGAGTTGAAAGAGGGCGTTGGCTTCTCGAGCGACCAGGGTGCCTGGGAGCATCGGTGCGGGGACCCAGATCGCCGGGGCGACGAGGTCGGGTTTGTCCAGGCCATCTTTGATCGTGCCGTAACTCGAAGGCCACAAAGATGCATCGGCTTCGCCTTCGCGTTCGCCCTTGTCGTCGAGACCTCCGACGGTGATTGCGTGAGGCGACGAAGCTGGAGCTTTGGGAGCTCGTCCCGGTGTGTTTCCAGCGGCGGCAAACACGGTGATTCCAGCGGCGACGACTTCTTCGACGGCAGCTTCGACTTCGGCTTGAAGATCGGGATCGCCCGTTGACAACGACACGTTCATCACGCGGATTTTCAAGTGTGGATAACGCAGCGGAAAACGGATCGCGTGGGCGACGTCTTTGCCTTTGATGCGGCCTTCGGTCGACATGGCCTTGATGAGAACAACGTCGGCATCGGGGGCGAGAGCTCGGTAACGGCCGCCCGAGATGTAGCCATTTCCAGCAGCAGTGCAGGCGGTCATCGTGCCGTGCCAAGACGCGGCGCGAGGTGTGAAGAACTCGTCGGCAACAGGCTCGTCGCGCGTTGCATCGGCGTACGCTTTGACGCGTCGCTTGGGGCGCATGAGGTCCGGATGCGGGTAGAAGCCGCTGTCAACGAGGGCGATCGTGACGCCACGTCCGGTGAAACGAGTCGACGCATCGATGCGTTCGGGGATGGAGAGAAGCTGCGGTCGAGCCATGTGGAGGAGGGTTGTGCCGGAAGGCGCGGGTGAGGGCAAAGTTCACGGGGATGAGGGTGAGAATTGGCGGGATGAGTGGAGAAGAGGGAGGGTTTGTCGAGGAGGAACGATGCGTGGTTTGCTCCAGCGACGTTACAGTTGGACGAACATTGCTTGTCGACGTGGCTGGTAAATTGATTTGACTACAAACCAAATGGGGCGGTTGTTGGTTTGAGGTGTTGGTGGTTGATGTAGGGATGGTGTGATGAATCTGGCGGGCAAATTTTGGAGGCGGTTCGGTGATCTGTGTGAGGCGTTGGGTGTATGGGCTTATGGGAGGTGCGAGGAAGTGCAGTGTATGGTGTCGGAGCAATGGTAGACGCGATTGAGGGCCTCGCAGAGGACTTGTCACGGGCGCGGGGCCGTGATACGCGGGTGATCTATGGAACCGTGGGCGCGTGAATTTTTGGACGTCTGGGCAGAAAAGCTTCCGGAGATCGCGGAAGGAACGTGGAGAGATGCCAACCGGATGTGGGTCGCAAAGTACAGAACGGAAGACATTGCGCAGATGATTCACGGCGGGCATGCGATGATGACCGAGTGGTTTGCAGGCAGTACCAGCGAGATGCGGGATGACTACCTTCAGACAATTATTCCTGGTTTGGTCGCGCAAGGTGAGTCGGCTGCTGCAATTGCAGCGATTGACTGTGCGGGAATACTCAGGATTCTTGCGACGGTATTGCCCCATATGAAGCCTGAGAACCGCGCGCAAGCAATGGAGGCATTTATCGAGTGGCAGTCATTGATGCTTCAAGACATGATCCGCACGGGTATCGAGGCGAGCAACAAGCCCTAAAAAAGTCCCACGGACGTATAAGCGCGTCTCCACGCATATCCCCATTTTGCGTTGCATCGATCACCCGGATCACCGACGTGGTTGAATTGATGGCTTTTTGCCAATTGAACGGCACGAAATATTGAACTTTGGAAGACGATTGGGTGCGCTGATGAAAACGCGTTGCCGTCGTCCAGGATGGCTTGGCGCGATTCCGTGCCGAATTTGCGGCAATCGTTGAAATGCAAATCAGTATATTTCCGATATTGTGAAGTAGCAAGTTCCCAGAACTGCGGAATCAGTATGCAATTCGGCATGCGTGCACGCGATACGGTGCAGTTCGAAGGGTCCTGCCGTGTGGCGTTGCCAAGCCGGAACGCTCATGGGCGGAATGAGTTCATCGTTTTCAGCGACAAACGCCACGATGGGCGTCGTAATGAATACCTCGTCTCTATATTGGTAATTCGTCAATGCTGCACAGTCGGCACGCAGAGCACGTTGTGACGACCAGTCCTTGCTGCAATCAATACCGAAGACTCGAAGGGTATCGGCAAATGCGTTTGCGGGCAGATGATGCACGGAAGCGAAATAATGCAGATGCGGAGCCATCGCGCCGAGAACGATAAGCGCTTTGGGCGATGGTCCCCCATTGCTGCGCAGACGTCGCATGACCTCATAGAGTACGAGTGCTCCCAGGTCGATCCCGAGAAATGCAAAAGGTCGATCGATCCAATTCGTCAGGGCTGACGAAATGCACGATATGAGATCTTCGAAACGGCCGAGCGGCGATTCGTTTGCTCGACGACCATGCCCGGGGAGCTCGACCGCGCAAAGTTCCACATCGGGAGGCACCATGCTGGCCAGGTGTTCAAAAGCCGAGGCATTGCCACCCAAACCCGGACAACAAAAAAGGCGCAGGCGCGGCTTCTGGCGCGCTTCGATTCGCATGAGCCAGCGATCCGGTGAAGTGCGGGTAATCGCGGCCTGGGTGATGCTTCCTTGATCGTGCTCCATGTTGGTCGCGATGATTCGACAAATCGATTCACGTTCCGGAGTGATGAAGTAATGCCCTCCGGCAAAGGTATGGGTTGACAGTTCGCGCGATGTTTCCGCTTGCCAGCCGCAAACGATGTGCGCAGGGGCGAAGACATCCAGATCGCCGACGAATGCCGTCACCGGTGCATTGAGGCGTGGGCCCGGGGAATATTCGTAACCTGCCGCAACTGCAAAATCGGACCGCACGACCGGCAAAATGTTGCGAATCACGTCATCGTCCCGCAAAACCGTTTTGTCGGCGAAACCAACGGCTCGTAAGATGGCTTCAAAGTCATCGTCCGAGCGAGTCAATGCATTCGGTACCAAGTAAAATTGCGGTGGAGACGCGCCCGAGGCAAATAAATGAATGGGCCGTATTCCATGTTCCCGCTCGAGTCGTCGGGCGACCTCGAACATCATCATGGCTCCGAGACAGTGACCGAAAAGAGCAAATGGTAAATTCAAAATAGGTATCAATACCGGCAATAAAGCATCGACAATTTCCCGAATGTTCCGGGGCGGTGATTCCTGAATTCGCTCGTAACGTCCCGGTGGTTGTATCGCAATGACCTCGATATTCGTCGGGAGATGATCGGGCCATGATGCATAGATGGGAGCTCCCCCGCCGGCATACGGGAAACAAATGAGGCGCATTTGCGCTTCCGGCCGCGGCTTGTGGGTGACGAGCCATCCCCCGGCGGATATGAGGCCCGCCGAAATGGCCTCTGCAGGGCGGGGCGTCGGCGTCGGCGTATGCGTATTCGCTGTCGAGCTGGGGGAGTCTTCAAGACGTTGTACGAGGAATTTGGCAATGTCCTGGATGTTGCTTTGCGACCAAATATCCGTAATGGACAGACGTACACGAAACAACGATTGCAATCGATTGCGCAATTCTATCGTCATGAGAGAATCGACGCCATATTGCTGCAAATGATCCCGGCTGTTCAATTGAGAAGCCGGCATGCGCAACACGTGGCCCAGCTGTTCCCGAACGATGAGGTCCACGCGCTGCAATCGCTCGGTATCCGAGGCGCCACGCAAGGCATCGAGAGGACTCGTCGCCGCGTCGTTGCCACCTGCCGCTTCGGCTGGTTGCGAATGCGCGGACGGGTTTGTTTCCGGTTGCGCTTTCCGCCGCCCGAGCTTGGACACCAGCGAGCTGAAGCGTGGGGATTCGGTCAGATGGGGATTTGCAGCAACAAAGCCCTTCAAATCCATGGAGAGCAATCCCATCTGCATCCATCCCTCATGGACGACGCGCTCCAGCAATCGTTTGCCGTCGGAATCACTAAAGCTGTTGAAGCCTCGCACCGCAGCCACTGCATTTTGCTGGGATACGTGCCGTTTTCCGGATTCCTCGAACCAACCCCAATTGATGCTCGTCGCCGCCCGTCCTTTCGATCGCAGATAAGACGCGAACGTATCGAGGAACGCGTTTGCGGCCACGTAATTGCTTACGCCGACGGAACCAAAAAGTGCCGCCATTGACGAATAAAGAACGAAGAAATCGAGGTTGCATTCCCGCGTGAGCTCATAAAGATTCCAACTGCCGACGACTTTCGGACCGAATACCGTGCGAAATTTTTCCCGACTTTGTTTTTCCAAGACTCCAACATCCGCGAAACCCGCGGCATGGAGAATACCTCGCAATGGCGGAAACTTGGATTTGAGTTCCGTCAGGGCGTATTTCAGTTGTTCTGCGATTGCAACATCGGCCTCGAGGACCAAGACTCGAGCCCCCAAAGCCTCGATTTCATGAATCGATTGTGCTTGCGCCGGCGACGACACGCCGCTTCGGGACATCAAGGCAATGTATTTGGCTCCGGATTCCGCAAGCCATTTCGCCGCAACGATTCCGAGACCTCCAAGGCCGCCCGTAATCAAATAACATCCTTCCGCGTGCACTCGAGCCGCGGGCGAAACGTGCTTCTTCGCGACGGGCGTTATGAGCCTGCCGGCGAACGCGTGTCCATTGCGAATGGCAATCTCATCTTCATTCATCGGATGAACACGCAGGATATTTCTGAAAATTCGGGCTTCATCCACATCGCCACGGGCATCGAGATCCAATCGAATGCATCGGACGTCGGAGGATTCCGCAGCAATGGCTCGGCCCAACCCCCACAAAGGAGCTTGCATGATTCCCACGGCTTCGGTTTCGGCCTCGACGGTTTGAGTTCCGCGCACGACGAGCCACAATGGAGGTATTTTTGGCAATCCCGAGCCCATCAATGCTTGAACCAGGTGCAATGCGCCTGCACACAAGCGCTCTTGCTCGTCCAAAAGACGCTCTTTCGTCACGGTTTGCAGGGCGTTTTGCTCAAGTCCCCAGCAATGGATGATTCCTGCGAGTTCTTGCGCATTCGTCGCTTCCGCCACGAGCGCGGCCAATTCGGACAATACCGTCGGGTCGACGGTGCGCGTTCCCGCAATGGAGAGCCGACCGGGTAACGACGGTTGTATACGAAGAACTTCGGCTCCGTCTTCCGTCAGAAAGCGCTGCACTTCATCCGCGAATTCGCCCGTTTCACATAACAAGAGCCATCGTCCCCGAACTCGTGCGGATGGTTGTCGCGGCAGATCCAATGGGATCCATCGTTGGCAAAAAAGCTTTCCGTTGAAGAAATCGCTTTCGTTTGGCGAATTGGTAATTTGACCGGTTTCGATTCCCTCGAGTGAGAGGATTGCGTTTTCCTTCGGTCCGAGCAATGTCAATTTGGCGTTGTCCAGGGCCATGGAAGGAGGCAACTCGCCAACGTTCCAGATGCTCGATCCGGCCGAATCCCAAAAGCGTAGTGTTCGAACGCCGAGGAGGACGCGACTCGTATTCTTTTCCGATTTCGGGACTGCGACCATGAGCGCACGTATCGCCGAATCGAGCAAAATGGGATGGACAATGTAGTCGTCACCCTTTTCGCCGCCTTTCTTCGGCAATTCGATTCGTCCGAGCAACGTGGCGCCATCTCGCCACAATTCCTGCAAACCTTCAAAGGCGGGGCCGATGTTGAGCCCGGAACTCCGTTCCGCCGCTCGCGCCGTCTCCAAATCGATACGACTGCCCCGTCGTTGACGGATCTCGGCCATATTCGGAAGTCCGGGTTGTGCGGTAGAACCACGTGAAAGCTGTGCCCGAGCGTGGATTTGCCAAACAGGCGCATCCGATTCATCACTTGAAAGACTCGAAAATCGAAAATCGCAATGGTCCGGAGACTCAAACGAAAGTGCGATTTCAATCGCGACTTCCGCTTCCGTGGTCAATACGAGCGGTGTGGTAAAAACCAAGTCTTCAATGGTGATGGGCCCTCGGCCGAAGTGCTCCCGGGTGGCAGCCAATGCTGCTTCCACATACGCCGAGCCTGGGACGAAGATTTGCTCGCCAATGCGATGATCGGTCAAATAGGGCAGATTGGCCAAACTCCATCGGCTTTGCCAGATCCGCATTGTTCTCGATTCTCCCACCGATGTGGTAAAGGAGGTTCCGAGCAGCGGGTGGCCCGCTTGTCGATTCGGTTGCCGAGGACCTGTTGTTTGTGAATGATTGGCTATATCCAGCCAATACCGCTTCCGCTGCCACGGATACGTCGGCATTGCGACGACGTGCCGGCCTTCCGGTTCGAATCGCTTCCAATCGACACCGAAGCCGCGAACCCACATTTTCGCCAGAGATTCGAGCAAAACACGCCGATGTGCGGCTTGTCGCACGAGCGAGGCGACGGCGACGGCGCCGAATGGTGCATCGCGTATTGTTTCTTCGATGGCGGAGAGCAAAATGGGATGGGGACTCAATTCTACGAAAATCGTTGTCCGGTCGTGCATCAATTCGTGCGTAACTTGATGAAAACGCACAGGTTGTCGCAAATTGTTCCACCAATATCGAGCAGTCAGATGCTCACCGTCCAATAACTTGCCCGTGACTGTGGAAATCATACGGATATGCCCTTTGACGGGACGTAAATCGCGTAATGCCTCGAGCAGTTCGTCATGCAAAACATCGACTTGTGGGCTATGAGAAGCCACATCTACTTTTACCCGTCGACAGAAAACTTGGCGTTTTTCCAATTCCGCGATCACTTGGTCCAGGGCATTGGGATCACCTGAAAGTACCGTTGTGCGCGGCCCATTGCTTACCGCAGCACTTAGCGTTTTCGAATAATGCGCAACCGCGGACTCCGCATCCGACATGGGCAATTCGACCAACGCCATGGCTCCATGACCACTCAATTGGCGCATGAGACGGCTTCGGCGGCAAATGATGCGAACTGCATCTTCCAAGGTCAATATACCTGCGATGTGCGCTGCCGCAACTTCACCCATGCTATGCCCAACGACGAAATCGGGAACCACCCCCCACGATTGCCAAAGCGCGGCGAGGGCAACTTCGAATGAAAAAAGGAGCGGCTGAATGACATCGATTTCGCCAAGACGTGATTTGGAGTCGTCCGCATTGAGCTCTTCTACGATCGAGAAGCCTGCTTCTGTTTGGATCAATCGGTCACACTGTTCGATTGTTTCGCGAAATCTAGGTTCTTCGGCGAGCAGTTCCCGGCCCATGCCCAGCCATTGTGACCCTTGGCCAGGAAAAACAAAGATGACCTTGGGCGTGTTTCGGTCCTTTGCTTGTCCTATGACGGTACCAGGCAAAGGTGGATCGACAGAGTGCGCTGACAACAAGCGGCAGAATTCGTCATTCGTTTGAGCCACAAATGCGGCACGATGGTCATGTTCAGTTCGTCGCAAACTTGCCGTATGCACGATGTCCGCGATGGGGATGGACGGATTCGTCGCCAAAAATTCGGCATATGCTGCTATCGTTGCGGCAAGAGCATCCGAGCTTTTCGCCGAAATAGGCAAGAGATACGCTGAGCGATCCTTGGTGGCTCGAGTTTCCGGGGGTAATGGCGCTTCTTCCAAAATGATGTGGGCGTTGGTGCCACTCATTCCGAAAGAACTCACTCCCGCGCGACGTGGCCTATTTGCTCGTGCCCATTGAGATGTTTCCGTCGCGATGGCCAGGCTCGTATTTTGAAGTGAGATTCGTGGATTGAGGTGTTTCAAGTGCAAATTCGGCGGAATTTTCTCATGATGTAAGGCGAGCGCGGCTTTCATCAATCCTGCAACGCCTGCTGCCGCCTCGAGGTGACCGATGTTTGTCTTAACGGTACCAATCAAGCACCGCGATTCTCCGGTGCGTTTTTTGCCGAAAACACTGCGCAATGCGTCTACTTCAATGGGGTCACCAAGTGGTGTTCCGGTTCCATGTGCCTCAATATAACCAATATCTTCGGGATTCAATTGAGCGTTTTCGAGAGCCTGGAAGAGCATGGCCTCTTGGGCCAGGACGTTTGGAGTGGTCAATCCTGTCGAGCGTCCGTCTTGATTGATTGCCGACCCTCGAATCAGAGCGATAATCGGATCACCTTGATGCTGTGCATCCGACAAACGCTTTAAAATGAGGACGCCACACCCCTCGCCGCGTACGTACCCATTGGCCAATGCATCGAAACTCTTGCACCGACCATCGGGAGCAAGTGCTCCCGTTTTGGCAATGAGTTCGGTCATGAATGGATGCAGCATGTGATTGACGCCGCCTACCAAGGCTAGATCGCATTCTCGTGATCGCAGGCTCTGACACGCCAAATGTGCAGCCACGAGTGATGACGAGCATGCGGTGTCGACGCTAATGGTTGGTCCTTGCAAACCAAAGTTGTACGCCAATCTTCCGGCCGCGAAACAATGGCCATTTCCGGTTGCCGAATAAGCATCCTGATTTTCCGGAGGCAGCGTCAAATTCATAAAGTAATAATCGGTATTCAAAATGCCCACGAACACTCCGGCTTTTGTGCCCGAGAGCGTTGCGGGAACAATTCCAGCTCGTTCCAATGCTTCCCACGTCAATTCAAGCAGAAATCGTTGCTGCGGATCCATCCGCTCTGCTTCACGTGGGGAAATGCCAAAAAATGGCGCATCGAATAAATCGATGTTGTTGGTGAATGCACCCCAACGTGCCCCTTGCAATCGAGGATCTGTATCGTTGCGAGGATCGAATGCCCATCGCTCATCAGGCACGCTCGTAACGGTATCCACGCCTCGAGTCAGCAAATCGAAAAAAGCCTCTGGCGTGTTGGCTTCGCCGGGAAATCGACAAGCCATGTCGATGATCGCAATGGGCTCCGACTTTTGTTGCAACAAAGCATCGCGTTGCGCGCGCACGTCTTTCAACGCAACAACGGCGTCTCGCAATCGATCCAGAATTTCACGCTCGTTGAGCGCCATCGTCAACGCACCTTCTTGGTCGCAGACAATTCTTCATCGAGCATTGCCAGCAGATCGTCGGCATTCAAATCCGCCAAGGCTTCGGCAGCCGATGTCTGCTGAGGTTCGGAGGACGAATCTTTGGCCGAAACAGGAGGTGGGCTCGCAGTCGCCTCCTTGTTGAATTGCTCGACGAGAAATCCGGTCAACTTGTTCGCAGTTGGATAGGTGAAAAGCAGCGTGGCCCGGAAATCAAGCCCCAAACTCGATTGCAACCGGTTTCTAAGCTCCAGGCTCATAAGCGAATCGACGCCGAAACTCACGAAAGTAGCGTTCGAATCGATACGCTTCGGATCCATACGCAGGACTCGCCCGAGTTGTTCGAGTACATGTGTCAGAAGAATGTCAAAATGGCGTTCATTCGCCGAAATAGCCAATTCTTGACGAATCGATTGCACATCGGTCGAAGCGGCTTGATGCGTTGTCGCGCGGGTACGCAGTTCTTCGAATAGAGGCAACGTTGCGCCTTGTGGAAACGATTCTTCCCATTGACGTACCGAAAATCGCAATGCGGCTACGTTGGGTCGCGGGTGGTGGAGCAGTTTTTCAATGGCCACCAAACCAAGCGCGGGCGAAATTCCGTCAAACCCTCGGCTCGCCAAGCGTTTGCCACGAATGTCTTGGGCTGCAGCAAGCCCGACCTCCGTAAATGCACCCCAAGCAATACTCATTGCCGGCAATCCTTGCAATGCGCGGGCTCGTGCGATTGCATCCACGATAGTATTGGCCGCAGCATAATTCCCCTGCCCAGGAGATCCAAAATTTCCAGCGGCTGATGAATACAGCAGGAAAAAGTCCAGCGGTTCCTGCGCCGTGGATTGATGCAAGTTGAATGCACCAAAAACTTTGGCCCCCATGACATGAAGAAATACATCTTCGGACAAATCGAGTAATGTACGATCGTCGAGGGCGACGGCGGAATGTGCAATTCCCGCAAGAGGTGGCATTTCGCTTTTTTGCAATGCCAACAGACGGTCGACTTGATTGGCGTCCGAGATATCCGCATGCATCACGCGCACATGCGCGCCAGCGCTGGTCATTTTCGTAATGGCTTCCATGGCGTGCGAATTCGGTGCGCTTCGACCCACGAGGAGCAAATGGCGGGCACCTTGATGGACCAACCATGATGCGAGCTCCAAACCTAGACCGCTCAATCCACCCGTAATCAAATACGTACGATCGGGTCGAATTGTGAAATCGTTGGGTGCTTGCGTGTGCAGCGTATCGGGGACCATGCGCGCGACATAGCGGCGCGAATTTCGCAGCGAAATTTGATCTTCCGGCGTGCTCGAAATGAGTTCCCGAACGATATCATCTATTTCTGCTGATGTCGGTTGCGAAGATACATCAATTCGCGTGCATTGAAGGGCGGGATGTTCGAGCGCAATGGTTCGCCCAAGGCCCCAGATACCGGCCTGACCTACGGACACTGAAATGTCTTTATCCTCGATGAGATGCACGCCTCGAGTGACCAGATAGAGTCGCGGAATATCGCGCCAACCTTGTACGAGCAGCGCTTGGGTCGTGCGTAAAGCGCTTATGCAACTACGCCGTAAATCAATGGCCAACGAGGTTGATGTCGTTTGCTCCCAAGTCACACCGTCCAAACTCGAGAAAAGCGCAACGCCTTTGCACTTTCGCGGTGCTTTGAATGCTTCCTCGAGCAACCGTTTGAGGTGACTGGGATCCGTAGGGTCGATTCGATATTTATCGTCACCCAATGATCGATAGGTCGAATCGACATAAGCTTCGACGCAGGACTCGCCGCTAGCTCGTAACCGTTCGACGACATGTGCGCCAAACCCGCGTGCATCGATGATTGCCAGCCAGACGCCGGGGTTCGCAGGCATGCTGCGTGGTTCAAGTGGTTTTTCTCGCCAAGCTAGTTGAAAAAGCATGTCGTCGATAGGATCGACGGCGGTTCGGGGTGTTGATTCCACGACCGCAACGCGCAACTCGTGAATTTCGATAAATGGAATGCCCGTTTCGTCGCAGACAGCAATTTCAGCAGCAACAATACTTTCGTCGGGAGAGTCGTGAAGTCGGCCATGGACGTACAATTGTCCCTGCGGTCGACGGTAATAACGTAGGCCGATGAATTCTTTGGGGACGAAAACACCAGAGCCAATTTTCGATGCAATAGCCCAGCATGCGGCTTGCAGACATGCGTCCAACAGGGCTGGGTGCACGACGTAGTCGTTGATTCCGGACGCGAGCTCCGATGGCATAGAAATGCGCCCAAGAGCTTCATGCGCCCCGTACTTTACGTCGACCACACTGCGAAACATGGGCCCATAGTTGAGCCCTCGTTCATTCATGGCGGCGTAATGAGCCTGCGTATCCAATCGATTGGGGCAGCGTGTTTCAATGCGCTGCAAATCTGAGCGTTCTGGTTGTGCGGGGTTTTCCAATCGAACGCGTATGGTGGCGTGGCGCGTCCACGAATCTTCGTTTTCACCGCGGCTCGAGACAGCTACGCCGGCAAATCCATCCTCGTCTTTTTGCAGAACAATCTGCAATTGACGTTCGGCGTTAGGCGCGAGGGCCAACATTTGATCAAGGGACATTTCGTCGATGACGACTGTTCCCGCGCCGTAAACGGCGAGTGCAGTTGCAAGTCCGATCTCGACGTATCCTGTACCTGGGAAAACTACTTCTCCTTGAATACAGTGATCCGTGAGGAAGGGTAAGGCGCTGGTGCTGACAGATTGTTGCCAGACGTGTTCACCGGGAGCGATGGAGGAATCAAATCGCATTCCAAGCAATGGATGAATATCGCGTCCTCGGGCATATCTAGTTTGGCGTGGCGATTCGACCCAAAATCGCTCCCGCTGCCAGGGATAGTTTGGGAGAGATACAACCGTTCCGCGTTGGCGATGGATGCTGGTCCAATTGGGATTGAATCCCAGATGATAGAGGGTGCTGAGTGATTCGAACAAGCTGCGACGTTCGTCCGTTTTTCGCCTGGTCGAGGCGAGGGCGACGCCCGAGTTGCCACTCGCAGCAATGGTTTCTTCAATCGACGGCAAAAGAATCGGATGGGGACTCATTTCAATGAATGCCCCGTGCCCTTGCATTACAAGTTGCCGAGTTACCTGCGTAAACCGAACTGGTTTTCGAAGGTTGTCAAACCAATAGGCAGCGGTTAGTTCCGGACCTTGCAGACTAGCTTCGGAAACTGTGGAATAAAGCGGTATTTTCCCGCTGCGTGGTTGCAAATCCCGCAATGCAGCCAGCAAATCTTGGCGCAAAGGTTCGACTTGTGGACTGTGAGAAGCCACATCCACCTTGACCCGGCGGCAAAACACTCCCTGTCGTTCCAGATTCGCGAGCACTTGATCAAGCGCGTTTGGATTGCCGGCCAGAACGGTGGATCGAGGGCCATTGCTCGAGGCAATGCCTAATTCTGATTCTCGTCCAGCAATGGCGGCTTCTGCGTCGGCGAGTGGCAATTCAACAAGCGCCATCGCGCCTTGCCCGGTAATTCGTTGTAAGAGCCGGCTGCGTCGACAAATGACTTTCACAGCATCTTCCAGGCTCAACATACCTGCAATATACGCTGCGGCCACTTCTCCCATGCTATGACCGACGACACAATCCGGCTCGATGCCCCACGAGCGCCACAATGAAGCGAGGGCAATTTCAATGGCGAAGAGGAGCGGTTGGACGACAGCAATCGAGGGATGTTCGGCGGCAGCGTCGTTCGCGTCCAATTGACGTAGAATGGAAAATCCGGCCTCCTGTAGGATCAAAGGTTCACAGGTTTCGAGTGCTTCTCGAAAAACCTGTTCTTCGGCCAGGAGCTGCCGACCCATTCCTACCCATTGCGATCCTTGGCCAGGAAAAACGAATACGACTTTAGGACTCGATGTCGCCTGGGTGGATTCTTTCCTTCGTGCAAATTCGCGAAGTTTTTCGGCGAATTCGTCATGCGTTTGTGCGACGATGCCGAAACGATATGCGTGATGTGTGCGTCGTGCGCCGGCGGTGAAAGTAACGTCATGCAGCGACTGCAATCGCCCGTCGGCAAACCATTGCGCGTATGTGTTTGCGAGGGTGGTTAGCGCTTGCGGTGATTTCGCCGAGATTGGCAACAAATACGCCGATGCTGTCTGATCCGTCAATGCCGGCTCGGTTATGGGAGCTTCTTCCAAAATGATGTGTGCATTCGTGCCGCTGATACCGAAGGAGCTGACGCCAGCGAAACGCTTTTTCTCACTTCGTGGCCATGCAAGGGCGGAAGTGGGAACGACAAACGGGGTATCGGCCAGCGAAATACGCGGGTTGAGATGTCGGAAATGTAGGTTTTTAGGTATTTTCTCGCGCTCGAGTGCCAGGGCAATCTTAATGACCCCAGCGATGCCCGCGGCACCTTCCAAATGCCCGATATTCGTTTTGACAGCACCTAACACACATCGTGAAGCGTCCGCCCGTGGTTTGCCCAAAACCTCACGTAATGCTTCCGCTTCAATCGGATCACCTAGAGATGTGCCAGTGCCATGCATTTCGACATATCCGATATCCGCAGGCGTAAGTTTGGCGCGCTCCAATGCTTGACGTATCATGGCTTGTTGCGACAAAACGTTTGGCGTGGTGAGGCCGGTGGATCGCCCATCTTGATTGACGGCCCATCCCCGAATGAGTCCTCGAATTCGATCACCATCGCGAATTGCATCGGAGCGTCGCTTGAGGATCAGCAAGCCGCAGCCTTCACCCCGGACAAACCCATTCGCTCGAGCGTCCAACGTTTTGCACCGACCGTCCGGAGAAAGCGCTTGCGTTTCCATGAAGATCGCCATTTGTCGCGGTGAGATGATGGCATTCACGCCACCGGCGATTGCAACATCACAATCACGGATGCGCAAACTCTGGCAAGCTTGGGTGAGCGCAACCAACGAAGATGAACACGCGGTATCGATTGAAAGCGCGGGACCTTGAAATCCAAATACGAATGAAATTCGCCCGGCGGCTGTGCTGTACATGTTTCCGGTGGCGCAATATGCATCAAACGAGCCTTGCCGCGATTCTGCGACGAGTTGTTGGTAGTCGTTGCCGCAGATACCTACGAAAACACCGGTGCGACTTTCGAATAATTGCTCAATAGGTTGTCCAGCATCCTCCATTGCTTCCCATGCAACTTCAAGAAGGATACGTTGTTGTGGATCGAGGCTTTCCGCTTCGCGCGGTGAAATTCCGAAAAAGGACGGCTCGAATCCCGACACGTCGTCCAAGAGCGCCGCCCATCGGGCTTCCTTGCGATCCGCCGGAAACTGAGCCAAATCCCAGCGTTTTGGGGGAATTTCACGAACAGCATCCATTCCTTGTTCGAGCACGTTCCAAAATGCATCGACGCCCTCGCCTCCGCCGGGAAATCGACATCCCATGCCCACGATCGCAATCGGCTCGGTCGCCGCTTGCTCCGTGGCATCGAGACGGGCTTTCATTTTTTCTAATGCAGCGATGGCTCGTTGCAAGGCTGTCGGTTCATTGCTACCGGCCTGGGTTCGCGCGGCGCTCGAAGGTCCGGTTGCATTGCTCATTTCAGGTACTCCTCGAACGCCTCGAGTTTGTCCACGAGTTCAGGTTCTTCTTCGGGCGCGTGTACAATGGATCCCGTGACCGTCGGTGCCTCATGCTGCAATGGTTTTTCTGGCAGCAATGGTTTTTCTGGGGCTCTCAACGTGATCGGTGCCGCTTCTTCGGGCTGCGCGGCGGGGAACAATTTTTCGTTCAAATGTGCGGTTAATGCGGTTGTCGTCGAATAAGTAAAAAGAATTGCAGCCGAAAGTTTCAAACCGAGCAAAGGCTCCAGTCGATTGCGCAATTCCAAGCTCATGAGCGAGTCCATGCCCAGGTTCGCAAATGGCGCAGATTTGTCAATGCGCGACGGATCCAGGCGAAGCACTTTACCAATCTGCTCGAGCAAGTTCTTTTCAAGGAGGGCCAATCGTTGTGATGGTTCAGCGTGCCCTAGCACGTCAAGCAATGACGTCGACGTGGCAGTTTGTGTCGGTCTAGGCTGCTCGACGTTGAGCTCTGCGAGGAATGGGGAAGTCGTTGACTGCGGATAAAATTCCATCCATTGCCGTACATTAAAATGCATGCACGTGACTTCGACACGTGGTTGTGCCAGGAGCCGGTCAAACAGGGCTGGACCGTCTTCGGGCTTGAGGCTTGTACTTCCGCGGGCGGCCAATCGTTTGCCTCGAACGTCTTTTACAGCAGCCAATCCCACGTCGGCGAACGCGCCCCATTGGATGCTCGTTGCCGGAAGCCCGCTCGTCACGCGCGCGTGACACAAAGCGTCCATACATGCATTTGCCGCAGCATAGTTGGCTTGTCCTGGAGATCCAAGCACGACAGCGGCCGACGAATATGCGACGAAGAAATCAATCTTCATATTACGTGTGGCTTCATGAAGGTTCCATAAGCCAAACACTTTTGATTCGAATGGGTGAAAAAATTCCGCTTCGTTCATCTCGAGAACGGTTCGATCTTCCAATAATCCTGCTGCATGAACCACGCCACGTAACGGCGGCATATTCCGAGAAATTTCGTCGAAAATGGCAGCAATATCCGACTTTTTTGACACATCGCCGAGGAGCACGCGAATGGCTGCCCCTGCACCACGCATTTCGCTGATCGTAAGTTCTGCGGCCTGTTTCGGATTCGTGCGCCCCATGAGTACGAGATGGCGCGCCCCTTGGCTCACCAACCATTGCGCGAGTATCAATCCGAGACCACCGAGGCCACCTGTGATGAGATACGTCGCGTCACTACGGATCGCCGCAGAATTGTGGATTGGAGAGGAAACCATGATATTCGGCTCGCGAACGACGAGTGCCAATTTGCCCGTGTGCTTCGCTTGGGCCATGGTCATAAATGCTTCCGTCGCACTTGACAGGGCCAAACCGCGACATGGAATGGGGTGCAGCACCTTTCGATTGAACAAATCCAAGAGTTCGGCGAGCAGCGAACCCACGCGGGCAGGTCGCATTTTGATCATGGATCGTAGGTCAACCAAAGAGAAGGAGAGATTCCGCAGAAAAGGTCGTAACCCTAGGTGTCGGTTTTCATAATAGTCACGTTTGCCTATTTCAACGAAACGGCCGTGATCTCGCAGTAAACCTAGGCTTGCCGCAATGAATTCCCCACTGAGCGAATTCAAGACGACGTCGACTCCTTCCCCGCGCGTAATTTGCTTGATTTCAGCAACGAATGAAAGCGAGCGAGAGTCCAATACGTGTTGTACCCCCAATGTTCGCAGCAACTCTCTTTTTTCTGGTGAACCAGCGGTTGCAAATATTTCCGCGCCAAGATGTCGTGCGATTTGAATCGCGGCCATTCCAACACCACCCGCACCCGCATGGATCAGAATTCGTTCCGATTTTTGCAATTGCGCTATGTGGCGTAGCGCATAATATGCAGTTGCAAAGACGATGGCTGTCGTTGCCGCCTCAGTCCAACTCAGTTCGGGCGGTTTGGGTATTACGAGGTCACTACGGGCAATGACATGAGACGCCATCGCGCAGGGCGCAAGAGCAATGACCTCTTGCCCGACGAACAAATCGCAATGCCCCGGCCCGATGCTGGCAACGCGTCCCGCACATTCGAGACCCAGACGGGGACCATGGGACGTGGTCGGGTCTTCATCGTCCGGTAAAACCCCAAGCGCCAGCAAGACATCCAAGAAATTCAACCCTGCCGCCTCGACCTCGATTTCGACTTCACCAGGGCCCGGAATGCGGCGGTCGATGGCATGTACCGCGAGGCGCTCCAGAACTCCCGGCCGGTTAATTTCCAGGCGATACGGGCGGCCCGCCGCGAGAGCTTTCTGGCCAGATTCTGTAGGGGATTTCGAGGAGGCTCGACTCAATCGCGCCACATATCGTCCATCGCCACGAAGTGCGATTTGATCCTCATCACCCCCATGAATCAATTCGTCAATGAGACGCGTCGCATCGTTTTGGCTAGTTTCTGGCGGTAAATCAATTCGCATGCAAGCCAAATCCGGGAGCTCCATGGCCATGACGCGACCAAGTCCCCACAAGGTCGCTTGGGCAACCGATGCTCCATGCGTGTCACGTTCCAGCGTTTGAGCACCTCGGGTCACCACATAAAGTTTTGGTGCGTCGCGCCAACCCTGTTTGTACAATGCTTGCGTCATACGCAATACGCTCCAAGGTCCACGACGAAGGTCCGTTTGCAGTGTCGATTCGGATGTCGACGACCATGAAGCTCCATCGAGCGCTCCGCAATGAATCACGCCGCGGCAACCGGACTTTCCAAATGCACTGAGAAATAATTTGTTCCAATGATCGATATTCGAAACATCAATGCGATATTTGTCGGGACCCATGACTACGTAATCGCGTCCCGCGAAAATATCAACGATACGCGCACTTTGCTGAGCACGAAGTTGCTCGGTGAGCACCAATCCGAAACCATGTTCGTCGTGCACAATCAACCACGGCCCTCGAATCAATTCATCGCCTTGTTGCGCAACCACCAGGTCCGATTTGCGCCACGCAATCTCGTAAAGACAACTCCCCAATGGGTCGAATTTGCGCGCATTTACGTTTTCCAGCGCCTGGAAGTGCAATGCACCAAATTCCAACAACATCCGGCCCGTGTCGTCGTAGATAGCGACCGTGACCCTCAACTCTGACCCGTTCCTTACCGAGGCTTGTTGTGTATGAACCCACACCTCTTGAGGCATCCGACCCTTCACGCGCACGTTTTCGGCCTTCGTGGGAACGTACGTCGCGTCGAGCGGATTCGGTGTGGCAGCCCAAAATGCCGCTTGAAGACATGCATCCAAGAGTGTCGGATGAATGACGTACTCCCCAGCGTCCGCCCCAATGCTTTCCGACAGGCGTACGCGCGCAAGGGCCTCTCCCGGACCGACATGCAGCTCCTTGATACCTTGAAACTCTGGTCCGTACGCAAGACCATACGCCTGCATTTGTTCGTAATGCCGCTGACTCGAGATTTTCTGCGAACATCGTGATTCCACGATTTTTCGGTTCAATTCGTTTGTCTTCGCTGTCGAAAGTGCATGCGCCGCGAGCGTCCCATCAGCGTGCTCGACCCAATCTTCTTCAGCTTCCGATCGACTGGAAATGCGCAACGTAATGCGATCCAAACCTTCCTCGTTCAACGAGATTTGGACCCTTCGTGTATGGTCTTTTGCCAGCGCAAGAATCTGTTTGAAAGAGATACTTTCAAGCTGAAATTCTTTGTCCCGGAAGATGCGTTTTCCTGCGGCAATCGCCATTTCAGTAAAACCCGCTGCGGGAAAGACGGCTTCGTCGAATACTCGATGACTCGCCAGGTACGGC
>JBGAOI010000004.1:39875-47623 GCA_044221885.1 Polyangium sp. (in: bacteria)
CTCCCACGTGTGCAGGGTTGGCTGTGATGCTGCGACAAACCTCCAGGAAAGCAGAGGGTGCGTATCGACGGATCCGTGGCGCGCATGCGACGCGATTTCGAGTGGTGCGCCATTGTGCTTCATGCGGCTCAAATACGTGGTGACAGTGGCAACACCCTCCTGAAGAGTTTGCACTTCAGGCGTTTGTCGACGCATGGCTGCAAAGACCAAACCCTTGTGTCCCGATGTTGCGAAATTCTCTTCAATCGCGGGTACGAGCACGGGATGAGGACTCATTTCGATGAAAATATCGAAACCCTCATGGGCGAGCTGCTGGGTCACTTCAGAGAATCGTACGGGACGACGAAGATTATTCGCCCAGTAATTGGCGTCGATTTCTGTCCCAACCAATGGGGCGCCCGTTACGGTGGATAACATCCGCACAGTGGGCGTCGTCCCATGAATATCCTGCAAGTTTGTCCGCAGGTCATCGAGCACAGGATCTACTTGTGGACTATGTGATGCAATATCGACTTTAATATGCTTGCAAAAGACACCGCGCGCTTCAAGCTGCGCGAGCACTTCGGTCAATGCTCGCGGATCACCAGAAATGACCGATGCTCTCGGGCCGTTGCTGACCGCTATGCCGAGCTTCGAGGTATATTGCGAGATCGCCTCTTCGGCCTCGGACATCGGCAATTCCACCAGCGCCATGGCGCCTAATCCCTGAATTCGTGTGAGTAGGCGGCTACGGCGGCAGATGACACGGGCCGCATCTGCGAGTGTCAAGATGCCTGCTATATGGGCAGCCGCTACTTCCCCCATGCTATGGCCGACAACACAGTCGGGGCGAATCCCTTTCGATTCCCACAACCGAGCCAATGCCACTTCAATGGCAAAGAGAAGTGGCTGCACAACGTCGATTTCGTCCAATCGCGAACTGAACTCATCTGCCTGCAACTCGGAAATTACCGAAAAATCGGCCTCTTTTTGAATCTCATGGTCACACGCTTCAAGCGCTGAGCGGAAGATTGGCTCGGCCGATAAAAGATCTTGCCCCATGCCAAGCCATTGCGAGCCTTGACCAGGAAAAACGAATACAATTTTCGAGCTGATGTGTGTTGGTCGATTATTTGCAAACTTAGTCGTTTTTACGATTGGGTTCATTGCCGAGGTGGAATCTGCCCAATGTCGTTCGCGCTGCCACGGATAGGTCGGCAATGGAATGCACCTTCCGCCTGCAGGAAGGACTCGCGCC
This sequence comes from Polyangium sp. (in: bacteria), assembly GCA_044221885.1. GTDB lineage: Bacteria > Myxococcota_A > Polyangia > Polyangiales > Polyangiaceae > Polyangium. Next base: position 41,113 of record JBGAOI010000004.1, read on the forward strand.
CATTCAATGCTGCACCCACGCGTATAAAGACCGCCGGCCATTTCCAGCAGAGCGCGACGTTCTTCATAACCGCGTCGCAACGTTCCGACCACATAGCCCTCGGTGTTTTTTGCCGCCAAACACTGTTGGACGGATCGAACGAGCTCCGGATTTGGGCCGATTTCCAAGAACAACTGATATCCGTCACGAATTGCTGAACCAACCGCGCCAGCAAAATCGACTGTCCGCCGAATGCTGCTACCCCAGTAGCCCACATCGAGTTCTTTGCCGTCGACGCAGTCACCCAGAACCGTGCTGTACATGGCCAGCGTTGCGCGCCGGGTATCAACGCGTGTGATTCGATCCACCAATTCGCGTTCATAGGAGTCCATTTGAGGGCTATGAAACGCATAATTGAGTTGCAATGGCCGGGTCGTGAACCCCTTTCGTTCACATCGCACAACAATTTCATCCAAAGCCTGCGGCGCTCCAGACAATACGACGGTGCCTGGATCATTGATTGCCGCAATCGAGACGCGATCTTCATATCCTACAAGAATGGATTGTGCGTCATTCGGGGTCATCGACACCGAAACCATTTTGCCCAAGCCCGAGGCTTTTTGCATGATCCGGCCACGAATCGCCACCAATCGAATGGCTTCGTCCAGTGACAGAATACCCGCAATGTGCGCAGCAGCAATTTCTCCAACGCTGTGACCAATCATTGCGTCTGGAGAAATCCCCCAAGAACGGAGCATTTCGACCAATGCAACTTGCAATGCAAAAAGCAACGGTTGCGCCACGTGGGTCTCCTGCATGCGAGACATGGTTTCCGGCGCTTCGAGCTCATCCAAAATGCTCCACCCAAGTCGTGAAGTCATCAAGTTATCACACGTATCGATGACAGACCGGAAAGACGCATCCGATTCGTACAATTGCCGGCCCATGCCCAGCCACTGTGAACCTTGACCAGAAAATACAAATACAATCTTGGCTCGGGCTGGGCTTGCTTTGCCTTCCGCTATGTTTGTAGATGCTTGCGTCTGCAAATACACATTAAGCTGCTCGGCGAGTTCGCTTTTTGTCTTTCCTACGATGGAAACTCGATGAACATAATGACTGCGACGCGCGCTTGCCGTATATACGATATCCAGCAATCGTGGGCCCGAATCGGCACTCAACATGTCTCGAAATGCCGCGGCATGCGCACGAAGCGCATCCTGCGTCTTTGCAGAAATAGGTAACAACAACGTTGCAGTTTCTTCGTCGAGCAGTGCTTCTTCCAGATTTTTAGGCGCTTCCTCGATAATAACGTGGGCGTTCGTTCCGCTGATGCCAAACGAACTGATTCCAGCATACCGAGGTCGAATGCCGGGGCTCCACGGCTTTGCGGTTTGCGCAATTTCTAGAGGTGTTCCACCAAGATCAATGCGCGGATTGAGCGATCGAAAATGAAGATTTCCAGGGATTTTTTCATTTTGCAATGCAAGAACGGCTTTGATGATTCCGGCAACACCGGCTGCTGCCTCGAGGTGGCCAATGTTCGACTTGAGTGCCCCAAGCGTACACATCGCGCCTCGATCCCGGGGCGCCCCGAAAACTGCCTTGATCGCCTCAACTTCAATGGGATCCCCAAGCGACGTGCCGGTCCCGTGCGTCTCCAAATACGCAATGTCTTGTGGCGACAACCGCGCACTTTCTAACGCTTGTCGCAAAAGAGCTTGTTGCGAAAGCACGTTTGGCGCGGTCAATCCTGTCGACCGCCCATCCTGATTTACTGCCGAACCTCGAATCAATGCGAGGATCGAATCCCCGTCACGTTCGGCATCGCTCAATCGTTTGAGCACCAACATCCCGCAACCTTCGCCACGCACATATCCATTCGCACGAGCGTCAAACGTCTTGCAACGGCCATCGGGAGAAAGCGCCTGCGTCTTGCTCAATAACTTCGTCGTGCTTGGTGCGAGCATCAAGTTGACGCCCCCGGCAATGGCCATTGTGCTTTCACCGCTGCGCAAACTCTGGCAAGCCAGGTGAATCGCCGTGAGCGAAGACGAGCACGCTGTATCAATGGCCATGCACGGGCCCTGGACGCCAAGGATATACGACAATCTTCCTGCCGCCGTGCTGAGGACCGTACCTGTAAAACAATATGCGTCGAGGTCATTGGGATCTCGCGCCAATACACGCAATTGGTAATCCGGTGCCCAAATACCAACAAATACGCCAGTTTTCGTACCCATGAGCCGCTCGGGAAGTTGCCCTGCCCGTTCGAGAGCTTCCCACGTGACTTCGAGCAACAACCGATGCTGCGGATCCATGCTTTCCGCTTCGCGAGGAGAAATCCCAAAAAATGAAGCATCAAAACGATCGATGTTTGTCAAAAAAGAACCCCAACGAAGCGCCCGCGCATCTCCGTCAGAATTCGGGCCATCCTGTTCAACATGCCATCGATCCGCAGGAATTTCGCTGACAGTATCAATGCCGTCTTCGAGCAACTTGTAAAATGCTTCCGGAGTATTCGCGCCACCGGGAATCCGACAAGCCATACCCACAATGGCAATCGGTTCGGTTCGCGCACGTTCGAGAGCCTCGAGCTTCGTGCGCATTTTCTGAATCGTAACGATCGCTCGCTGCATCGACGACAAATTCGACGCTGGCGGCGAATCATCGTCGGAAAAACCTGGGCCAGAGACGTCGACGCGTTTCGTCGTCACTGCAAGTAATCCTCCGAACGAGCCAATTCTTCTTCAAGGAGCAATTCAGCTTCGGCAACCGACATCTGTCGAATCGCAACCGATGCTGGCATCGTTCCATCCGCCGACGTGCCCATGAGCCGCTCGCCTTGTTTCGTCGAACCGATGGTCAGGACCGCACCCGTATCTGTCGTCCGTTGCTTCGTGGTACCAATGTTCATACGTTCCAACAAGTAGTCCGCGAGCGAGGCTGGGTTTGGATAGGTAAACAGCAAGGTAGCAGAAAGGCGCACACCAAGGCTAGATTCCAGGCGATTGCGTAGTTCGAGGCTCAAAAATGAATCCATTCCCAAACTCTTGAAGGAAGATAGACGATCCACCCGGGATGCATCCAGTCGAAATACGTTGCCCACATGTTCGAGCACGTGTTCCTCGAGGAGCGTGAGTCGTTCAGAAGCCGGCTTTCGTTCCAAAATTTGGCGAAAGGTTGCCTGCGTTGATGAACTGCGCTCGGCTACGCGTTCACGTTGCAATTCGGACCAATAAGGACTGCCTGCAATGTGCGGGTAAAAGTCGAGCCATTGATGTAGCGACAAACGTAGAATGGCCACTTCTGCCCGCGGTCGCTCGAGCAATTTCGAAAGCGCGTAGAGACCTTGCGCCGAAGTGATTCCCTCGATTCCTCGATGTGACAGCCGCTGCTCGTGTTCGCTGTGCGGCCCATCCTGCCCGATATCCGTGAAGGGTCCCCAATGAATGCTTGTTCCGGCCAAACCTGCACGTCGACGCGCGTGGGCCAAGCCATCGAGGAATGCATTGCCTGCGGCTGAATTGGCTTGTCCTGGTGCGCCCAGCAAGGAGGCGACGGACGAGTATAGAATGAAAAAATCGAGGTGCATGTTTTGACTAAGCGAATGCAAATGATATGCGCCCATGACTTTCGGCGCCATGACATGCAACAGGCGATCGGAATCCATTTCGAGTAAACTGCGATCGTCGAGAATTCCTGCCGCATGCACGATGCCTCGAAGCGGCGGCATTGCGTGCTCGATATTCGAAAACACCTTCGCCATTGCTGCATGATGCGTGACATCGGTCTGCGCCAGAATGACTTGGGCCCCAGCTTTTTCCATTCGAGAAATTGCTTCACGAGCTGTTACCGATGGAGCATTTCGGGCCAACAGAACCAAATGGCGGGCCCCTTGCTCCACCATCCATTGTGCAAGAGACAAACCCAGGTTCCCCAATCCGCCCGTGATGAGATACGATGCTTCTGCACGAATTCCGCCTCGAGGTCGATCTGCGGGGAGAATTTGCGTCATCGGATCGCTCATGTCGATAACGACTTTTCCGATGTGCTTCGCTTGCGCCATGAATTGGAATGCCGAACGTGCATCGTCTGCGTGAAAAACATGCAATGGTAGCGGCTGAAAAACCCCCATCTCGAAAAGTTGCGTCACTTCACGCAGAAGAGAACCCAAAAGAGCGGGCCGCTCGAGTGCCATTCCAGGCAAATCCACCGAAGCAAAAGAAACGCTGCGACGCAATGGAGGCATTTGGGTATTCAGATAAATGTCCCGCTTGCTCAATTCAACAAAACGACCATAAGGTGCGAGCAATTCGAGGCTCCGGGTTCGCGCGTCACCCGTCAGCGTATTGAGTACGACGTCAACCCCTTGACCCGCCGTGGCGTCCATAATTTCGGCAGCAAATGCAAGCGATCGCGAATCCATGATGTGATCAATGCCAATCGATCGCAGATATGCGCGTTTTTCATCGCTGCCTGCCGTGGCAAAAATCTCCGCTTGTAAGACTCGCGCCATTTGAATGGCTGCCAATCCCGTGCCCCCGGCCGCTGTGTGGATGAGAATGCGTTCGTCCTGGCCCAGTCGCACTAGCTTGTTCAATGCATAATAAACAGTCATGAAAACGACAGGAATTGATGCTGCTTCGACAAACGATAATTTTGAAGGCTTCGGAGCGACAAACTCAGCCAAGGTCGTCACATGTGACCCCAGCGAGCCTGGTCCGAAAGCGACGACTTCTTGACCGATGGTCACATTTTCTACACCCGGTCCAATTGCAACAACGTGCCCCGCACATTCGAATCCGAAATGCAACGATTGCGCAGTGGCTCCTGGGACCATTCCCATTGCGCCCATAACATCGAGGAAATTCAGACCTGCCGCTTCGACACGAATTTCAACTTCTCCCACGCCGGGCGCCCGACGCGGAGATTCGCGCATGTGTAACCTTTCCAAAACTCCCATTTCCACGCATTCCAGGTGGAATGGGCGTCCATTGGCCGCTTCGACCGGTGGACGCGCCTCAGAAACATCTCCGGCTTCAAATGAGCTCTTTACGATACGCGCAACAAATCGACCCTCTTTCCGGTACGCGACCTGGTCTTCCCGACAACGCGCCGAAATCTCCCGCCAAAGAAGCGACGCTTCATCCGTTCCACGCGCCGGATCCATATCAATTCGCGTACATTCCACTTCGGGATGTTCTAGCGCAATGTTGCGCCCAAGCCCCCATAACGTCGATTGCGAAACGCAAAGAGGCGCCCCACTGGCCAGCACAGGTTGCGCACCTCGAGTTGCAATCCAAAGTCTGGGCATATCACGCCAACCTTGGCGCGCCATGGCTTGCACCAAATGCAAAACGCTCAAACAGCCGCGTTCGATATCCTGCGTAATCGTTTCCGCCGTCGTGCCATCCCATGTTGCAGAGTCGAGTGCAAACAAGTGCACGATTCCTTTGCAACCGATTTCTCTGCCAAATGCTTCACGCAACAATCGATAATAATGGTCCGGATTGCCGACTTCGATTTCATAAAGGCCTGCTTCGATGCGGGCAAACTTATTGCCCCGACGAACTCGAATGCACGCTTCGCCACGCGCAACCAACAGGAAAGACATCGCGGTCGCGGTCCCGCCTTCATCCACAAAAACGAGCCAGGCTTTGGGTCCTGTAGGCGATTTCGCTCGCGGCGGCTCCGTATCCAGGTCCTTTTTACGCCATTCCAGGGCATAGATGGCGTCGTCCAATCCAGGCACTCCAGCCGTCTTGCCACTCTCCATTTGTTTGATTCGCAAGCCGTTCAATTCGGCAATCACGCGGCCTTCAGCGTCCACGATGAACACGTCTCCGGTCGTGTGCAAATGATCGTCGGCATGATGCTTTTCGGCGTGGATCCAAATGTCCACTCCCAAAGGGCGGTGGATTCGCAAGCGATCGAGCCTGGCCACGAGAAATGTACCCGAGACGTGTTTCGACGATGCGACATGCAATCCAATCAATACTTGAATGCACGCGTCGAGCAGCGCTGGGTGCGCTTGGAATTTCTCGATACCTGCAAAGTGGTCCGGGTGCAAATAACACCGCGCTAACCCTTCATTCGCGCCTACCCAGAATGTCTCGACACTACGAAACCCTTTGCCAAAGGAGCGGCCGATTTTCTCCATTTGCGCATAAAATTCCGTCGAAGTCATCGTCATCGTGCAACGTGATTGAATGACACGTGGCCGATCTCGCGCAATGCGCGTTCCCACAAGTCCAAGACCTGTGTGGATTTTGCCCGATACATGTTGCGTCCACGACGAACCACCCGATTCACGGCTGGAAATGCGAAATGTTCGTTGCTCGGGCGTTTCTTCATTCAATACCGTTTGCACGCGTCGCTCATTCTCTCGCGAGAATTGGAGCGGACGATCGATGATGATTTCCTCGACAGTAAAAGGAACATTACCGCTCAATCGGCCCATCCCGGCCAGGATCATTTCCAAGTAGGCAGCATCGGGTAGAATAGAATCGCCCTGAACGCGATACTCATC
>JBGAOI010000500.1:0-5882 GCA_044221885.1 Polyangium sp. (in: bacteria)
TACGATGGGAACGATAAACGTTCCCGGTGAGGCAATGATTTGGTGGGCTTGACCGTCGGACGAGACAAACGTCGTACGTAATGATTCGTGCCGATTCACGATGTCTTGTAAGCTGCGTTCGAGGGCGACGACGTCGAGGTTTCCACGCAGGCGCACGGCGCCCGAAATATTGTAGAATGAATTGTTGGGCTCGAGTTGATCGAGAAACCACAATCGTTGCTGGGCGAACGACAATGGGAGCGTACCGTCCCTTGATGCAGTAACGAGGGCGGGGAAGGTCGACGTCGGGCCGGCCAAACGAGCAGAATCTACTCGTAATGTGAGTTGCGTGATGGTTGGTGCTTCAAAGAGCGCACGAAGAGGCAGGTCAATGGCGAATGCGGCACGAATGCGCGATACGATTTGTGTGGCAATCAGAGAATGGCCGCCAAGATCGAAGAAGTTGTCGAATGCTCCAACACGCTCGACACGCAACACGTCCGACCATATTCCAGCCAGTAATTGCTGGGTTACGCTCGTTGGTGCAACAAATTTCGACGTTTCAAGCGAGCGCTCGTCGGGTGCAGGCAATGCTTTTCGGTCGATTTTGCCGTTTGGCGTGAGCGGCAATGATTCCATGATGACAAACGCTGTCGGAATCATGTAGTCGGGAAGCTTGGCCCGAAGGTGCTCGCGCAATGTTATGAGGTTGAACGTGTCGTCGTTTGGCACGACGTACGCGACGAGGCGCTTGTCACCGGGAACGAACTCGCGCGCGACCAGGACGCAGGCGCGCACAGAAGCGTCTGCCGAAAGCACGGATTCTATCTCGCCGAGTTCGATTCGGAATCCGCGAATCTTGACTTGGTGATCCTGGCGACCGAGAAATTCGAGCGAACCGTCCTGCCGCCAGCGACAAAAGTCGCCGGTTTTGTACATCCGCGCGCCGTCAATGGAGGTGAAAGGATCGGGGACAAACCGTTCCGCTGTCCCACCAGGTTGGTGCAGATAGCCGCGGGCCACGCCAATGCCACCGATGTACAATTCACCTGTCACTCCCGCAGGAACTGGCTCGACCTGCGAATCGAGAACATAAACGGTGGTATTTGCAATCGGGTTTCCGATGGGCACAGGTCCACTGCCAAGTATCAATGGGTGTACGCACGACCAAATGGTTGTTTCGGTTGGGCCATACATGTTCCACACGGATGCGACTCGATGAATCAGTGTATTCGCGAGTTCGCGGTCAACCGCATCACCACCGATCAATACCTTTAGCGAGGCGGAGCCTTCCCATCCCGCATCGATCAACAATCGAAATGTCGCCGGCGTTGCCTGCAATGCTGTTGTACCGGACTCCGCGATATGCGTGGCCAAGGTTTGGCCATCTGAAACCAATGTTGTCGGCGCGATTTCGACACACGCTCCAACCGACAGAGGCAGGAACAGTTCCAGCCCGGCAATGTCAAAGGACATACTCGTGACGGAAAGTAAGCGGTCGCGTGCGCTCAAGCCCGGACGCATGCGCATTGCATTTAAAAAGGCGACTACAGATCGATGTGAAATCGACACACCCTTGGGTATTCCGGTTGAGCCAGAGGTGTGTAAAACGTACGCCAATCCTTCTGGCGCTGTTGGACATGGTGGCTGCGTCAGCGGACGTTCACACCACCGCGTTGAATCGATATCGATGCTTAGAACGTGGGCCTCGTGCCGAGGGAGCTGCTTCGCGATGTTCGATTGAGTCAGGAGCACTTGAACGTGCGCGTCGGTCAGAATCAATGCGGTTCGGTTCGGTGGATACGCTGGATCGAGCGGTACATACGCGCCGCCCGCTTTCAGAATGGCCAGGAGACCCACAACCATTTCGATGGATCGCTCGATGCAAATACCCACGAGCACTTCCGGCCCCACGCCAAGCGATTGCAGGAAATGGGCTAATTGGTTTGCCCGGGTATTCAAATCGGCGTATGTGATCTCTTTGCTTTCGAATACGACAGCAAGGGCATCCGGCGTTTTTGTAACTTGGTCCTCGAACAATTCGTGAATGCACTTGTGAACCGGATAGTCGACTTTCGTGTCGTTCCATTCGACGAGCAATTGGTGTTTTTCGTTGTTCGTGAGAATCGGTAGGGTCGCGATGGTTGCTTCCGGATGTTCGACGATTCCTTGCAGCAGGACCTCGAAATGACCGAGCATTCGTTCGACCATCGCCGCATCGAAACGATCCGTTGCATACGAAATGCCAAGGGCGATTTCACCGCGCGGAACCACGACCATTGTGAGTGGATAATTCGTCTGCTCGAGGGCACGAATATCCGTAATGGTCATCGGCAATTGGTTGCTGGCGAGTGCTGCGTCAATTGGATAATTTTCCACGACGAGCAATGTCTCGAAAAGCGGTTGTCCTCGTGGCACATCCGACCATTGCTGCACGTCGGCGAGCGCGCAATGGCTATGGGGCAATTGTTGGGTTTGTTCCGCCTGCAAGCGCTCGAGGCAATCCAAAACGCGCTCCTCGGGCAATGTCCGAAAGCGAACGGGCAAGGTATTGATGAAAAGTCCGACCATCGTGTCAATTCCGGCGAGATTTATCGAACGTCCGGATTGAGTGGTTCCAAAAACGACATCCATGGTCCCCGTGTATCGCGTTAGCAAAAGCGCCCATGCTGCTTGAAAGAGTGTGCTTGGGGTCATTGCGTGCGAACGCGCGAATTGTTCGATCTTTCTGAGCAAGGTCGATGCGAGATGTCCCCTTACTTCAGCAAATCGGGGCGTACCGACTCCATTGTCCGGGCGTCCGAACGACAATCTGGTTGGCGCGGAAAACCCACGCAGCGCGTCACGCCAAAAGTTTTCGGCGGTCGTGCGCTCCAGTGTTGCCAACCATTCGATATAACGATGATAAGGGGGGGCGGGAGGTAGCGAAATCGACGCACTGTGTCCTGATGCGTTATAAAACAAAAATAGCTCCTTGAATAGAATGGGCATTGACCACCCATCCAACAGCAAATGATGGTGGCTCCAAACGACCTGATAACGCTGCGAATCGAGCTGGAACAGAGTTATGCGCATGAGAGGTGCTGTCTGCACATCGAAACCGCTCGTGCGATCTTGGCGCATGAATTCGGCAATATGAGCCTCCTGCTCGGTCGCGGACATCGAAGCCAAGTTGTATTCGATCCACGGCAGTTCCACGCGAGGGCGTACGACTTGCAATGGTTTGTCGAGACCTTCCCACACTTGCCAAAGGAAAGTCCGACGGGGTGCGTCCACCAGCTTCCGGGGACAAACAATGCGTGACAAGCTCGCGCAAGGCTTTCAGAAACGACTGCGCAAGAGATTCAATCGTCGTTCTAGAATGCCGATTTTCGCTGTATGTAAACCCAACGTGTAATTGACCCGCCTGGACGAACCCATTGACGTCGAGTAAATGGCTGCGGATGTTGTGCGGACATTGTGCAGGACCTGTCGACTCGAACGCGGGGGCGAAGAGAGATGACGCCATCACGATGGAATCGAATTGCCCTAGGTAGTTGAAAACGACTTCGGCTCGTTCCAATTGGCGAATCGCAATGGGTACGTCTTTCCGCAAATAACGCACAACGCCGTACCCGAATCCGTGATGAGGAATTGCACGCAATTGCTCTTTGATTGATTTCAGCGATTCACCAGGAGCCACATTGGGTACCTCGAATACCGCAGGAAAGAGGGAGGTGAACCATCCGAGGGTGCGGGACAAGTCCAGATCCTCGGCGAATTCTTCGCGTCCGTGCCCCTCCAAGTCGACACGCAGTCGCTTTTCCCCGGTCCATGTCGCGAGCGCTCGAACGAGTGCAGTCAGCAGGACGTCGTTCACTTGCGTCCGATAGACTTCGGGAACATTCTGAAGTAAATCGCGTGTTTCATCAACATTGAGCACAATACGCACCGTATTTGTCGACGCGATGGAATTGGGGCCATCCGAGCGGTCGACAGGCAAAGTCGCGGAGGAAGGCAACTTTGTCCAATGTCGAATTTCCCGTGCAACCGTTTCAGATTGGGCGTAGGCCGCAAGTCGTTCCGACCATTGCTGTACGGACGTCGTTTTACGAGACAATGAAATTGGTTCGCCACGACAAGCCTGTTGGTATGCGATTTCTAGATCTTCAAGCAGAATGCGCCACGAAACACCATCAACAACAAGATGGTGAATGACAAGCAAGAGTCGTCCCGGTGCGTCTGAACCAAGATCCATGTACGCGACGCGCATCAGGGGCCCCGTGTCGATGCGCAGCGTCGATTGAATGGTTGCGGCTTGTTTCTCAATCTCCTGCGTTTGAGCCATTTCGAGAATGGACGTTAGGTCGTGCGTGACGACTTTGATGGTATCGTCGTGGCCGACAATTCGCGCGCACAGTTCCCCCTCTTCCGTGACGAACCGCGTGCGTAAGGCGTCGTGATGTTCGACGAGGCAGTGGAGGGCACGTTCCAGCGCTGGGATGTCGATACGAACTCGCGTTTGGAGCAAAACGGATTGATTGAAGTGGTGCGGTTGAGAAAGGTTGGTCTCGAAGAACCAATGTTGAATGGGCGTGAGCTGCACTGAGCCCGTCACGATGCCGTGTTCGGGTTCGGGTATCTCTGTGATGGTCGCAATCTGGGCCAACCTTTCGATCGTTTGGTGTTGAAAGAGTTGGCGTACCGTCAGCGTAATGCCTGCCTCTCGGGCTTTGGAGACGACTTGAATAGCGAGAATCGAATCACCACCGAGCGCAAAAAAGTTATCACGAACGCCAACGCGTTTGGTGTGCAGCGCGCTGGCCCAGAGATGAGTCAATGCCTGTTCGACGCTCGTTCGTGGGGCGATGAAATCACGTTGAATTTCAGTGCGGCTTTCGGGCGCTGGCAACGCTTTTCTGTCGATTTTCCCATTGAGGGTAAGTGGCAAGGATTGAAGCTCGACAAACGCAGCAGGAATCATGTAATCGGGCAAGGTCGTGGCGAGGTGCGCGCGCAATTCGGCAATGGAAGGTAAATCCGTGCCAACGATGTACGCAATCAGTCGCGCATCGGCGTTGACGTCCTGTCGAGCAACCACGACGCATTGGTTCACTCCCGCATGCGCGGATAGTGCCGATTCGATTTCCCCGAGCTCAACCCGGAAACCACGAATTTTGACTTGATGGTCGATGCGCCCCAGGAATTCGAGATTGCCGTCCGATTGCCATCGGCATAAATCGCCAGTGCGGTATGTTCTGCTTCCCGGTGGCCCGAACGGATCTGGGACAAACCTTTCCGCCGTCAAACCTGGGCGGTTTAGGTATCCACGAGCGACACCGACGCCAGCGATGTAAAGCTCGCCGGGGACCCCGATTGGCGCGGGATGCATGGCGGTGTCGAATACGTAGACTCGCGTTTCATCAATGGGACGACCAATGGGCAGTCGCGATGTTGGGCCATTGGTTGTGTAGGCCGTCGACCAGACCGTGGCTTCGGTTGGGCCGTATAAATTCAGCAATCGGCGTTCCTGCGACCAACGTGCAATCTGATCAGGAGGACTCGCTTCGCCCGCGATTGCAATACTCGTATGGCGCGGCAAACTCTTGGGCGAGAGTTCCGACAAAAGTGCGGGCGGGAGCACGACAGCGTGGACCGACGCGATTCGCTGGTACAATGCTTCCGGGTTCGTACGTTCGTGATCCGACGCAATGACAACGCACGAACCCGTTCCGAGGCCTGCGAAAAGATCAAAGACGGAGGCATCGAAGGCGAACGATGCGTACAAAAGCAATTGCTTTCCGGGTCCAAGATCCTGGAATCTCGCGCGATTGCGGATCAATGCGGGCAATCCGCGATGCGCGACAACGACGCCTTTCGGTTTGCCCGTGCTGCCCGATGTGTATATGACGTAGGCCGCATTT
>JBGAOI010000501.1:0-5871 GCA_044221885.1 Polyangium sp. (in: bacteria)
TTCACTTCATTGCTCCGTCGAAAAGGGCTCGTACTCGAAGTGGTTGCCGCGCGCCGCGCCGCCATGCGCAAATTGGCCCAGACCGACCCGGGACTCGCCGATCGCATCAAGCAACTTGCGGAAATCGAAAGCGAACTCGCCACATTGGAGCGACAACCGCCCACACCTGCTGAAAAAGCTGCCCATGCCAAACGAATTTCTGAACTCGTCGAATCTTCGGATCATCGGCAGGTAGCAATCAGCTTGCACTTGCCCATCGGGGGTGGCGCGGCCGAAGTCGTCAAACAGAGCAATGCCGTGACCATTAAAAGCGTTCAAAACGCTTTACCGAAAGACGGAGCTTTGATCGAAATCGTTCGGTTCCGACCCGTTCAAGGAAAAGCCACGAACGAACGGAATCGTTGGGGCGAAGCACGTTATGCCGCGTTTGTCCTCAAGCATACGGACGAACCAGCCTTCATTGATTTGGGAGATGCCGCCACGATTGAACGGGTCGTAGCGGAGTTTCGGCAATCGTTGAGTGAACAAAAAGACGATGTCAACAAGCACGGCCGGAAACTCGACACGCTCATCATGGCGCCCCTTCGCGCGAGCCTCGAAGGTGTTCGGCGCTTATGGATGGCTCCCGATCGCGCGCTACACACCGTGCCTTTTGAAGCCCTCGTGGATGAAACGGGGCATTATCTCGTCGAGCGTTATGGAATGACGTACCTCGGGACCGGACGAGAACTCACGCGGCCGCGGGGGTCGGACAACACAACGGGCAAACCTTTCATTTTGGCCAATCCTACGTATGCATTGGGCAAAGCCGCACCGGATGCGCATGCGGACGCCACACGGGCCATTGATTTTCGCAAAGCCCATTTTTCGCCGCTTCCGGGAACAGCCGAAGAAGCGGAAGGAATTCTCGAGAAGTTGCCGAATGCCACCGTCGTCACGGGCGACGCTGCCACGCGAGATGCCTTGTTATCACTTTCCAAACCATCGTTGCTCCATGTGGCCACGCATGGGTTTTACTTGGCGCAACCCAAGCAAGAAAAGCAGGAAGGTGGTCTTTCCCGCGGGCTGGAACTCGATTCGACGAAGGGAACCGCGGACGAACCTACCTCGGTGGATCCCCTTTTGCGCTCGGGTTTGGCGCTGGCCGGTGCCGATGGCGGCGCCGGCATTGTTTCCGCATTGGAACTCGCGTCCATTGATTTGAGCGGAACGAAGTTGGCCGTGTTGTCGGCTTGCGAAACGGGACTAGGCGATTTGATGAGCGGCGAAGGCGTTTTTGGCTTGCGTCGGGCGCTCGTGATTGCTGGCGCGGAAGCGCAAGTAGTCAGCCTTTGGCAAGTGGACGACGAAGCCACTCGCACGATGATGGTCGAGTATTACGGCAAGCTCATCGCTGGAGGCGGCCGGAGCGAAGCGATGCGGGCAACTCGGCTCGAAATGATGCGTCAGCCGAAAATGGCGCATCCGTTTTTCTGGGCCAGTTTTCTGGTTTCGGGGGACGCGTCCACGTTAAATGGTACGGATGTCCCAACATCTCCCATCCCATTGAATCGGCCGCCAGCCGTGTCCCCCGGCGCACGCGGATGCAATTGTGCAATGGCCGAAACGTCTGGGAATACGAATCATCTGTTTGTGCTGCTCGGATTGTCACTTGGTGGCGTGGCGTTCAGGCGGCGTCGGCGAAGTGATAAAAACGTTTGACGTGCGCCAAATAGCGAATGGCGGCATGAAGGCGAAGATCGTGGAGGATTATCTCTTTGCTCCCTCACGGCGTCGCGTCATCAATTGCCACGGAGCTACCTCGACCGTCGGAAGATCCTCCATCGCTCGGAATTGATTTCGCCTTGAAGGTTCCATGTATTGCCCGCACGCATATACACCGATGCTGCGCTAGAATTCACCGCATTCACCTCATAACCTTGCGCACCGACAGCAGCGTATCGTTCGACAGCCATGGAGACAACGTTCGACCTTGGGCATCGCGCACGAAAAGGTCCGAAAGGTCCGAATAGAACAAGCTCTTTGTCGAGTTCGATAGGACAACATTCCCTGTTGTCGGCGGACCTAGTTTGTGTGTATGCTCCCATCAGGTTCAAACTGGTGAGGATTTTATGAGCGAATCGACGAAGTATACCCTGCCCGAAGATCGCATTCCGAAGCATTGGTACAACATTCAAGCGGATCTACCGCAACCTTTGCCGCCAGTGCTTCATCCGGGAACGCAAAAACCTGTTGGTCCGGACGATTTGGCGCCGCTTTTCCCGATGGCGCTCATCATGCAAGAGGTTTCGACTGCGCGCGAAATCGAAATTCCCGACCCCGTACGCGAAGTTTATCGTCTTTGGCGTCCAGCACCATTGTTTCGAGCGCGTCGTTTGGAACGCGCGCTCGACACGCCGGCCAAGATATTCTACAAATACGAAGGCGTCAGTCCGGCCGGATCGCACAAGCCCAATACAGCCGTAGCTCAGGCATTTTACAATAAAAATGAAGGCATCACGCGTTTGGCGACCGAAACCGGCGCTGGGCAATGGGGTTCTTCACTGGCCTTTGCCGGGTCGTTGTTCGGCATTGAAGTCCTCGTGTTTCAAGTCCGGGTTTCCTACAATCAGAAACCTTATCGACGGGCGTTGATGGAGACGTATGGCGCCCGCTGTTTGCCCTCGCCTTCCCCGGAAACGGCGTTTGGCCGGAGCATTCTCGAATCTACGCCCGATCATCCAGGCAGCCTGGGCATTGCGATTTCCGAAGCCGTCGAAGTTGCGGCATCGCGAGACGACACCAAATACGCGCTGGGCTCCGTTTTGAACCACGTCCTCGTCCATCAATCCATCATTGGTCTCGAAGCGATGGAACAAATGCAAATGGCCAATGCGTGGCCGGATGTCGTCGTTGGTTGCACGGGCGGAGGGTCCAATTTTGCCGGTATTGCATTTCCGTTCCTTGGTGATTGCTTGCGTAATGACCGCAAAATGCGGATCGTTGCCGTCGAACCTGCGGCATGTCCCTCATTGACTCGTGGAAAATACGCGTATGATTTTGGCGACACCGGGCACATGACGCCGCTGGCGAAAATGCATACGCTTGGCTCGACGTTTACACCGCCGGGATTTCACGCGGGTGGATTGCGTTATCACGGAATGGCACCTCTCGTCTCGCACCTCAAAGAATTGGATCTCATCGAAGCGGTTGCGTACCACCAAAGCGAATGTTTTGCTGCGGGTGTCCTTTTCGCTCGCCATGAAGGAATCGTGCCTGCGCCGGAAGCCAATCACGCTGTCAAAGGCGCGATTGACGAAGCATTACGCTGCAAGCGCGAAGGACGCAGTGAAACGATTCTATTTAATCTCTGCGGTCATGGCCACTTCGATATGCAGGCGTATAGCGATTACACGTCGGGAAAACTCGAAGATCGCCAATACGACGAAAAAGAATTGGCCATGGCTCTTGCCGGTTTGCCGAGCGTCCCCTGAATCTCTCGCCTTCCAAAGTTGTAGAGCAGCTTTGAACCAGCGCCTCTGGGCCTTGCACCTTCCGAATCCGTGATTCGTTACGGCCAGATCGGCGGCAAACGAGGTTATGCTCTCGTCGAATCGCCGAAGCTTTCGTCCGGACGTTATCCGCGAAATTGTCACGGCGCGTGGGTACTGATTTTTCTTGCGTGACGCCAAGCAAAGGAAGTATTCGTTGTGCCATGATCTACACTTCTGCACGTCGAACCGGGTATTTCGCTTCCGCCATTGTCATCGCATCCATGCTGTTTGCAGGCTGCGGGGACGATGACAACAAAAACACGACCAGCAGTTCGAGTTCGTCGAGCACGTCGAGTTCGTCCAGTACGTCGACTTCCTCCAGCGGTGGCGAAAGCGTCATAACGATTTCTGAAGCACGCGCGCTCGCGGATGGGTCAATGGCAACGGTCGAAGGTTTTGTAACCGTTGCGCCAGGCGTATTCAATTCGGCAACGGGAGATCAAGGATTCGTGATTCAAGATGCCACGGGAGGCATTTACGTCGGCTTGAACGATCTTCTCACGCTTGCGCTGGACAAAAAGGTTCGAGTCACAGGTAAATTGACGCAAGTCGCGCAACAGACCGTGCTCGCTACGGCAAAAGCTGACGTCATCGAGGCCGCTGGGCCGACGATGACCATCATGCCCGTGGATACGAAAACGGGTGATGTGAATGAACAAGTGGAAGGGAAACTCATTCGTGTCACGGGTAAAGTTACCCAGATGGTGGTGGATGACAGCCCCTACGGAATGAAAGTATTCATCGATGATGGGTCGGCCGAGGTTCAGGTGTTTGTCCATCTTGTCGGGGGAAAACCACTCATCGATACGTCGACATTGGCGATTGACCAAATGATTACGGTGGTCGGCGTGGGTGCACAATATGAAACGACGTACGAAGTCTTGCCGCGGCTTGCCACCGACTTGACGAAGTAGGCATTGTCAAAAAGGTTTGCCCGTAAATAACGGCGGGCCGACCTCAATCCCCAACGTTCCTGGCACTTCGCGCCACAGTACACAACGCCACGACTCGGCGCATTTTCCTCGACGCTCTCCTTGCTGCATGGTTCCCCAACTGATAAGAAGGGCGCATCATGCAGCGATTCAAACCAACGCCTAGCGGCGGTTCACCCTCGAGCAAACGCATTGCTGGTTTCTGCCTCGTGTTTTTTGCCGCTTGTGGTGGCACAAAGGCCATGAGCCATGCAGCAAGCAACGCGGCCCTTGCGAATACGCCGGATCACGCTGATAACGCGAGCGTTTCAGTTCCTTCGGCGACTGCTACCAATGCCCAATCACCGTCGATTGAGAATCGTTGCATTCCGGAAGACACGGCCGCATTTTGCGCGCGTGCTGGCAAAACATGTGGCGAAGCGTCGGCCGCTGACAATTGCGGCGTAAGTCGGACGGCGCGTTGTGGCGATGCTTGCGTCAAACGAGAAGCGGTGATCCAGGTTTCGACGGGGGATTCACACACCTGCGCAATTCGCGGTGACTTTGCGCTCAAATGTTGGGGGCGCAATCAAGAATATCAGCTTGGTTATCTTTTCGATTTGCAAACAACTCCCGAATACAAGGTTGATCTTGGCACAGGCCACACAGCCCTCTCCGTGTCCGCGGGGGTCTCGCATACGTGCGCAATTCTCGACGATAAGTCGCTCAAGTGCTGGGGAAATAATGATTATGGTCAACTCGGCCGTGGCAACACCGATTCCATTCGTACCGCGAAAGAACCTGTCAATCTTGGACTGGGTCGAACGGCACAATCGGTCATTGCTGCCGATCGTTTTTCTTGTGCCCTTCTCGATGATTCATCCGTAAAATGTTGGGGGCTCAATTCATCGGGTACGCTCGGATTGGCTCATAACACCCGGCAAAATGCGCCGACAAATGCTGTGGATTTTGGAAAAGGACGATTGGCAAAGTCGATTGCCGCCGGTTCGAACCATGTTTGTGCGATATTGGATGACCAATCGCTGACGTGTTGGGGCGGCAATTCGTACGGTGTACGTGGCGTCGGACATACCAAAGACAGTAATGTTCCAGAACCGGTGAATCTTGGTGCCGGACGTTTTGCAACGTCGATTGCGGCGGGCGCGTCGCACATGTGTGCCATTCTTGACGACGATTCCCTCAAATGCTGGGGTTGGAACTACGCAGGTCAGCTTGGTGTCAAGGGCACGATTGACATTGACAAACCATCGGCAACGGTGAATCTTGGTCCTGGGCGCAAAGCGAAATTCGTGGCCGCGGGAGGGTCGCACACATGCGCCATTCTCGACGATGCTTCGGTTCGATGTTGGGGTTTGAATACCTTTGGTCAATTGGGGTTGGGTCATAACAAACATGCCGATGAACCC
>JBGAOI010000502.1:0-5867 GCA_044221885.1 Polyangium sp. (in: bacteria)
CGTTGATCGAATGAAATGATTTCTCACGGTGAAACCACAAGGCCAGCCCGGAGCGGCAGCGAAGGACTTTTTATTGAATAGCCCACGGTTTTAACCGTGGGCGGGGCTGAGACGGACTCGAAAGTTCGGCGTTGCCATATGGGTCTGCCAGTCGCCGCCGCTATTTGCCATCATTGATGTCAATGAAACGGGGGGTTGCCGGGACGAGGCAAACGAGTTCGGGAAACTCGTCTTTCATATTCGCCTTGATATGTTTGATGACCGCCTCGCCCTGCTCTTCGCTTTCCACTTGAACGCCGAGTTTCCGCCCCCAATCCCGATATTCGACCAGCTTGATTTTCGCCACATCCGGGAACGAAGCCAAAGCTTTTCGCGTCGAAGGAAACGTATATTTGTTTTCGTTTTTCCAGGACACTTCATACAGATATACAAACGGCGTCTTGCACGGCGCTTCCTTTTCATCTTCTCGAGCTTCGCGCAGTTTTGCGATCCCGCCGTTCGCCACCCAAATCGTACCGGCTTCACCCATCACGATGGTGGAATATTTCGTTCCGCGAGGAACTCGGGCAATGGGCGTCCATTTCCCATCGTCGTATCGAAGCAGTTCGCGATTGGCAATACCATGCAATTTGCCCGTTGCCGAAACGAACACCGTCGTCAATGCATGTGTCGGCAATGGCAATTTTTCGAATTTGCCATCGAGGTAATGGATGATGTCCCGAGATACGAGCCAAAACTCGTCACCTTTGCCCACGAACAATTTGGGAAAGTAGTCCAAATGGTGGAGAAGGTCCCCAAGCTCGACAATACGCGACTTTCCCGGCTGGTCCCAAATTTCTGCCGCCGGTCGCGTGCGGTCGTCGCATAAGTGTCCCACGGTAACCAGATTGCCTTTGCCCGTTACGGCTACCGCGCTGAATCGAACCGCAATCTTCTGCGTATCGTGTTCACTGAGTTTCGCCAGGTCGCATCCCGCATCTTCCGCGGCTTTGGGCGAAATCGTTATCGTTGGACCTCGTAATGTTTCAAACCGCGAACCTAGATAATAATCCACGCCCGCAACGAGCGTCGTTTTTCCAAGACGAACCGATCCGACAATCCACCCGAGGCCACCACCGGGCGCAAACATCACTTCCCTTCCTTTGCCGGTGAGCGGATAAACGCTCGGTTGTGCGGCTCGGCCATTGTCCGACGAATAATGCACGTCGACGTCCGGCCAAACCCCCGTCACCGTATCGATGTGACTTCCACCAAACGCTTCGTTCAGTTTCGGCACCGCACCAAGCCACTCTACCTTGTCGTCGACATATCGCCCGACACGCAAACCATCCACGACAATAAACGCTCCGTCAATGGCATAAAACCCAAACCCTTTTGTCGCTTCAATTGGTTTGTCTGGTACGAGTAGCGGCAACGCATCTTTGGGCGCTTGCACGGGCGTCAACGCCGCGCTGGAACTCGGAGCCACCGTTGGAATGCTTGAAATGGCCAATGGTTCCTTTTCCGGTGCAGGTGCCGACTTGCTACACGAAAGAGCCAACAGTGCTAAGAAACCGAATCGGAATGTTTGGAGTTTCATGGTTGATTCACCGGCATTGGGTTGTTGTTCCAAGGTATTTCCCCCGAATGAAGATCGATTTCGGATTCCACGATGGCATCTCGAGGATCGCGTCCCGTTCCCACGGTCGCCACACGTTGATATTTCACCCACCACACCAAGCGAGCATCGAGAGCCACCATGCTCGGCACGACGAATTCGACAATACTCGGTTCCGCCTTGATTCGATTGTCCAACGTGAGTTTTCGCCCGCGCCCGTCGGGGCGAAGTTCGAATTGGCGCCCAAGGTATTGCGTGTCTCGCTCGAGAACCTCGTTCGTTGAAGTTCGAATTTCATAACCGACTTCATAACGACGAAAAAGGTCGCCCGTGGGAGCATCATGTCCCGGGTTTGGCTGGGCAATCTTCACGCGGAGCAGGCCATCGGCTACGCGTTCAACGTTGACGTCGAGGTTTTTCCTGTGCCAAGCCGGGTCACGGACGTGCGCAAAGGAATGCGAGCGTTGTCCAGCTTCGATCGGCATGTGGCAATGGGCGCAAGCTTCTGCGGCCGCAGGGGAACGGAGATGTTCGCGCGCCGTGGTTTGCATGAAAAACTCGTCGTCGGATCCGCCGGGCCCTGGAAAATGAAATTCGTGGCACTGTTTGCAGCCGCCTTGATGCGCAAATTCTCGAGATCGTTTGACCGCATGCGGCGCCTGGGGTCGTATTGTCGCATCCGCCTGCGCTGCCGCGAGGACGTGCCCTTCTTCGGTCACGTGGCACGTGACGCAGGCGACACCCAATTCACTGACGGCGTTTGATGGTTGTTTTGCAGGGTCCGCTTCAGGGGCATGACAACCACGGCAAAAAGGCAATGGTTCAATCGCGAATGCTCGCACATACGCGGCGTCGATGTTTGCCCGTTGGTGAAATGAATCGCGCCATTCAAGAGCTTGTTTGTCATGGCACGAAACGCAGGTCGCATTGAGGGTCACGGCTGCGGCAAGGCGTTTGCGGTGCGGTCCGGGCATCGGAATGGAGGGTTCGTCACGAGGAACCGTGATCGGCGGGGGGTCCGCGGCGCCGTCCGTGGCGGGTTCTGGCGCTTCGACGAACGTGATGGCTGGCGTCGAAGCGGACGTTGACTCCGCGTGAGAATCTTCGCGATTGCAAGTCCAAAGTCCAAGGCAACACAGAAGAATGCAAGTGCCGCGTGTGCCAAGGGAAGACATGATCGCTTTCGGACATATAACATTTTTGATGGAGCACCAATCGCATTTTCACTGTCTTGCGGACGTTTGCTCGTCCCGATGCGTTACGTCAAGTGCTGCTTGCGGACTGTCGGTCGCGGCGAGCAATCGCCGAGGGCCCGTCGTCGTGTAGCCTCGCCCGTGGGTGGGCGATTTCATGAAAGGTCCCTCAATACCGTTCGCTACCGGCGGCTTTTTATCAAGGCGCTGCGAACGCTTGCGTGAGAAAATCCTCGAGTCCAGCAGGATTGTCCGTATTGATGAAGTCAATCCCAAAATCAAGCGCTGTGCGCCAATATTCGGCATTGTCCGGGGCACTGAAAAAACGCACCTGGCGACCATTGGCGTGCGCATTCTCCATGATACAGGCGAGGCGCGATTCATCGTCTTTGGAAAGTGAACCCGTCGAGGAATCGAGATAATCGTTCCAATTGAGGGCATAATATCGCCAAGCTGGCGTTGCGGGTGGATCGTCCGGGGAATAGTCATTGCTGTCTCGAGTGGCATTGTGGGGCCAAACCGACGTGACAAAATCCTCTTTTCCTCCTGCATCACCGGTCAATACGGCCGTCACCGGTCCGGGAATCGAGCTGTTCAGCGAAAAACTCGTGAACATCGAATACGAATCGAGCAGCCCATATAGGGTATCGACAAGCTCAGTATCGCCTTCTTTGAGGTCAATCCATAACGTGAACGGCAAGCCGTCTCCGTGCACCGAACCTTTCGCGTCCACGCGTGCTTGAAGCGGATCCAGGTAAAGCTCTTTGAGTGTGCCTTTGGTGCCCCACGAATAATGCGAAACGGTGATTTCGCCCGAGGAGTAATAAATATCGGCTTCGACGCTGTAAAAACGCTGCTCCAGAGCCGTCTCGAGCGGGCGGGGTTGCTCGTAATCATTGTGAGAATGGGCGTACGGGAGAAACCCGGCCTCGCCTTTCGGAAGAGCAGGGTTTGGCCTAGCCGATTGGTCGGCCTTGCACGCCGGCGGCATGGAGCAAGCCGATGGGCCGGTCAAAAGCAGCAGGAAAAGGCCGAGACGGAGCCACGGGTGGTCATGGTGATTCGGTGCGCTGGATACTTGCATGGGGGTACCTCGAATTTGCATTACGCTGGAGCGATGGGTTGGCCAATACGGTGATCAATCATTTCGGCTGAAGGGAAGCCTCCGCAGGTTCGTAAAGAAGAACTCGAACATCGGGGATCTGTTGACATGCGTCGAGAATGAGCGGCTTGACGACGGCCCAATCGAGGCCACCAAGTCCGCAACCCAGAGGCGGGATCGCAATGGACTGAATGCCGAGTGCGCGAATTTGCGCAATCAAGTCAACCAGGCCATCGCGCACATACTCCAATTTCGATGGCAACCGCCATTGGGTTTTCGTGGGAAAATTGATAATGAACCGCGGCGACGACGACCGACGAACCACGTGCATTCGTCCCGGAACGACGTCTTTCGATTTGCAGGCCCGTGCATACGCGGCGAAATTGTCCGGGAAAACTTTCTTGAATTGCAACGCAAGCCCTTTCCCCATGACGCCTTCGGTGTTCACCGTATTGACAAGCGCGTCCACGTCAGCTCGCAACAGATCCCCTTCGCCTCGCTCGATCGGCATGGCTTCCTCAATAATCCCGTTGCCAAGCAACGTCAAGCAACAACGACCGCGTCAAGCGCCCCGTGCAAGCAAAAAAGGTTCGGCGAAATAGAACGATGAATGAGGTTGGAGGTGGGGCTGGGTTCGTCCGAGGTGCTGAATCCCTGCGACGAACGGTTCGTCACTCCGTCACGGCACCACGTACGCGCCGATGTCCGTCGGTGACGAGATACATTTGCCCGCGTAATCACGCACGAAGACCTTCGCAAATGGCAATGCTCCAATGTCCGGCGGACCTTTGCCATCCACGAGCGCCACATTGCCCGGTACACCCGTCGCCGAGACTTGCGGATCCTGATCGTACGTCGAATGCACCATATCCTGCGGAATCTCGCCCCACCAATTCAGCGTTCCCGGTTTCAGGAAAACGTTGTAATCGACCACGTTGCCCGGTCCGATGCTCGTGGCATCCGCATTGAGCGACGCACCATTGGCTTGACCACCGACCACGATATTCCCCGTAAATCGACACCCTTCGGGCTTCGATTCCGTCACGCCCGATTGTTCACCCGCCGCGCCTGGGAGAAACCGCACGAGCTGCGCGCCGGTCGTATTCCAAATCGTGTTATGGTACGCCGCACAATCTTTACATCCCTCGAAGGCCACCGGCGGCCCCACCAAATCATGCAAAAGGTTTGCAAACGCAACGATGCGTAGCCCCTCGAATTTGGAATCGATCGGTTGGAAAAACTGCGGCCCCGTCGATTGTCCAAGCGCCAGTGCATTGCCTGGATCCGTTTGATTGTACACTTCGTTCCACGCGAACAACATATCGCTCGTGCCGCCCTTGAGCATGATCATCACGCCCGGTCCCTGATGAAACTTGCTGCGGACGATATGGCCGTCATTAACGCCCACGTAATCGAGCACGGGATGGCCGGAGCTTTGCCCCGAGGCCCAAAGTTCTGAATCTTGGACGTACGCATTTGTCGTTTGGCTCCCTTTGATGCATCCGAGTCCCGCGTCGTGAATACGCAGGCGCCGGAACAACAAATGGTCCGCGAAAAAGAAATGCAAAACATGGCCCGTCGGCGAATTGGCAATTTCCAAGTCCTGCACGACGATGCTCGAAGCACTCTCGAGCGTCAACGGGCCAATCTTCGCCCCGGCTTCGCCCGTGATCCATATCGGCGCATCCACCGTTCCTTTGATGCCTGTCGTATACGTCGGCTCGGGCAATGCGCCGCTCACGCGCACCTCCGTGCCCGGTTTGGCCGCCGTCAAGGCCGCAAGCAAGGTCGCAAATGGTTTGGCTTGACTACCGTCCCCGCCTGCCGCAGCCCCAGCGGTGACGTAAAGCGTCGATTGCGGAGTTTTCCCATCGGCAAACGTCGGCAACGACGGCACGCATCCAGGATCGCCTCCGCCATTGCCCGATCCGCCATTGCCTGATCCGCCCGCACCGGTGCCACCTGCACCGCCGTT
>JBGAOI010000503.1:0-5846 GCA_044221885.1 Polyangium sp. (in: bacteria)
AAACGAACAAGAGGCTGAGGTGTTTCATGCCGCGTAATGAATCGCGGTCGAAGGGCGACGTCGAGGAGACGATGATTTCAGTTTATTTCACCGCGAACGTGCCGCCGGTGGCTTTGGCGAGGCCGTTGAGGACCAGGCCCCGATCCATGGAGTAATCACCGCTCGTTCCGGTGACGACCGCTGCTGTGACGATCTTGCCGGCGCGCACATCGTAAACAAACACTTCAATGCCGCTCGTGCCGGCACGATACGCGGCGAGCCAAGGCAATTCGAACGTGTGTTTCATGCGCTTGGTGAATTCGCCGGCTTGTTGACCCATGGTGGTCGACGACATGGGGTTTTTCGGGCCAGTCCAGTGAATCGCGAACATGATCTCGGACGATAAATGCAAATTTCGACCTTTGGGACTATCGTCGGGATTCCACAATTCTTCGACGGTGACGATGTCAATGTTGCTTTCGAGCTGTCGATTTTCGTGCCAAACCGGCAAGGGCGTGAGTTTTTCCTGGAGCGGGACAACTTTGCCGATATCGGGAAGGCTTTTCGCAAATTGGAAAAACGTTTGCCGCATGGCCGTTCCGTCGGCTTGGTGCTGTTGAATGACGTCGCGAATGGTTGGCCCGCCAAAGAAATGATAACCGCCGAATATGCCCGCGCCCAACATGCCGACCGCAATAAGGCGCAAAAGTTTGCTGTCCGTAGGGGGCGAATGCTTGGGATCGAAAGCCGAAAGGAGCAGCCAACCAAACACCACGAGCATACTGATGCCCGAGATGAGAAAATAAAGATGCGTTTCCGAAGTGAGCGACAAGGTATAATTGTCATAAATAACCGGGCGAACAAAGGGTTTGAGAAGAAGCACCAATCCGAGCAACATGACCGCAATGGTCGCGAGTTTGCGCCGCCCCGAGCCGTATACGATCAACCCCAGAATGCTCGCGACGATGGCAATGACGGGCGCGCGATCGGTGGAATCATAACGATCGAGGTAATAAAATGTCGGCAAGATGAGGACGCCAAAAAGTCCGACACAGATCGCAAATACGATTTTTCCACGCAAGATCGCGGCTGGAGTTGGCGGTGGCGGTGGGAGTGCCGGTTGGGGCTCGGCCGATGGTGTCGGCACTTGGCCCTGGCCCAGGAGAGACACGTCGACTTGGCAAAAATTGCAGCGAACAGCCCAAGCGCCGGGTCGTACGGAGAGTGGCGCGCCACAACGAGGGCAATGGTGAACTTTGGGCTCCACGAACGCGAGAGAAGCAGAAATGGGACGTGGTGTCAATGATGGGATGGAGCGTGCGGGGAAGGGGACCAGGCAAGCACTTGGACAACGTCGCTCGAGCACCGTTTGCGTGACCAGCGCATGTTTTGCGGGTTCCCCCAATCTGCCGCAAGGGCAAATTCACGGTGGTGTTTCTGGTATTCTTTTTGCTATCATTCAGGTTATGAGAAACCTTCGCCTAGCCAGCTTCGCTCAATTCCCCCAGCATTGTTTTCGCGTGGGTCGTGCGTTGCCCCTCGTTTCGATTGCCGCATTGTCGGGTTGCAATGATCGACCGGTTGATTCCACGCCGCCACCGCCGTGTACGACCACCATCCTTGCGTCCAAGCTTCAGCAAAGCTCCGTCGACAAGATCGACATTCTGCTCGCAATCGACAATTCCCGGTCCATGGCCGATAAACAAGAATTGCTTGCATTGGCAGTACCCGACCTCGTGAGAAAGATCATCAATCCGCCTTGCATTGACGAAAATGGAGTTGCTTCCGCCATGCAACCCGTAGGACCGTTGGAGCGCTGCCCGGATGGAACGCGACGCGAGGTCGAGCCTATTCTCGATGTGCATATTGGCGTCATTAGTTCGAGCATCGGTGGCCACGGTGCCGATTCCTGCCCGAATATCGACGCTGCCTCCAAGGAATGCCAACCCCTTCCCAATACGACGAACAATGACCAAGGGCATTTGTTGTCGCGGCTCGATCCGTGTGCGCTCAATATGGCGCCGACGTACGTCGGCAAAGGGTTTTTGGCGTGGGATCCGCGGCAAGAATTGATTCCGCCCGGCGAAACGGTGCTGGATGATGCCAACGGCAATGGGCTTTTGCCAACGTTGCGGAATATGGTTCGTGGCGTGGGACAAATCGGCTGCGGGTATGAATCGCAGCTCGAATCCATTTATCGGTTTTTGATGGATCCGAATCCCTACGAATCGATTATCGTCGATAACTACAAAGCCGTACCTACGGGAACCGATCAAGTGCTGCTCGCGGAGCGCGCGTCGTTTTTGCGTCCGGATTCACTGCTGTCGGTCATCATGTTGACGGACGAAAATGACTGCTCGATCAAGGAATTCGGGCAATTTTATTATGTCGGTCAATTGCGTAATGGCGCGACAAGCGTGCGTTTGCCTCGTGCGCGTCAAGAATGCGCCGTCGATCCCAACGATCCCTGTTGCAAATCGTGCGGTCAGGGCGCAGGATCTTGCCCCGTCGATCCGACGTGCGCCGACCCGAATGGCGGGACGGGTCCCGCGCTGCTTTCGGACGCCGAAGACAACATCAACCTGCGGTGTTGGGATCAAAAACGTCGATTCGGCATCGACTTTCTTTACCCTATAGACCGTTACGTGCAGGCATTTTCGAGCGCCATGATTCCCGATCGGGATGGACAAATGGTGCCCAATCCCATTTTCTCGGACCTCGATCCGACCGACGACAATTTCAACGTTCGCGACCCGGGCCTCGTGTTTTTCACGGGCATTGTCGGCGTTCCGTGGCAAGACATTGCGCGGGACAAGACAGACCTGAAAAAAGGCTTCAAAACCGCGAACGAACTCGCGGCGCCTTCGGATCCTAACGATCCAAACAGCCCTTCGACATGGCAAGTCATTCTTGGCAATCCTGCGGCTGGCGTAAAACCGCTCGACCCGCTCATGCAAGAGACTTTCCAGAAGCGTACTGGGACGAACCCGATCACGGGCGATATGCTTGCAGATTCGTTAGCGAATCCTTGGGCCAATCCAATCAATGGTCACGAATGGACCATACCGAATGACGATCTGCAGTTCGCTTGCATTTTCCCGCTTTTGCCGGGTACCGAGCGTGATTGTACGAATACGAATTTGCCGGCCTGCGATTGCGCGAACAAGACCAATGACAGTCCGCTTTGTCAAACCGATCCCAACAACATGAATGCGCCCACGATGCAAGTCAAAGCGAAGGCGTATCCTGGTATTCGACCGTTGCAGGTCATTCGCGATTTGGGATCTCAAGGTGTCGTCGGTTCGGTGTGCGCTCCGCAGGTGTCCAATCAAGTCGAAACGGCCATTGATTTCGGGTATCGCCCGGCCATGCAAGCCATTGCCGATCGTCTCAAGCCGGCGCTTGGAGGTCAATGCTTTCAGGAGCACCTCAGCGCAGAACCCGACGGTCGCGTCTCGTGCAGCATCATCGAAGCTCGCAATTCTCCTGGAAATTGCGTATGCGATTCGACGAAAGCTCGGCAGAGTATCGCACCAGGATCGGCAATGGCCCAGGCTGTCGACCAGATCAAGCAAGACCCGTTGGCCCCGAAAGCAAATTGGGATTGTTTTTGCGAAATTCCGCAATCGACGGGTGACGAATTGGTCGCTTGCCAAAGCGATACCAGCGATTATCCCGCGGTGCAGGGAAACGAAGTGGACGGTTGGTGTTACATTGATGCGGGTTCATCGCCACCGGTGGGCAATCAGGCACTCGTCGCGAAATGCCCCGAGAACGAAAAACGCATCATTCGTTTTGTGGGAGATGGCGAAGCTCGTAATGGCGCTACGCTCTTTGTCGCGTGTCAAACGGAAGCGTCGAATTGCAATCCGTGAATGGATGAGCCACTTCATTCGGAGTGGGGCAGGTTATTCGTCCAACTAGCAGCGCTCAATTCTTCTTGAGCAACTTCTTGATCTTCTTCGCGTGTTTGCCGGTCGCAAAATCGATGGCCGTTTTCCCATTCGTTTGCGCATTGTTCGGCGCCACGATCTTCTTGTCCGGATCTGCTCCTGCTTCGAGAATCATTTTGACGATGGATACGTCGTCGAGCATAACCGCGAGAACAAGCGGCGTGAGGCCATCGACGCCGGGCGTTTCGATGTTGGCTTTTTTCACGTGGGCCACATTGATGTTGACCGGCACTTTGCCCGTAACCATACGCTTGATGGCTTTTTCGTGGCAGGGACGTCGCAATGCCGCAATGAGCGCATTGTCGCCGACCTTGACGCCCAAACTCGAATCCTGATTTTTGTAGTTGGGATCGGCCCCGTCGAGCAGCTTTTGGTCGACGAGATCGACCATGCAATTGGAGCTGATCACGCGATGAAGTTGTTCGTCCATGGAGATGGGATCGCCAGCCTTGACTTGCGGCGACATCATCGTGGCGGAAAGGGCTGCGGCAAGCATCAAGAATCGTACTTTCATGGTATTCTCCCTACACTGCGTTTTCTGATGAAACGCATCCTCTTGCAATGCAAAGCGTGGCTCCTCGCTTGTCACCGTTGTGGTGTTTTTGGTAAAACCCAAGCGGCGACAAGCTCGGCAGACACTCGTTTAAGTGGACGACTTCACGCAGGCGTCCGATTTCTGGATTCAGCGCACGCGTTGTTTCCAGTGTCCAGTGAACGCCGCACGCGATGGTCGTCTTCCACCCTGTCAAAAAAATGATTCGCCGAAGAAAACGTCTTCTTTCGACCATTTGCGCGCGCCGCCGCCACCTCGGCGGCTGCACGCGCAAGTCTCTTCGAGTTCAAAACAGGAAGTGCTAGGAACGCGAACGTTTTTGTATTATGGTGCCCGCACCATGAGCCATGACCCGAGCCACCAGCCTTTCAGCAAGACGATTGACCTTGTCATTCGTCCCCGTACGCGCGATCTTGGAGCCTTGATCGTGCGGCGATCTTTGCCCGCCATGGAGCGGCGACTCGTTGGTCCGTTCGCTTTTTTCGATCATATGGGCCCCGCGGTGCTCGATCCCAACCACCCGATCAACGTTCGGCCACATCCGCATATTGGCTTGGCGACGGTGACGTATTTGTTCGACGGGGAAATCTTGCATCGCGATAGCCTTGGCTCGGTTCAAGTCATTCGTCCCGGAGCGGTCAATTGGATGGTGGCTGGTCGAGGTATCGTGCATTCCGAACGAGGGACGGACGAACAACGCGAACGGGGAGGTTCGATTCATGGCATTCAGCTTTGGCTTGCATTGCCGAGGAACTTGGAAGAAACCGAGCCGAAATTCGTGCACCATCCGGCCGATACATTGCCGTCGCTGTCATTGCCCGGAGTTTCTTTGCGAATCGTTTTGGGGCATGCTTTTGGCTTGACGTCACCGGTCGAAGTCTTGTCGCCCATGCATTACGTCGAAGCATGTTTGGAGATAAACGCAGAATTGGTTGTCCCAGACGAACACGAAGAACGGGCCGTGTATGTCGTAGAAGGTTCCATTTCGGTGGACGACGAAACGATCGAAGCAGGCGCAATGGTGGTTTTTCGCCCGCACGTCAAAGCGACCATTCAAGCGGTCGAAGCGGCGCGGGTGATGTTGCTGGGCGGCGAGCCGCTCGATGGGGAGCGGCATATCTTTTGGAATTTCGTTGGAAGTTCAAAAGAACGCATTGAACAAGCCAAGGCCGATTGGCGCGAAGGTCGTTTTGCGAAGGTTCCGGGCGATGACGTGGAATTCATTCCGTTGCCGGAATGAGTCTGTGCGGCGGGTTTGAGAGACGGTCCCAGAACTCGCGACACCGTTCGTTTTGTCACCCCCGCGCGGGGTTAAAACCTCACGCTACATAGGTCAAAAGTCCTTCTCTGCCGTTCCGGAC
>JBGAOI010000504.1:0-5836 GCA_044221885.1 Polyangium sp. (in: bacteria)
ATTCCAGGGTGCCGTCGATTTCCCTCCGAATTGTCGCGTAATATTTTCCTTAGAGGGCATCAAATTGGTTGCGTTGTGGTCGCGACGGTGCTCCAGTATCTCGGCGCGCCATGCAAATCGACCGCTCCAAATTTTTGCTGCTCACGGCGAGTATTGCCGGGACTTCTTGTGGTTCGAACGCCGCTTCTTCGTCGAGCGGTCCCATTGTGGTCGCATCGCCCGTCGTGGCGCTTCCGGGTTCCGAGGCTGCGGCTGCTCCTTCGGCTCAGTTGGCAATTGCTACCAAGCCCGGACAAACCAACGCGAATGCTACGGATGAAGAGACGCTCGCGGCGCTCGATCGGTCGCCCGGGGCGGCCGTGGAAAGCGGCTCGATGTGCGATGAAAGCGGCGTTGCTCCGACGGGTTGTGCCACATTGCGTGCGCCAGGGCCTCAATGCGAGAGTTTTGCTGATACGCGGAGAATGTGCGGCGTTCTCGCGCGCGGGCTACGTCCCAAAGTTGCCGAAAAGGCGGTGGAATGCATTTTGGCACGAAGCGGAAAACAAGCCGTTTGCGATTTCAACCTCGCCAATCAATGTGGCCTTACCGCAGTGCAACGTGGATGCGTCGAACCGAGCACCCAGAATTCGTGCACGGCCCTCGTCCGTAATTGCAACGGCAATTTGCAAATGCGTGATTGCCAAGCTCTCTTATCGTCCGTTTCGGCCAAAAATCGGCGCAACATGATTTCGTGCATGACCGAAGGTTGTTCTGTCGAATATTGCATGTACGACGTGGAATGAGGAAGCTGATTTGCCGACAAACTCTTGTATCAAGGCCCAACCGTGACGATGAATAAAAGCATCCGTTGCACGGAAGTCGTAGTCGTTCAAGGGGAAAACCTGTCGCAACGTATCAACGATGTGGCGGTCGAAGAACCTCTTGAAATTCGTGTGGCAGGTGAAACCTTGGCCACGACCATGCGTACGCCAGGTGAAGATCGTTTCCTCGCCTTGGGGTTTTTGTTTGCGGAAGGTGTCATCCGGCATTTGGATGATATTGCGAGCGTCCATCATTGCGGACGTATCGGTGATCCTCGATATGGGAATACCATCGAGGTCATTCCTGGTCCCGGCGTGAATCTCGATGTGGACGTTCTGTTGCGCACGAAGCGCACGGGCATTACGCAAAGCGCCTGTGGCGTGTGCGGGCGCGACAATATCGAAGACCTTTTGGCGCGTGTCCCCGTGATTTCATCGCTCGAACGGATTGATCCCAATGCCCTTGTGTGTGTACCGCAATTGTTGGCCATGCGTCAGGACAATTTTACGCGAACAGGTGGTCTACACGCAGCGTGTGCCATATCGGCAGCAGGAAATATCATTGCGCATGCCGAAGATATCGGTCGGCACAACGCGGTAGACAAAGTCGTAGGAAAGTTGCTCCACGCCGGCGGTTTGCCTCGTGACGACGTGTCGGAAGAAGCAGCTCGTATTCTTGCCGTGAGTGGTCGGGCGAGTTTTGAAATTGTGCAAAAGGCGGCGATGGCGGGATTTCTATGCGTAGCCAGCGTTTCCGCTCCAAGCTCGTTGGCCATTGACACGGCCGAAGAAGCCGGTTTGACCCTCGCCGCGTTCGTGCGTGAAGGACGGTTTACCTTGTATACGCACGAAAAACGAGTTGTTTGACTAGAAAAACTCAGGTGGCGTTTTGTAAAGTCGGATGACGCGACCATTTGCGCATAAACGCAAGACCCATGGCGCCGAGCATCGTGACGAGCACCAACATTCGGCCCTTGTCGTCATTTGACGGAGTGATGGGGATGGGCGTGAGGGACGAGTCGCAGGCATTTTTCCCGAGACGGGCTTGGATATCAGCGCTTACTTCGACTTGGTTTGTCGCGGCGGTAAGCTCGAGGTCGTTTGCCAAGGCCGCGCGGGGCAAATTCGCTTCGAGACGCGTGACCCACACGTCTTTGGGATGCATTCCCGTGAGAGCGGTAGCGATATCGTCGAGCGTCGTTTCCACGACTTTGTCGGTTGCGCCGCATTCGAAGAGACGTGCATCCGTTTCATCGGCAGCGACAGTGCCGCACGAAGCATCGTACGAAGGAACGCCAGGCGGGCAGGGGTCGACGACGAGCCGGCTGCTTCCGGAGAATTGCCGAAATGCTGTGGCGCATGTCGAATCCGTGGTTTCGCCATTCTTTGCACCTTGGCGGACATACGCTTCTCCCAGAACGTTCGTGAAATTGAAGTCGTTGTTGACGTCGATATTTCGCCCCAGTGACGTCGTTAATCCTTGTTGCCGCGAGAAATTCGTCAGCCAAATGTTGCCCCCATTTTGCGCAAGGGTTTTTTCGCGTAATTCGCTATAATTGGACGAACTGGTTGCGAAGTCCCAGGCGACGAGATCCGAAGGAACCAGGGTATTCGCAAAGTTCTTGGCTTCCCAGCGTCCTTCGCCAATCACGTAAAGCGTAATCGCGACATTGGCCCCTGTGCCGACGGAGACCATGCGCAAGGGCAACGTCGGATTGGCTCCTTTTTGCACGACGCGAACGGGTTTCATTTCGTCGATGCCTTTTTCAGGAAGCAGCTTCAGCGCAATGAAATCGAATCCTTCTTTGATGTATGCGTCAATGACCGGTGCGGATTCGGCGGGAAGGTTGAAGCCGGCGTCGGCAAGCCAATCATCGAGCACACCAGGCGTTTTCGTGCTCAGCGTGACGGTTTGAAATGGTCCGACCGTGCCTCGATGCAAGACTTCGACGCCACCGTTGCCAATACCTCCAACATCGCTGCTGTAGTCAGCACCGCACCCGACGCTCGAGCTTCCACAACTGAGTTGGGGCGCAGAAACGTTGGTTGTCGTTGCGGCTTCGAGGGCTTCGAACCAGGCGTCCGTGGACAATTCAATGGTTGCCCCAGGTTTTACGGGCAAAATCCATCCCCAGCTTTTCGGGTCGCCTTTGTATTGAATTTGATCCCAAAGAACTGTTTGCGTTGGGGAAATGGCCAGCGCCATGCGGTGCGCATTCACGATGGTATTCGCTTCCGGCGGAATTACGCATCCACCGCAAGCTCGAGCGTCGTCGGATAATGTGAGTATGCCGGCCAGAGGTCCGACCAGCGCGAGGGCAAGGAAGCGAGTGTTCATGTGGTCTCCAATCGCGCCGTCACAATCGGGCGCAAGCGCGAATCTACCACGGTTTTGGCTTGACGCGAAAGGGGGTTGGGCGACGTGCGCCAAAGGTGAGTCGAAGCTTCAAAAAATGTTCAGCCTGCTTTGGTGCATTCCGCAAAGTTTTGAACAACAGCGCCAAGATGCGCTAACGTACGGCCATGTTTCCGGCGCCGCCTCCCTGGTCGAAACACATCGTCTCCATCGGTGTGACAGGAACCAATGGCAAAACGACGACCACTACGTATCTTGCTCGAGCGCTCGAAACACTGCATTCACCTGTTCTTCGGGTGACCACGATGGGGTCATTCTTAGGCCAAGAAAAACTCGATGTCGAAGCCGATTATGATGGCTTTATCAAAGCGATGGAACGGGCGCTCGAGGCCGGAGCGAAATACGCCGCGCTGGAATGTACAAGCGAAGCGTTGGCCGCGGGATTTGCCAAAGCGTGGCCCTTGTCTTTGGGCGTTTTCACGAACTTGACGCGGGATCACTTCGATAGTCATGGAACGCCCGAACACTACTTGGCCAGCAAAGCCCAATTGTTCGTACACCTTCCCGAAGGCGGGGCCGCGATTCTCAATGGATACGACCCAGCGTCCGAGCTTTTGACCGAAGTCCTGCCCCAAGGAGTGCAACGGATTTCGTACGGTTTGCCCTCGCGATGGACGGGACAATCTGCGCCGCCGCACGTGGACGTGTGGGGCACGGATGCCGTGGTTTCGTGGGACGGAACGCGCGTGAAGCTTCGCGCTCCAAAATGGTTTGGCGAAAATGAACGAACGCTTCACGTGCAAGCCATTGGCGACGTATACATCGAAAATGCGTTGGCCGCGTTGGCCGCGGCAGTTCGAGCGGGAGCACCCGTGGACGCCGCGCTTCACGCCATTGAGCAGGCTCCGTCTGTGCCGGGGAGATTTGAAGTTATTGGGACAGGACCGCGTGCGGTGATCGATTATGGTCATTCGCCGGACGCGATTGAACGAACGTTACGTACTGCGCGTTCATTGTGCACGGGAAAAGTGGTTATTGTTTTTGGCGCGGGCGGAGGCCGGGACAAGGGAAAACGTGGTCCGATGGGACAAGCAGCTCGAAGTGCCGACGAAATCATTCTGACGAGTGATAATCCGCGAATGGAGGATCCTGCGGCAATCGTCGCGGCCATTCGTCAAGGGATTGGCCACCATCGTCACGTCGTGGTGAATCTGGATCGCGAAGCGGCCATTCGATCGGCATGTAAAAACCTTGCGGCGGGGGATGTCGTCGTTGTGGCGGGGCGAGGTCCCGAGACGCATCAGGTATTGGCGGAAGGGCGGCGAAAACTGGCGGATGCGGACGTTGTGCGACAGGTATTGGGATTGTAAGAATCGGATTGAATCTTGACGGATTCCGTCGACCGACCCGGTCCACGCCCGTCGACACGTGCATGTCGTTCGGTACCGAGCCACTTGGTCCGCGTAGAGGGTGACATGCCGTACGAACAGGCCGCCCCAAGTCCAGACAAAGTGCCTCCTGTCGCCAAATACCGAGGCACTCTGTCTGCACTCAGGGGGTCCTGGCGCACGAACATGTCGTCTCAAGTTCGGACAAAGTGCCTCCTGTCGTCCGCGCATGCCGCCCCAAGTCCGGACAAAGTGCCACCTGTCGTGAGAGCTAGAGGCACGTGGTCGGCGTTGAGTGTCTTGGTAGCGAGAAATGTGTGAGAACTTTTGCAAATGTAGCGAAGGATGTGATACAGCATGCCGGACTTTTGCGGAGGTAAACATGAAGAAGTATCGGTCGAGCGCCGCGTCGGATACTCGAGTGGCGTATGGCATCGAACTTGTTGCGGGATTGCAATCGTTTCCGGAGACGGCATCGCATGCGGCGCCTTTCGAGGTGTTGAACGACGATTTGGATACGGCGCATAAGAAGCGGATTCAATTACGCAAACCCTCGTTGCAAAAACGGGCGGCATTTCGCTTTGCGCATTACGACACCGATCAAATGATCCGGATGTGCCATCGGGCGGTGGAGATTGTCGATGGTGGCCGCAAGAATGGTCCTCTGGCGACATTTTTGTTTCCGGATGGATTGGGGCCGGTCGTGGCTCCGTACGGCGTGCGTCAAATCGAGCCAACGGAAAAACTCATTGCGGACATGAAGCGCTGCAAGGTTCCGGGCAGTGAGGCATTTTGCGCGGAATGGATTCCGAAGTTGGAAGCCGTCGTGGGCAAGTTGAAGCAAGCGGCAGATGCGCATACGCAGGCGCGCAAAGCGCATATCGAAGCGTTCCAAGACGAAGTCGCATTGCGGTCGGAGCATTACATGGCGGTGGACAAATTGATGGGATTTGTTCGGGCCGCATTTCCGAATGATCGGGCGCGACAAGATTTGATATTCCCGGTGGTCGATGATAGCGGCGACAACGATACGACGGAAGAGGGCGAGGAGTGAAGTGAATCGACGGGCGTATATGGCAAAGTGCGCATGTATTCCCGGCTGAAGCCGTCACCCGTTCAAGTTGAAATCACCTCCACTCATTTGCGTGCCGCCATTTCGAGAGCCATTTCGTTGCATTGTGCGCAGGTGGGATTGAAAGCGCACGCGGTGATTTGAACGTTCGCTCCGCGCGCCAACAGGCGCGCTTCGCGAAGAGCCGGTCACGATGGGGGGGCTTCGCCGGCGGCTT
>JBGAOI010000505.1:0-5832 GCA_044221885.1 Polyangium sp. (in: bacteria)
AGGGGTTCCGGCAGGCGTTCGCCGAGCAGGGTCAGCACGATCGCGAGCACGATCAAGCCAAGGATCGCGGCCCATGTTTTCGATGTTGTGTGGAGTGATTTTTGGGTTGGCGTTGGTGAGTTTTCTGCTGACATGCGTAACCCCGCCCCTTGTTTGTCCGACGAATTTCCGTTCGATTGCGTAGGACTTAGTAGATTCGTCCCGACTTGACCGACTGGGCCTCATGTTGCCCAAGAACGAGCGGGTTGCCAAGACATTTGTTTTGAGGAGTTGCTACGCGTCGGCTGGGTCGAATTGCGCATTGCAGCGGGGTTGTTACGTTCTACGACGGCCAAACCGCAAAGGTTCGTCCAACCAGCACACGATCCTCGATGAAACATGCGAAAAAGTCTTGACACGTTCCCCGGCACGACGTTGCCACTTCGTTCTTTGCGCTTGTCGAGGTTTGATTCATAGGCATTCGCGGCACGCCAAACTCGCCCGCTTCGCGGGCTCAAACGGCCGTCCCGTGACACGAACCTACGGACAGCCGATTGCGAGTGGAGTCGTGATCCCATCGGGCAAGACGCTTTGGCCGTACGTGTAAAACGCCGAAAAATCGACGTTATACGCACCGACGAAAATCGACGCTTGGACCATCGCCGGTCCCAGTTCGCCAATGTTGAGGTAAATCATGGAATTGTTGTCCTTGCGCCGTAGAATGAGACTGCCGCGCCCGGATGCCGAATATTGTGTATTCATGTCGTCCGGCATGATCCCGCCATTCAGCGTAATGGTGCTCATCACCGTTGCCGTTTTGAGGTCATAGTTGAGTGCGGAATTGGCCTGGACCATCACGCCCGTCGCGACGGGTGTCGTGATTCCATCGGGCAGGACGCTTTGACCGTACGCGTAAAACGCTGAAAAATCGACGTCATACGCTCCGACGAAAACGGGGGCTTGCACCATTGCGGGTCCCGTTTCGCCAATGTTGAGGTACATCGTGGAATTGTTATCCTTGCGCCGCAGGATGAGACTGCCGCGGCCAGAGGCCGAATATTGCGGATTCATATCATCCGGCATGCTCCCGCCGTTCAGCGTGATGTTGCTCGTGACGGTTGCGGTTTTCAGGTTGTAGTTGAATGCGGAATTGGCCTGAATCATGACGCCCGTCGCGACCGGGGTCGTGAGGCCATCGGGCAGGACGCTTTGACCGTACGCGTAAAACGCCGAAAAGTCGACATCATACGCGCCAACGAAAATCGACGCTTGCACCAAGGCGGGTCCGGTTTCGCCAATGTTGAGGTACGTCGTGGAATTGTTATCTTTACGCCGCAAAATGAGACTGCCGCGACCAGAGGCCGAATATTGTGGATTCATATCGTCCGGCATGCTCCCGCCATTGAGCGTGATGTTGCTCGTGACGGTAGCCGTTTTGAGGTCGTAGTTGAATGCGGAATTGGCCTGGATCATCACGCCGGTCGCGACGGGTGTCGTGAGGCCATCGGGCAGGACGCTTTGGCCGTACGCGTAAAACGCGGAAAAGTCGACATCATAAGCGCCCACAAAAACCGACGCTTGCACCATGGCGGGCCCCGTTTCGCCAATGTTGAGGTACGTTGTGGAATTGTTGTCTTTGCGCCGCAAAATGAGACTGCCACGGCCGGATGCCGAATATTGAGGATTCATGTCGTCCGGCATCGTGCCGCCATTGAGCGTGATGTTGCTCGTGACCGTTGCAGTTTTGAGGTCGTAATTTAATGCCGCGTTGGCCTGAATCATCACGCCTGTCGCGACCGGTGTCGTGATCCCATCGGGCAGGACGCTTTGGCCGTACGCGTAAAACGCGGAAAAGTCGACGTCATAAGCGCCGGTGAAAACCGTCGTTTGAACCATGGCGGGTCCCGTTTCGCCAATGTTGAGGTACGTTGTGGAATTGTTGTCCTTGCGGCGCAGAATGAGACTGCCGCGACCTGATGCCGAATATTGCGGATTCATGTCGTCCGGCATCGTTCCGCCATTGAGCGTGATGTTGCTCGTGACCGT
Organism: Polyangium sp. (in: bacteria); assembly: GCA_044221885.1. GTDB lineage: Bacteria > Myxococcota_A > Polyangia > Polyangiales > Polyangiaceae > Polyangium. The sequence goes on from JBGAOI010000505.1 coordinate 2,026, forward strand.
TGCGGTTTTGAGGTCGTAATTCAAAATGGTGTTGGCTTGAATCGTGACGCCCGTTGCTACCGGGACGGTGATGCCGTCCGGGAGGACGCTTTGGCCGTACGCGTAAAACGCCGAAAAATCGATATCGTAGACGCCCGCGAAAAGCGACGTCGTATACGTGGCAGCGCCGGTTTCGCCGATATTGACGTAGACGGTGGAATTGTTGTCTTTGCGTCGAAAAATGAGACTACCGCGACCTGATGCCGAATATTGCGGATTGGTATCGTCCGGCATGATGCCGCCATTCAGCGTGATGTTTCCACTGACGGTTGCCGTTTTAAGGTCGTAATTGATTTGTTTGTTCGCCAAAATGGGCGGCAAATCGCAAATGGGCGAGCACGTCATGCCATTGCCCGTATAGCCGCTGTTGCACATGCACGTGAACGATCCGTTCGTATTCGTGCAGGTCGCATGGGGGTCACAAGGATTCGTCAAACATTCATTGATGTCCGTGCATTGACTCTTTGGCATCCCATTGCAAGTCCAGCCCGATTCAACAATACATGCTGACGAACAACCATCGCTGCTATTGAGATTGCCGTCATCACAAGCTTCATTGCCTTCAACCGTGCCGTCGCCGCACATCGTGGACGATCCGCCTGTGCCTTGACCGCCCGTGCCCGAGCCCCCGGATCCACTGGATGAACTGCTACTCATATCGCCGCTCGAGCTACCATTGCTGCTGGACGAACTGCCATTGCTGCTGGACGAGCTACCATTGCTGCTGGAGGAACTCGAGGTTTGTCCGCCCGTGCCTGCGCCTCCTGAGCCGCCACTGGAGGAACTCGTGCTTTGCCCGCCTGTGCCTTCGCCTCCTGAACCGCCACTCCCCGGGGGATTGGGATCGGGTTCGGAGCCACAAGCAACCATGATTGCCGGCAGAGCAATCACAACGGGGCGAACGCTGGAGATCAATGACACACGTGCACTGCGTTGGAGGGAATTGGGTATTTGCACTGGATTTGCTCCTGGAAATGGGGCGATCGGGCGAGACTACCGGAATTTGGTGCTCGATGAAAGCATCGTTTTCGCCGAACACAACTCCGCCACTTCGTTTGTTGCGCTCGATGGATCGACATCCGGTGGCGTCTCTTTGTTTTCCAGGGCCGAAATGCGCTGATCCAAAGCATTGAAGTTCTCGTTCAAATCGAGGGCTGTCAAGACATCGCCGTCTTTGAACGAATGCGGAACATTCGCATATGCAGTAGTTGCTACGCCCACGAGAATGGCCATGGGTGCGCCAAAACGAAGGCGCCTATTTCTTGGTTTGGCTCGACAATTCAAAATCGATCACGATAACTTTCAACTTCATGACGTCGTTCTTCGTTTTCACTTGGGTTGAAGAATGCAATCGCCCACGGTGCTTTGTCCCAACACGCACGCCTTGTTGCCAGAGGTGTTTTCGTTGGTGGTGCTTGTGTTAGAAACGGATACTTCAGGACCACAGCCCATCAGCAGGACCGAACCGATCAGCAGCCATCGGCTGGCGCGGATTGCATACCGAATAAGTGTGCGTCTTTGAGATTGTATGTTTTTTTCTTTGGATCGATTCACAACGCGTCGAGTAGCGACGGCAACGCATCGAGTGAACCGACGACATTGACGTCGCGACGATCGGCGAAACCCTTGCGATCTACCTGAAATGCACGAATGCCCAGCGCTCGCGCTGCAAGAACCCAATCGGCATTGTCGTCAAAAAAAAGACATTCATCGAGCCCCACGCCGAGTGCGTCGGCGGCTCGCTGATACGCCAATGGTTCGGGCTTTGAAACACCCAAGCTTTGCGCCGTGAGCGCCACATCGACGACGTCGTCAAGGCCCACGAGAGCCAAAAGGTTTCGTGAGCCAAGCAAAATGGTATTGTTGCTCAAGACGCCGATACGTAGACCTCGTTTCCGTACAAATTCGAGCGCTGGACGCGCGTCAGCGTACGCGTGTATGAAATCCGAAATTCGAAAACGACGCAGGGCTGCTCGTGCTTGTGCGTCGTTCACTTCGTCGGCCAATTGAACCAAGAATGCGCCAATACGATCAGGATTACCGTCGCAATCATCCAGGCCACCAGCGTGAACCCAATGTTGCCAGCGCCGAATCATTTCCTCGGATGCAAATGGAAGTTTGGAGATGAGGGACGTGTGAATGCCTTGCCAATCGACATGCACGAGCACGCCGTCCCGATCGAAAAGTACGGCTCGAATGGGCATTTTATTCTCCCGTCGGTGTCGTCATGGCGTGCAGAAACATCGTTTTGACGCGCGCCGCAGCAATGGATAACACGACGTCGGCATTGTCGCGTCCCTGTGCCAAAATGGCGCCAATGGCTTGGTCCATATCAAACGAAGCATCCGTAAGGTGCCGTTGAATGATAGGTTCGAGGTCCGCAAGCGATTTGAGCATGGGTATTTTTTCGGAAGGCGTAAAACCCATGACCGTTTGTCCACGAACGAGCCGATTGTCAGATGTCACCACATGGACCAAGGCTCGCTGAATCCGCGTCGCGACGGACGGTTCGACGGCGCACATGGCGGCGACGACATCGGCACAATGAATCGCCCCCACAACTTTGCTTTGGGCCGCGGCATAGGCGCGCAATGGTTTGGCGAGAAAACGCGCGCCGTCGTTACGGCTCGACGTGAGCACTTCAATTTCACCCAGCGACAAGGAAAACATCGTATGCGCGTCGCGCGTGACGAGCGTAATGGGTAGGCCCGCAAAAAGAACTTTCTGCGCCGCATGCGGGTCCTGCCAGACGTTGGTCTCGGCGGTCGGAGTCATGCCTCCCGCACGATACGAGCCTCCAAGAATGACCACACGCGAGTAGGGGCGCAAAAGAGCGGGATTCGTCTCCAGCACGCGGGCCAGATTCGTGAGGGGGCCCAGCGTGAGCAATGTCGCGCCTTCTGCGTGCGGCGCGAGTTTTTCATAAAAGCCCAAAAGGTCGTCATCGAATTGGTTTTTCGAGAACGAACCGCGGTGGCCCCATAAGCCGTCGTTCCCGTGCATCATGGCTCCGAGCGAGAGGCGTTTTCCATGTAACGGTTGGCTTTCGCCCAAAACGACGGGGGTATTGTGCTGGTGCAGTGCTGCCAGCAGCGAATGAATGTTGCCGGTGACGTTTTCAACGGAGGAATTGCCCCAAACGGCGCTGATACCCATGATTTCCACAGGCGTGTATTGCTGCATGAAAAGCCATGCAACCGCTGCGGCATCGTCGGTGCCCATGTCGGTGTCGACGACCAGGCGTTGAGGGGGATTCGTTTTCATTCGTCGGACTCGCCGTTTGAGGGAAACCAAAAGGGCCCGACGCGGCGTCCGAGGCCCAGAATGGGTGCGTTTTCCCATAAGGTACGGTGTTCGAGAACCTGCTGTTCGCGGCCGGTTTTGTCTTCGGACCACGTGGCACGGGTAAAGGCCATGTCGTAAAAAATTGTACGAATTTCCAATTCGGTCAACGTGTTGCCCGGGCGCTGCATCCAATACGCGTGCAAGTCCCCATGAAGCAGCGGAGGCACAATAATTGGTGAAGTCGCTGGTTTGCCCGAAGAGATCAGCAACGTCGCTTGAGGAATCGCTTTTCCATAAAGAGCCAATACGGCTTCTTCTCGTGTGCGTGCACCAACACGAAGAACTTCCCGTAGCATCGTCTCGGTAGCGGCGTCGTTACTTGGGTAGCATTGAAGCCAAAGTGTGTGTTTGGCGTCCTTTGGAGTCGATTCTTCTACGATTTTTGCTGCACGCGCGACGCCTAACTCTGGCGGAAACAGTAGT
>JBGAOI010000506.1:0-5831 GCA_044221885.1 Polyangium sp. (in: bacteria)
ATGACGCCGGGATCGGACTTATCTGTCGCCATTCACGACTTGATGGGCGGATGCCCGTTTGGCTCGTCGTTTGCTCTGCGCGCGCAAGGTCCTGGCGGATTCCTTGGTGCGGACAATGGAAGCTGCCCTCAGCTCGACACCGCAAACAATCCCGGCATGGCCAACCTGCCCGCGGGCAAACACTACGTCCAAGTCGAGAACTGGACGTTCGGTATTGAGCCTGCGTACCGCGTTGACATTTCCCTTCAACCTCCGACGTGTGGCAATGGCATCACCCAAGGCGTCGAACAATGCGATGACGGGAACATGGTGTCGGGCGATGGCTGCACGCCCGATTGCAAACTCGAAGGCAACTTCATCACCGAGATGGAGCCCAATCAGCCTTTGGCCAGCGCCAATTCGGTCAACGGCGTCGATGGCATCTTTGCGTCGATTCAGCCCGTTGGCGACCAAGACTTCTTCAGCTTCGACATCACCGTACCGGGTTCGTCCGTGACGCTCGAAGTGGGTGACGGCTTCATGGGTTGCCCGACCGGATTCGATTCCGTGCTGTACCTCTATTCGCCCACGGGAACCCTCATCGTTTCCGATGACGAGAGTGGCGTCGATTCGTGCTCCCTCATTTCGCCCGCCACACATGCAGAAGCGGCCAACCTTCCGGCCGGAAAGTACACGGCGAAGGTGGAAGAGTACTTGAACGACAATTCGCAAGGTTCGTATGTACTCAAAATAAAAATTTCTGCACCGGGTTGTGGTGATGGGCTGCTGCAAATCGGCGAAGAGTGTGACGACAACAATACGACCGCTGGCGATGGCTGCTCGGCGACTTGCATGCTCGAAGGCATGTACTTGCTGGAGACAGAACCGAACAACGTGGCCAACGCAGCCAACACGATCAACGGCTACGACGGCGCACGTGGTGCAATTCAGCCCATCGGGGATCAGGACTACTTCAGCTTCGATGTCACGGTTCCGAATTCGAGCGTTCGAATTGAAACGACAAACGGGTACGGCGGCTGTCCAACCGGCTTCGATTCCCTCATCTCGCTCTACACGAGCAACAACCAACTCGTTGTGTCGGACGATGAAGACGGCGTGGATGCATGTTCGCTGATTTCACCGCAACTCGATGTCGAAGCGACAAACCTGGCCGTCGGCAAGTACCGCATCAAGGTCGAGGAATACAACAACGACGCGACCCAAGCTTCGTATGTGCTCAAAGTAAAAGTCATGCCGCCAGGTTGCGGAGATGCACTCCTCACGCCTGGCGAACAGTGCGATGACGGGAACACGATGTCTGGCGATGGTTGCAGTGCAACGTGTATGTCCGAGCCGCCTTGGGAGATCGAGAACAACAACATGCTGGCCAATGCGACTCCGTTGTGGCCGGCGACGACCATGTTTTACGGAGCCGTACTTCCCATTGGCGACGTGGACTATTTCTCGTTCACGCTTCCCGCCGGTAAGAAACCGCTGCTCGAAGTGCACAACATTGGAAGCAACGCGAACTGTGACTTCGACTCGCTGATCACGCTTTATGACTCTGCTGGAACGATGATCGCAAGCGACGACGATCTCGGTACGAACAGTTGCTCACACATCAATGCGGTCGACTACCCCGCGGTGGCGAATCTGCCCGCTGGTACGTACTACGTGGTCGTCGGAGACTACGGAGACAACGATGCGATTGCGTCGTATCAACTCGACGTGATCTTCCAGTAGACCGAGGAAACTTCGTTGGCGTTTGCAACTCCCGAAGGCACGCAGTTCATCCGATTGCTTGGAGGTGGAAGCGTTTTTCAAGTGGGCCTCGTGCGTCTACGCGACCGTGAGCTCGTGTGTAAGCGCTTGAGCCCGCATGCGCTCGAGACGCTCGAAGGCCGCGCGGCCATGGTTCGTGAAGCCAAACTTCTGTCCATGGTCAAACACCACGCGCTCCCTCAACTTGTGCACCTGGGTAACGATGCCCAAGGACCGTTTTTCTTGGAAACGTTTGTCGCGGGAACTCCCCTACGCGAGCTTGCTCAGGCGTGGAAAGAACGCGACAAACCGATTGCACCAACCTTGCTTCGACACATCGCTCTCGAGGCATTCCAAACGCTCGCCGAAGTACACGCACTTGCAGATGCCCAAGGCCCGCTTGACGTCGTGCATGGAGACATCAGTCCCGATCATGTGCTTTTTGGTCCGTTGGGAGATGTGCGTTTCGTCGATCTCGGGGCTGCTCGGTTTCGAGGCCTCGAGCCTGACGTCGACACGGATGATCACGGAACCGTTCCGTATGCGCCGCCGGAAGTCGTTCGTGGGGATGCGAAGCCCGGACAAACCACCGACATTTACGCATTGAGCGCAACGCTTCTGTGGTTTGCCGCGGGAGAAGAACTTTGCGAAGCCTCAACCGATGCCGCTCGACTGGCGGAAGTGGCCCAAGGAGGCATTCGGCGTGAGCTGATCGATCGCCTTACCGCGTTCACGACAAACGAACGCGCTTGGTTTCATGCCGCGCTCGACCCGGATCCAACGCGGCGTTGTGCCTCCATGAAACTGGTGATCGATTTGCTGCGAGCTTCGAGCGATTGCGAACCCGTCTCAACGAAGCTCGGTCATGACTCGTAACGAAGAACGACTTCGCGAGCGGACGACGCGACAGGCTGCTAGGCTCACGCCAACTCCACTCTAGCCGCGTGGTCTACACGCGTTTTGCGAACGGCAGACTCATGGTGTCCAAGGCATCGATCGACACGTTGGCCATTCACGCTGGACAAGAACCCGATCCGACAAGCGGTGCGGTGATGACCCCCATCGTCATGTCGAGCACCTTCGCCCAATCGAGCCCCGGGGTGCACAAAGGTTTCGAGTATTCGCGGAGCGGCAATCCCACGCGCAACACACTCGAAGCATGCATCGCCGCGCTCGAAGGAGGCACGCGCGGGTTTTGTTTTGGCAGCGGTTTGGCAGCAACGGCGACGCTCCTGCACACGTTGCGTCCTGGTGATCACATCTTGTGCGGGGACGATGTGTATGGCGGCACGTTCCGCTTGATGGACAAAGTCATGGGTCCGATGGGTTTGTCGTCGAGCTTCGTCGACATGCGCAACCCCGCATCCGTGCGCGCAGCCGTACGCCCCTCGACGAAACTTATCTGGATCGAGACACCGACAAACCCGATGCTCAAGGTTTTCGACATCGCAGCTCTTGCCCAGATCGCTCGCGATGCAGGACTCGTCTTCGTCGTCGACAACACGTTCGCGACGCCTGTTTTGCAAAAGCCGCTCGACCTTGGCGCCCACGTCGTCGTTCATTCGATGACGAAGTATCTCAACGGCCACTCGGATGTCGTTGGAGGTGCAATCGTTACGTCGGACGAGCGACTCATCGAGCGTGTTGGGTTCTTGCAGAACGCCATCGGTGCCGTTCCAAGTCCGTTTGATTGCTTCCTCGTCCTGCGTGGTCTGAAAACGTTGCCTGTGCGTGTGCGGCATCAAAGCGCGGCCGCAATGACCTTGGCGCAACGTCTGGAGAACCATCCACGAGTAGGGCGAGTGAATTATCCAGGTCTTGCATCGCATCCGGATCATGCCGTGGCGGCACGTCAAATGAGCGCCTTTGGCGGCATGATTTCGTTGGAGATCAAGGGCGGGTTGGATGTGTCCCGTCGGATGCTCGAACGTCTGCAGATCTTCGCGTGTGCAGAAAGCTTGGGCGGTGTCGAGTCACTCGCGGAACATCCGGCAATCATGACCCATGCATCAGTTCCCGAAGAAGCACGACGTGCCCTCGGGATCTCGGATGGACTCGTGCGACTGTCCGTCGGTCTCGAAGGTCTCGAAGATCTTTGGAGCGACATCGAGCAAGCTCTTGCAGACTGAACGGCAACCTCTGACTCTTCATGGGTAAAACCCTCGCCAGGTACGGAGCCACCTATGCGCCTCGGATTCTTTTCTTCTTCGATCGTCGTCCTTGCAACCTTCGCGCTCGGTTGTGAAGAACCCGTTCCGCCAACGCCTCAAGGGGCGTTTGTCGCGAACTTCCAACAGATACAGGGCTGCCCGCACAAAAGTCACCAGAGCGTCATGGGGTCAGTCAGCGCGACGGACCGCACGACCCTCCTGGTGGACGGCATCAAAGGCGCGGACATCACGTGCACGGTCAAAGGCGGGGACCTTGGACCCTTCAGTGTCGATGCAAGTATCGTCTTTGAAGGCACCGAACAGCTCTACGTGAACGTCGCCAAGATTGATTCCAAAGCCACGGAAGCGATGCCAGCTCAAGGGAACGTTGCTTTCTCTTCCTTCATCACCGGTGAACCGTTCAGTTCAAACCAACCGTGCAACTTTTTCATCGCCCCTGCAGGACCGTCAGGCAAAGGTCAAGGCGTCGCTCCCGGAACGGCCTGGCTTTCATTTAGCTGTCCGAGCCTGGTCGAGTCGAACAACACCTGCGCGCTCGCCGAGAGCTACCTCATCGTCGAAAATTGTACGCCGTGAAAGCAGTTTGTCCTGATCGTGGTCGTCCAGGTGGAAAACAAACCGGACGGCCACGACCCAAGACCTCGCCAAGACAAACGTTTGTCCCGTCAGAACAATGAAGCTGACTTCATCATGGCCACAGTCTGCGGCCTTGGCGATGGTGACCGGAGCAATCGTTGTTCAGGATGACTTGCCGCCGTCGTCATTCCGCGAAGCAGCAAGGAGGATATGAGCCGCGGGCATTTGCTGCGTAGCCTCGTCGTACGGCTCGAGATCGTCATCGAAGCGCACCGCGAGCACAGTGATGTTGTCATCGCCGCCGTTCTCGTTGGCCAGGGCGATCATACGTCGACACATCTCGCTCATGTCGCGTGAAGAAACGACGATGTCGCGAATCTCCTCGTCCGTGATCATCCCGGACAAACCATCCGAGCAGAGCAAGTAGACGTCACCGACGCGTGGTTCATCGCTCATGAGGTCGACATCCACGTGGTCGCGCATGCCGAGGGCTCGAGTGATGACGTTCTTCGGCAGTTCGGCGCGTTGTTCCTCGGTCATTTCGGGCATCGCCATCAAGTAATCGTTGATGAGCGAATGATCGCGCGTGAGCTGTTGGATCGCTCCGCCACGCACACGGTAGGCGCGACTGTCGCCGACGTGACCGACGTAGAACCGATTGCGGCGTCGCGAGAAGACAGCACCAACGACGGTGGTCCCCATGCCGGCGCATTCACGTGAACGCATGCTGCGTTCGAAGATCCTTCGGTTCGCGATGTGAATGCCGCTCAGGAGGCGATTCTCGTCTTCCGTCAAGTTCGCATCGAAAGCGATGGGCCATGTCGCGTCGTCATTGGCGGTCGATCGGAAAAACTCACTGATCGAATCCGTCGCAATGCGACTCGCAACATCACCAGCGAGATGGCCCCCCATTCCATCGGCAACGATGTACAGCCCGTACTCGCTGAGTACGACATAGCTGTCTTCGTTGTGATCGCGCTGGAGACCGACATCGGTCATTCCAAATGCAACTGCGCGCATAAACCTCGGCGTCCCAGGTCCGGGTTGAGATGGGCGAATACCACGCTTTCATGCAGCCTTTGGGCTGTCAAGCCGTCTTGCAACACAGACGCGAGTTCAACGAAGTGAACAGTATTTCTCATGAGCTTCGTCGGTCGGTGTGTCCCGCAGCCGCGTGGAATCCAGGTGAAGGTGAAGTGAGATGAGTTCTCGAGTCAAACCTCGATAATATCTTTCTCTTTTGCGGAAATGACGTGATCGACTTGGGTTATCCCCTCTGCGACGATCTCTTCGATTTTCTTTTTCGCACGATCCGCATCGTCTTCGCTGACGTCGCCATCTTTT
>JBGAOI010000507.1:0-5828 GCA_044221885.1 Polyangium sp. (in: bacteria)
ACAGTCGATATCGGTCATGCAACTAACTCTGCAAGAAGGGCCGTCGCACACGTACGCACCACACGATGTCGTTCCACCATCGAGACACATGCCCAACCCGTCGCAAGTATCAGCATTGCTTTGGATCGAACCCATGCAACTCTGGGGTGAACAAACCGTACCGCTGGCGGCAAACGCGTCTACTGGACAATCCAAGATCACGCCATCGCAAACCTCGTCGACGTCGCAAAACGACATGGCGACTCGACACACGGTGCCCGCCGGCGTAGCAGCATCCGCAGGACACGCTGGACTGGTCCCCGTACAGGATTCTTCGACATCGCAGGCCCCCGAGGCGGGACGACACACCGTCGTCACAGGTTGAAACGTATCCAACGGGCACAGCCCGGAAACACCAGTACAGGTTTCAGCAACATCACATACGTTGGCAGCAGCGCGACAAACCGAACCTGGGGGGGTGAAGGAATCCGCCGGACAAAACTTCGATGCGCCATTACACGTCTCCGTAATGTCACATCCGCCGGGTAGAGCGGCGCGACAAACCGTACCCAAAGGCACCACGGCATCCGCTGGACAAACCGTCGAGACTCCATTGCATGTTTCCGTGACATCACACCCGCCACCCGCCGCACGACAAACCTTGCCGGCGCTTACCGTCGAACATGTTCCGTTCGCCATGGCGCCCCCCGCGGTGGTGCACGCTTGACAATCCGTCGCATCGCTGTTGCCGCAGGCTGAATTGCAACACACGCCGTCGGCACAGAACCCGGACAAACATTGCGAAGCCATCGTACAAGCCACGCCATTGTCGAGTTTACACGTCGACGCGCCGTTACACGCCCCGTTTACGCATTCGTTGCTCGGATCGCTACCTGCGATGATCGGACCGCAGGTCCCGTTGGTGCCTTGACCTTGGACCAATGCCGAACACGCTTGGCAGGTCCCCGTACACGCCGTATTGCAACAGAATCCGTCGACGCAGAAATTGCTCAGGCAATTGGTATTCACCGCGCACGCATTGCCAAGTTCCGATTTGCAAGCTCCTGCGCCATCGCACGATTGGTTCGCCCCGGAACAAGTGCCAACGTCATCTTGTCCTGCGGGTACGTTCGTGCAAGTCCCAATAGTCCCTGCGAGATTGCATGCCTGACACGTGGAGCTACAGCCCGAATTACAGCAAACCCCGTCCGCACAGAATCCGCTGAGGCATTCAGCATTCGCCGCACACGTTTGAGCAATCTCCTTTTTGCAGACGCCCATGCCATCGCACGATTGGTTTGCCCCAGAACACGCGGGTACACCATTGGCATCGTCTTGGCCGGTCGCAACATTGGAACACGTGCCGACGGAGCCCATGATGTTGCACGATTTGCACGTACCGCTACAGGCGACGTTGCAACAAACACCGTCGAAACATTGACCGCTGATGCAATCGCTTCCTGTTGCACACGTTTGACCATTGTCGAGCTTGCAGGAGCCAGACGCATCGCAGCTCTTCGGGCCATTACAAACATTGGCAGGAACGTTGTCATCGCCGGAAGTTATTGAGGTGCATGTCCCGACGCTGCCCATGATGTTGCACGCGCGACAAGCCGCCGTACAAGCGGTCGAACAACAAACGCCGTCAATGCAAAAATTGCTCACGCATTCTGACGCTGCGGCGCAACCTTGCGCATCGTCCTTCTTACATGCGCCTGCACCATCACACGAGTTTGACCCGGTACATCCCGGAAGATCCTCGGCGCCTTTGACAACATTGATGCATTTACCAACGTTCCCCGGCACGTTGCATGATTGGCACGCTACTCCACACGCCGATTCACAACAAACTCCATCCGCGCAAAAACCGCTCAAGCAGTCCGTGGCGACAGAACAGGACGCACCATTGGTTGTTTTGCAACTCCCGGCTCCATCACATACGCGAGGCCCACCTTGGCTACAATCCTTATTCAGTGGCTCAGGAGGATTCGACTGCACGCCCTGCATGCTGCACACATCTTGCGTACATGGATTGCCGTCGACGGGTTTGTCGTTCACGTCCGCCGTCGCGACGATGTTGCCCATGGCATCACATTCGAGGACTTTGCAATCCTGGGCCGTTTGTCCTGTCGGCAAATCCGTTCCCGCAGGCGTCAGCGACAAACCACACACGGAATTGACACACGTGCGTGTTTTGCAAAAATCGTCTGCCGGCAAGGCTACGCAGTCACTCGGCACATTGCAACCAACGCAATTGCCCAGGCCATCGCAAACCAGGGGACTACCACAAGATGCCCCCAGCGTTTCATTGGGATTGCTCGGTACACCATTGGTGCAAATATTCATCGTACAGGCATTGTTGTCGTCGGGAACATCCGTATCGAGGTTTTCGATCACGGTTCCACCTGTACCATTGCACACCGTTTGCTGGCAGTTGCCCATCGTTTGTGCAGAAATCGGCGTGCCCATCGCCGTAAACGACTGCCCACAGATATTGTTCACACAAGTGCGAGTCTGGCAATCATCGTCCGCAGGAAGCGCCACGCAATCGCCCGGCACATTGCATTCGACACATGTGCCCAGACCATCGCAAACGGCAGGCTGCCCCATGACGCAGGGCGTCCCCGAAGGCACTCCGGGATTCGACCCCACCCCATTCAGGCAGATATTTTCCGTGCACGAATTCATATCATCAGGAATATCGGCGTCGTCGTTGACTGCCGTATCCACGCCTTGCTGACAAACGTGCACTTTACAATCGCCCACTGGCTCTTGGAATCCAGGCGTTGGCATTCCGTCGAGTGGCGTAAATGTACACGCTCCAGTCGCCTCGGTGCACGTGTCCGTCGTGCAGGGATTCATGTCGTCACATGGCTTGGTCGCACTGCAGTCGACGACACAAACGCCCGCCAAACACTGACCAGCGGACATCCCAATCGTGCACGCGTCTCCATCGACAACCGCCGTATGTAGCGGATTGCCAGCGTTGCAACTGTCTGTCGTACACGATTCGTTGTCGTCGGCGATATCCGCATCATCGTTGGTCGGGACAACCTCGCCACTCAAGCAATCATCCCGCCGACAATCTCCCGCGACTTGTTGCGCCAAAGGCCCATCCGCCGCGGATGTGTGCTCGCAAGCCTGCTCCGCCGAACAAGCGTCGATTGTACAGGGATTTTTGTCGTCACATTCCGCGTCGCTCGTACACTGGGGCTTGTATTCGTAGTCGGCGTCCAGAATCTGAACACAACCACCCCATACAATCGCCAAGCCCAACCCTACGACAGTTCTAAGCTTCATCAGTTCACCTGCGAGGTTCCCTTCTACCTATCGTAAAAGCGCAAGCGTTTGTCAACGAGAATTTGGAGATCCAACAAGATCGCCACATGCGCGCAGAAGCTCCATGCCCATGTCGAAGTCCGGTGCGCTCTGATATCCTTTCGGAAAAGGAGCCACGCTCATGAATCAATTGTCGCACCGAACAGCACTCCTGATTTTCGTATCGCAAGCAGCACTCGCCATAATTGGGTGCAGCGACGATCCAAAACCTGCCAATAGCTCCTCCGCAGCGAGCAGCAGCAGTTCCAGCGGTGAAACCGGGGGTTCTGGAGGACAAGGCGGAAACGCAGGACAAGGCGGTACGGGAGGTCAAGGCGGTGCTGGAGGTCAGGGCGGAAATGCAGGCCAGGGCGGCAATGGCGGCTCTGGTGGAAGCGGAGGGAGCGGAGGCGGGAGCAGCGCAGGCCCATCCACGGCGAGTTTTGCACTTGCATTGGGGTGGGATCACAGTTGCGTGACCATGGCCCCGAATGGCAATATGCGTTGTTGGGGAGCGAATGATTTGGGGCAACTCGGCAATGGGAACAACAATCCATCGTTCGCACCTGTTGATGTTGCGGGAATTGCGAATATCCAAGCGGCAGCGGGAGGTTCGGATCATTCGTGCGTCATCGTGGGTGGGGGCGCCAAATGCTGGGGTGGCAATTCGACCGGGCAACTCGGTGATGGCAGCAAAGGCAATGCAAATACTCCCAAAGACGTGATTGCGCTCGATATGGCGATCGCCATTGACGGTGGTTTTGGCCATTCATGTGCCATTCGTAGTGATGGCTCGGTTCGTTGCTGGGGTGTCAACACGTACGGACAACTCGGCGATGATAGTACCGTGGACAAAAGCGCTGCTGTAGCCGTCGTGGGATTGCTCGGTGCCGTTTCTATTTCTACCGGCGGCGTGCATACGTGCGCCGCGATGTCTGACGGAACGGGCAAATGTTGGGGACGAAATCAATTCGGCGAAATTGGCGACGGGTCGCAAGCTCAACGCATCACACCCTCCACCGTGAATGGTCTCAGCGGGGCCAAAGCCGTCGCTGTGGGACTACAACATTCGTGCGCGTTGCTCAATGCCGGGACCGTGAAATGCTGGGGTCGCAATGACCACGGACAAATTGGCGACGCGACAAACACCGACGTCAATAGCCCGGTCAACGTGATCGGCCTCGACAATGTCAAGCAAATCGTCGCTGGCGTTCGTCACAATTGCGCTTTGCGTAATGACGGCACCGTTCGTTGCTGGGGAGAAAACGTCAATGGGCAATTGGGTGACGGCACGACAAACGACAAGAGTGCACCGGGCGCGGTGCCGGGCCTCAGCAATATCGCTTCAATCAGCGCGGGAACGCATCACACGTGCGCAGTGAGCAACGATGGCAAGGTTTATTGTTGGGGCAATGGTTCGTCCGGGCAACTCGGCAATGGGATGAACATGACGCAAACAATGCCAGTCGAAGTCGTGGGGCTTTGATTAGGGGGCTTTGATGGGGCAAGCGGCGAAATTCAGCCGCCTCGCAAAACCGCCGCTACGCGTGACAAACGCGCGGTCGCATCTGACGCCACATCGGTAAGCGCCGGACGGTCGCCCAAAACGCCCACGCCAAGCATCGCATTGGGATTGACAAACCGAACCACGGACCCGCCTTCTTTTGCCGCTTCGACAGTCACGTTGCACGGAAGCATCAAACCCACCATCGCCTCATCGCTCATCGCCCGGAGCGCCAAGGGCGGATTGCACGCGCCAAGAATGGTATACGGTCGAAACTCCGCACCGAGTTTTTCCCGAAATGCAGCCTGCATGTCGACGCTGGTCAACACTCCAAACCCTTCCGCTTTGAGTGCCGCTGTCACGCGAGCGATCGCGGCCGCATGATCTTCAGGAATGTGAATATCGGCAGTGAGGGAGAGATCCATGACAAACTCCAGCGGCAACGCGTGCCAGGTGATGTTCGCCTCCACCATAGTCACCCGGCTCCCTCATTGCAACTCGTGAAAGCCTGACGAACAAAGAAACCCAAGATCGCCGTCAGCCGTCAACATCATGCGGGCGCAATTTTTTCCGCACACGCCCGGGCATGATCGAGCAGGCGTGTTTGTTCTTCCGAACCGCAAACCGACCACGCTTCGGCAAATGCCAATTCGAGGTCCACGGCGACATCGAGCACCACTTCATCGACGATGGCCGAACGGTTCTCACCGACTTTGGACCGCGCACTTTGAATGCGCGCGGGATTGACGAGCCGTTCGATCCAATGACGCAATTCGTCCGCCGACAAACGCCCCGGATCCCAAGCCGCACTTTCGTCGAATTTGGCGTCGTCGAATTCATCAATCTTGCGCTTCGACACGGGTCTTTCCGAAGGGGCCAAACGCATATCGGGCTTGAGAACGATGCCTTCCGCGATGTTGTCGGCGATCAGCTTGCGCTGGGAGCGAGCGGACAGATGGTGTACCGCCTGCGCCGCTAGCTCTTTGCCACTTCCGCTCTCACCGACCACCAGGACGTGATAGCTGGT
>JBGAOI010000508.1:0-5808 GCA_044221885.1 Polyangium sp. (in: bacteria)
GTCCACACCCCCCAGAATTCCCCCGCGTCGGAATACACCGGCTTGGAGACGCACACAATGAGACCCGCACCCGCATGATCGACATGCGGAGGTGTCCAACGCGTTTCCCGCTTCGGATTGACACCCGGTTCGACAGCCACAAAACTATGATAAACGTGCCAGTCGAACGTCGGTGGAATCAAGGTATCCGGTGCCGCCGCCGGAATGGCAATGGCCGCATGAGGCGTACGTGCTTGTTGAAAATACAGCCACGTAATCTTCAGCCGCTGAAACAATTCCGTTGCGTGCGGCATCATCGTCTGAAGTAGGAAAAAATGACGACGAACAATAGGGTCGTCCTTCACCTGCGCCGACCAAAACATCGTTCCCGCACCGACGTCGAATTTTTTCTCCCGCCATACCTCCACCCGCTCCGGTGACTCGAACCAACCCGATGGCAATTCGGCCAGCTTTTCGTCCCGAATCCATTGCTCCACACGCTCAGGACTCACCGATACCTGCTGAAAGAGCGATTTGGTCAAAAATGAAAGACCGTCGAGTGCATCGTAAAGTCGTCGAACTCGGCTACCCACGGACAATGCAGTCAGCTCCAACTGCCGATGAATCAGATCTATCTCGCGCATAACGTAATTCCTCTTGAACGCAGCCCACCAAACAAAACCCCACTCGCCACGAAATCGCCGCGAGTATCGCCCATCGAATCTCGCTCGTCCAGATCAAATCGAAATAATTTGCGGCTCCCCTCGATAAAATTAGCATCGGCTTTCACTATGATTCCCAACGGTTTGTGACGACAGCCAGATACGCCGCCCGACGCATTGGCGTCGCCAGCGTATTCCATCCTCACCCATCTCCTATTCCCCAACACGCTCACGGCTCGTCGACGATGACCATTCACTTGTCGGCTGATGACGCGGGATGTGCAGGCTTCGTCGATCAGGATCAAGTCGACTTCGTTTGGCTCGACCAAACCGTGTAAAACCAATGACGAGACCGGTCGGTTGGTTTGAAAAACATTCCTCTGGTGCTGGATGTGCTACAGTCGCGCGCATGGCAAGTAAGCTGAACGAGGAAAAGATTTCCATCAAGCTGCCGCAAAGCGCAACTGTCGTGAAGCTCGCGCGTTGCAGTGATGATTTTTATCGGCGAGCCATGCGATTCGCCGAGCCGATCGATCTTCATCGGGGATCGTGGATATGCACGACATTGCGGACCGAGAAGATGCGGTTGCCCGAATTTTATGCGGCATTGACGTCGCTGACCGGGCCGTCAGGCGAGTTCTTCGATTCTTACAAAGGCGCATTTGCATTTCCCTTCAAAATGACGGTGCGTCGAGGTGAAGACCGTTTCAAATACCTGCTGATGCTCATGAATTTTCGTTCGATGATCGAACCAAACCTTTATCGACTCGACAAGAACCTTGCACCGGCAGCGACGCGTTCCTACCATGCGCCCTACGACAACGAGATCTCGCTCGAAGAAGTCGCCTACGTGCTTTCGTTCATTGTCGGATACCTGTCAGGATTCTTGACGACGATGCCGAAATGGACGACGCCGTTCGTGTTCGAAGTCCAATCGAATGGTATCTTGTTTGGTTATGATCCGCGATCGGGCACATTCTTTGAAGAAGAATATCGGACCGAAAAGGCATACGACGCAGCTCTTGCCCAATGGCGCGAGATCATGCCGGACGCTCGAGGCAGTTGCGACGTCAAGTGGGAGGATGTGGAAGCGGATTGGTGAACGTTCCCCATAAGGTTCTGCACCGATGCGCTGTAGGCGCGAGCAATCCATTTGGCGAGTCATGCAGGCATTGCCAACAATACGCCACCATTGGCGCCATCCGCAGCGACTCTTCAACAACGCAACGATGGTCGTGATGATGTGCGAAGGCACGAAAACCGTACTTTCATGCAAAACAATGACCAAGGGCCGCCCGAAGACTTTGTTATGGTAGCGCCCGTGCCGACCACGTTGCCACGACCGTCGCAAGTTCGATTCTGGCTGGATGACGCCCACTCGGTGCCCGCAATCCAGGACAAACAGGTTGAGCCTGCTCGTCGTTGCTCGACTCGAATTCGTCCCAGCCAGCGAAGAAAAAGTCCCCATTCGCATTCTCAATGGGGTAAGAAAGATGGTCGACCCATGAAGGTATCGCTACGTCGCGCCATTTTCGCCGCTGTTTTTGCCTCGGCCACCATGATCGCCCTTCGCCCCTCACGCGATGTGGGCTTGCGCTCGGCAGAAAAGGAAACTGCAACGCCCGTACTGCTCGTGCATGGGATGTTCTCGACGGGCAAGGATCTAGCGGACCTTCAGCAATACCTCGCCACGCGGGGATTCGCGCCTGTCGTCGCGATGGACTTATCCGCGAATGATGGCACGGTGGGAATTGCCGAGCTCTCGACCGAGGTCGCGGCCGCAGTGGAGCAACTACGCAAGGAAACTGGGCGCGCGCAGATCGATATCGTGGGGTACAGCATGGGGGCGATGGTGTCGCGCCATTACATTCAGCGCCGTGGCGGCAAAGACATGGTGCGGCGTTTCGTCTCCATCGCGGGTCCGCATCACGGCGTCATCGGGGGACTGCTCTCGGATCGACCCGGCATACGGGACATGCGCCCAGAGAGCCCGTTGGTGCAGGATCTCGAATCCGACCCAAACCCCTTTGCTGCCGTCGAGGTCTTTGATTTTTGGTTCCCGCTCGATGCGATCATTGTCCCATCCATTAGCGCGATCTTGCGGGGCTCTCGGCTCTCCTGCCCGTTCATCGTAAAATCGCATAACGACATGATTCACGACGGCCGCACGCAAGCTGCGGTGGCAGAAGTGCTCCGCACGGGAACGTTGGAAGCCAAGGACGGGTGCACCGAAGGGCGCCGGTAGGACGCACGACCCAATTGAGGATTATCTGCCGCCAGAACTGGCAGCATTTACTCGATGTGAGATTCGTGTCCGATATCAGCCCGTTTGACCGGGAACCGAAGCGGTGGTTGGCTTGACAGGACCGTCAAACTGGGGCAACGTGCGCGGCGCCGAAGGTAGTCGAGCATGACCAAGAAGTTCATTCCCGCAGTGGGCGAGTCCGATTTTCGAGAGCTACGCAGGGCCAAGAGCGGCTTCGTGGACAAATCGTATTTCATCCGCGACCTGCTCGAGGATAACACCAAAGTCTTGTGTTTCCCTCGTCCGCGAAGGTTTGGCAAGTCCACCAATTTGTCGATGCTGGGGTATTTTTTGCGCAAGAGCAATGAAGATTTGCACGACATCTTCGAAGGGCTCGAAGTCACGCGGCATCCGGAAACGATGCGGCATTTTCAAAAGTATCCCGTCATTTTCATCACGCTCAAGGATGCGAAAAGCAAAACCTACACAGATACTCTGGCGGACATAGGAAAACGTATCGAAACGATTTGTCGAGAGCATTGGGAGACGATGACGATGCCCGAGGGGCTCGGCAGAACGGATCGACTACGACGTTGTTTGTCCGGTACAGCCACCGAGAGTGACCTGACGTCTTCATTAAAGGACCTCTCCGATGCGCTTTACGAATACCACAAAGAACGCGTCGTGATTTTGATCGACGAATACGATACACCGATGCATGCGGGGTATACGCACAAGTATTTCAACAAGATTACGGCTTTCCTACGGACGTTCCTTTCGCGGTGTTTGAAGGACAACTCGGCGCTCTTCAAAGGCGTCATGACCGGTATCTTGCGTGTGGCCAGGGAAAACATGTTTTCCGACCTCAACCACATCATGGTGCATTCGATCCTCGACGAAGCCTACGCCACGTGTTTTGGTTTTACCGAAAGTGAAGTGCAGGAGATTATCGAACCAGAACGATTCGAAGAAGTGCGCAATTGGTACAATGGCTACATCTTTGGCGGCAACGTCATTTACAATCCGTGGTCGATCCTCAATTACATCAAGCGCGGGAAACTCGAGCCCTATTGGGTCAACACGGGCGGCACGCACCTCATTGAAACGCTGGCGCTCAAACACGGCATGGCCTTGTCGTTTCAGTCCACCGCGTTGCTCAATGGAGAAACCATCGCTGCCCGCGTGGACCCGCACATTGCTTTGCGCGCCATTGCCGACGACCCAGAATCCTTTTGGAATTTCTTGTTTTTCTGCGGATACTTGAAACCCGTCCATTTGGAACTCATCGACGGCGAATACCACGCCAAACTGGCCATTCCCAACCAAGAAGTCAAAGTCGTCTACCGCAAGTTGTTCGACGATTGGTTGCGTCGATGCGACCCGGGTTATGGCTACACCAACAAATTCGTAAAAGCCTTGATGACGGGCGACGCCGCTACCGCTCAAGACATGCTCCAACGGATTTTGCTCACCGCTTTATCCGTCTACGACACGAAGCAGAAACACCCGGAAAAACTCTACCACGGGTTTGTTGTGGGCATGCTCGTGCACTTGGAAGGCCAATACGAAGTCCGCTCGAATCAGGAAACCATCTTTGGTCGGGCCGATGCGACCATACGTCCCAAACAATCGGGAAAACCCGGCGTCGTTATGGAATTCAAAACGCTCGACCCGCGCGAAGAAGTCGAGCACGCCTTGCTCGAAGGTGCCGAACAGATTCGGGAAAAACACTATGCCACGCAATTGCTCGCCGCTGGCGTTTCCATGGTCTACGAATACACGATGGCATTCGATGGGAAAATGACCTGGGTCAAACGCGTCGAGGATGTTTGGAAGGGTTGAGATGATCGGCGGGGGATTTCCACGGCCCCCGTCCATTGAAACAGGTCGCAATTCTGTCAAGTTGGCGTTGCGTCAAGGAAGAAAATCCACTGGACTGCCGAACATCATGATGTGAACGGCAGAACAGATCATGATGCTCGGTCATCGCGAAGACATGGGTGCGGTGGGAACCGGGCCCAGGTCGAACCAAAGGCCCCGTGCACTTCGACGTCGTTGCCAACGTGTGGCAATGCGGGCGCCGACAACACCGCGGTTCCCTCGATATCGCCCGCCCTATCTCTCGATATCGTTCCACATCGACGTCTACATCACCCGACCCATTGAACAATATCGCCCGCCCTATTCGTCGACCTCCTCCCACTTCGACCTATGCCTCGACCGACCAATACCTCGATATTGCCCGCCCTATCCCTCGACCTGCTCTCACCTCGACCTATGCCTCGACCGACCAATACCTCGATATCGCCCACCCTATCCCTCGACATCGTCCCACTTCGACCTATACCTCACCCGACCCATAACACAATATCGCCCACCCTATCCCTCGACCTGCTCTCACCTCGACCTATACATCGCCCAACCACGATCTCGATATTGCCCGCCCTATCCCTCGACCTGCTGCCACCTCGACCTAAACATCGCCCGACCCATGCCACGATATCGCCCGCCCTATCCCTCGACCTCGTCCCACATCGACCTATACCTCACCCAACCCATTGAACAATATCGCCTACGCTATCCCTCGACCTGCTCTCACCTCGACCTATGCCTCGACCGACCCATAACACGATATCGCCCACCCTATCCTCCAACCTCGTCCCGCCACGACCCACAACAACCTTTCGCCTTGCCCAGAAACAGGTCATACTGCCGCGATGCTGCTTCGCTGCGCGCGCCTTGGCTTGCTCCCACTCTTCTTTGCCGCCTGCGCGGATGCCCCGCGGTCCGTTCCTCCCCCTTCCCTCGGTTCACAACCCCCCGGGTTAGACACGCCGCCCTTGACCACAAGCGCCGATCCCCATGCTCCGCCGCCACTCGGCGCCCGCCTCGGAGCGCCCATCAACGGGCACTTCGTGCATG
>JBGAOI010000509.1:0-5806 GCA_044221885.1 Polyangium sp. (in: bacteria)
CTCGCCCAAGTGGGAAGCCATTTCGATTCCAAAGGGGTCAACCGCGTCGTGCTCTTGGGCGACGGAATTCCGAACGATCCTTCGCGGCTCGATTACTCAGCCAAAAACGCTGGACAACGAGGCATCGCGATTACGACGGTGGGGTTGGGACTTGATTACGACGAAGTCCTGATGGGGAAAATTGCCGCCGAATCTGGGGGGCGATACCAATATGTAGAATCCCCGGATAAACTTGCGACGTTTTTCAAGGAAGAACTTGGACGCATGGATTCCGTGTATGGTCGGCATGTTTCGGCAGCACTGACAGCCGGTCCGGGCGTGCGTATCGAGGGCGTCGTTGGTGGCCAAAATGGTGGAAGTTTTACCTATATTCCGCTGGGCGACATTACGCGTGGCGATACGCGGGACATCGTCGTCAAGCTCAAGGTAAAACCTCGAAAAGCAGGCGTTCCCATTGAATTGCTCGATGCCACCGTCACCTTCGACGATGCGCTCGAAGAAGCTGGACGCCTGGAACGGCACATTTATTTTGGTGCCCACACCACGACCGAAGAAGCCGCAGTTCAAAAGGCCAAACGGCCGGACGTAGAACTTGCCGCCGCATTGGCAGAAGCATCAGCGACGACCATTCAAGCGATGGCACTGAGCCAACAAGGGCAATACGTGGAGGCCCGATCGATGCTCAACAAGGGCGCTGAAGCAGCCACTTCGCAGTTGAAAGCAACGCCAAGCACCGAACTGGACAAACTCGCCAACAACATGCGTAACGTGGCGAAGGATCTGCCCGAAGTCGATGCCCCGAAACCAGCAAAAGCACCTTCGGGTTACGAATTTTCCGACGATGCGGTGCAAGGTGAAAGCATTCAACCCGCACCTCAAGCGCCGTCCGTCATGAAATACCGCAAAGAAGTGCACCAGAAGGCGATGGATCAATTGTATTGATTCGTCTCGTCAACCCCCATCGTCGCTGCGATCATTGTCTTCGAACAGCGAATCAAAAAAACCGCCACCACTGCTGCTCGAATCCTCGCTACTACGGCGACGACGCGACCCTGAATCATTGTCATCCGAGCGAATCGCATTCGCGACTTGTCCGACAATCCCCGTACCAGCAATGGCGCCAAGCACGCTCACGGCGACACCCCCGACATTCGAGGCCATTTCCAGTTGTCGCCGCGACTCTTGTTCTTGGCGGCGTTGAGCCAATCGTTCGGGTGCTCCGGCAAACGCCTCGTGACATTTCGAGCAATTCGCGTCGCGGTGAGGAGACAATGTTCCGCAAAAGACGCATTGCACGACGAGCCATGTCGCACACGCCGCGCATTTTTGCGCGTCACGTTCATGAAGAAGCCCGCAATTGGGGCAGGGAACGCCATCACGCGCCGCTTCCGCCGAATACGGGGCCCGACAAAAGCGACAAACCACCACGCCGGCGTGTCTCGGCGCACCGCAATGTTCGCAGGTAGGAAGCGACATGACGGGGCATCGTACCACGACACGCTTTGACCTGGCTACGGCCGCCCATGTGGGCAACACGTGTTTACGCACGAAACTCCTGACTTGATGTTCAGTGCATCCTGTGCGAACGTTTGGCCTGGTCGTACATGGCTTCGTTTGCGAGCAAGCTGTCGCGTTTGCCCAAAATGCCCGGGGGAATCACGCCCCTTGTTTCGCCGGACGAACCGAAGCCCGATGCGACGCTTGGGCCCTCAGAGCCTGCGCGTTCTGCCCGGCCAATCGCGCGCGGACAAACCGCCGATAGCCCCGCGGAAGCAGCCGCCAAGTCCAAACCTACGCTCGACGAACTTCGGGCCCGTATTTCGCGCATTGTCGCCAAAGTTTCTGCACCTGCACCAAGGCCCAATCCGACGGCCGGTGAACTGCCGTTTTACCTGGAACAAACGGACCTCGGGCCGCTTCATGTTCGCCGGGAAAAAGCCGTCCCGGCAGCGCGTGTGGGCCGCGTGCCGCTCGTGGCTGCGCGTGATGCGGATCCCGCCATGTTGTCGCTCTTGGCGCTCGATCCCGAACTTTCCGGATGCGACATACGCAAAGCGGTTTTTCTCGATACAGAAACGACGGGTTTGCAAGGAGGAACGGGCACGGTTCCGTTTCTGCTTGGCCTGGCGTTTTACGACGAAGCCCACGGAGGGTTCGTCTTGGAACAAGCATTGCTCCGAAGGTTGGGCGAAGAAGCACCCATTTTGGAACTCGCAACGAGGCGCATCGAAGAAGCGTCGATGATTGTCACGTACAACGGCAAGGCTTTCGATTTACCGCTGCTCCGCACTCGTTTTGTGATGAATCGGATGAAGGTTCCGACCGACAAACCGCATCTCGATTTGGTGCACGTTGCTCGGCGAATTCATGGTCAGCGTTTGAAACACCGCACACTCGTGAACATCGAAAACGAAGTGCTCGGCCGAGAACGGGTAGGGGATGTCGGGGGAGCCGATGTGGTGCAGTGCTACATGCATTATCTCCGGACTGGTGATGAAAGCGCTCTTTCTGGGGTCATCGAGCACAACGCGGCCGACGTGTTGTCGATGGTGGCACTCGTGGGTTTGTACGGAGAACCTTTGGGATCGCTTTGCGGAGAAGACCTGGCGGGTGTCGCGAAAACCTTGCGACGTGCAGGAGACTTGGAAAAAGCGTCGGAAATGGCCGATGCCGCCATCGACAAAGGTGGTGGGTCTTTGGCGCGACGAGCTCGCGGGGACATCTCGAAAGCCCGAGGAGACAAGGCGCGTGCGTTGCTCGATTACGAAATTCTCTCGACGGAAGTGGACGATCCCAAGGTGCGTTTGGAACTGGCCAAACTGTATGAGCACCACGTGAAGTCGTTTGCATCCGCGCTGGCGCTCGTGGAACAGGGAACGGGCGAAAAGGACGACGAGTTAGAGAAACGAAAAGCGCGTCTCAGTCGGAAGATGGAACGGCTGGCGTGATGTCAGCGGAGAAATCTGGTTGTTCTGTGCGAAATGACCTGACTTCGTCCAAACGCTTCTTCGGCAATGACAAACGGTGTGAGTTAGGGTAGCGTCGAAGCGATGTTGACCGTCGGCTGCGCCGGTTTTCCCGTGCCCGCGACTCGCTACTTCAAAGAGTTCATGTTCGTGGAGGTGCAGGAAACGCACGTTTCGATCCCGGGCTCGGGAACGATTCGTCGTTGGCAACGTGAAGCGCCCGAGGGCTTTCGTTTTGCGCTTCTTGGTCCGCGCGACGTTGGGCAAGAGGGCTTTCGCGAAGGCAAGGTCATCGAGACGGCGTTGAAGAGTCTCGATGCGGTTGCGGAAGAGCTCAAAGCAACAACGGCGGTGTTCACAGCGCCGCCCGAGTTTGGTTCCAATCGGACAAACAAGGGCATGGTGCGTGATTTCTTGGAGTCCATACGAACGCGTTATGGACGGGTCATCTTCGAGCCATCGGCTGGATGGGACCCGGACGAGTGCGATGACATGGCGCAAGAAGTGGGAGCCATTGCCGCGCGAGACCCACTCGTGTCGGGTTTGTCAAAACGATCGACGGCGTATTATCGGCTGCACGGCCCAGCAGGGCACAAGTCGCGGTACGAAGATCCGGCGATTGAAAAGCTTGCGGATATCGCAAAGGGCGCAAGGCATCACAAAGATGCGACGTACGTGTTCACCAACGTGGACATGTTCGCGGATGCGAAACGCTTCAAAAAAGCGATGAAACTTTGATCGAAATCACGCACGTAGCTTTTCGTGCTCGTGTCGTTCGAGTACGCTCACCGCGGTGCGTGCTTGGTTCATAGGATTGATGACGATCGTGCCGCTGGGAATTCTCGGCGCGAGTTGCGCTCTCGGCACGTTTGAAAAAGTCGAAGCACCTTCGGACGCTGGGCCAGACGGCTGCGTTCGTGCGAGCGTGCCAAACCCTCCGGCGCCCGACTCACTTGGGGAAGCTTGGCCCAAACCTACTGTTGCAACGGGTGATGAATTTACCGCGGCGATTCGTGTTCTCCGCATGAAATTCGATGCCAACGGCGGACCGCTCGGGCTCGATCTCGACCGTTTTTGCAGTTGTGAAGGCGAACCGGTGTCGTGCGTTCCGCGTTCCGATCAAGACAAGGATCTCTCCTGCGATCTACCGGGTGGTCGAGACAATCAACTCACGCAGTTCTTCAATCTGATCGAGTTCGTCCTGGGTCTTGATCCCAAAGCGGACTCACTTGGCGCGCTGTACAGCAGCTTCGCGGAACTCGGTCGGTGGACGATTCTTTTTCACGTGACCGGGTACAACGGCTTGCCGAACGACGAAAAGGTTCGCGTCGAGTGGTATCCGAGCAACACGCTGTATGTGGACGGTGGGTTGCCCGATGGCCAAGCGCCGATGCCCCCGGTTTGGAATGGCCAAGATACATGGGCTATTTCCCCGTCGGCCGTGAAGGATCCCAACGCGCCGACCGACACGCCCGTGTTTTTCGACAACGACGCGTACGTGACAAACGGCAAGCTCGTCTTTGCATTGCAAGAAAGCGAGTTGCTCGTGACAAACGGCCTTACACGACTTGCGATCACCATCTCCAACGGTGTCGTCATGGCCGATATCGATCCTTACGGCACGGCGTACGTCCTGAGAAACGGGCTCATGGCTGGCCGGGTTTCCGAAGAAAATCTCTTCAGGATGGTGACGCAGTTCCGCGATCACAACGGCTCACCGTTCTGCACCATGGGCAATCCGTATTGGCTCGCAACGCGCGATGCGATTTGTCGCGGCGGAGATATTCAGGTTGGTCCGCCATCTCCAAACAAGCGTTGTGATGCCATCTCGATGGCGCTTGGATTTGAGACTGCTACGGCCCAGCTTGGTGGTGTTGGACCAACATTCGATGGGCAGACGGACTGTCCGCCGGGACAAGATCCGTTGACCGAATACTTCGAAGCGGGATGTCCTCCGCCAGTCATGCCCCTGATGGATGGGGGCCCGCCGCCTGATGCTCCTGCCGACGCGCCTGCGGACTGAGCCTCTCAGCCGCCATCACCGCCATCAGCGCCTGCATCGACATCGGAGCCAGAGCTCGAGCTTGCCGACGAACTCGAGGATGAACTCGATGAACTCGCCGCAGGGTTTGGCGTAAGAAACGCACACGCTGTTAGGACTTCAGGCGTGCGTTTGATGATCGTGCAGAGAAGCGTGGTCGCTGGATCCACACCCGCAACGAGCGTTGCTGACGAGCACCCAGCCATGTTCATGACGCCCGTGCGGGCGCATGCTTCAACGGCCTGAATCGCGCTCACGCACGCCGTGATTGTCGCATCGGAATAGTCGGCCGCTTTGTTCACGAAACCATGCAGACATTGGTCGCGGTAAAACGACACGCAATACGTCGCTTCCGCCTCCGTCACGTCAGCACACGCGGTTGACGCTGTGCATCTTGCAGACTCGATCCGACGACACTCTTCAACGCCAACGGGTTCGCTTCCACAAGCGACAGCAAGCACGCCGCTCGTGACAGGGACGAACACAGCGATCAACGCGGCGGACGAAAAGCGAGCGAATGTTTGCACGTCGAACGGGTAGCACGCAGCTTGGCCCAAGGGCCATTTTTCCGCGAAAGTAGCGCCTATTCGACCATGACGAACGCGATGATTTTATGCGCCGGGTTGGGGACTCGGTTGCGACCTTTGACGAACGAAGTCCCCAAACCACTTGTCTGGGTCGGCGATCGGCCAGCTCTTGCCCACATCGTCGAACGGCTTGCACAAGGTGGCGTTGATCATCTCGTGATCAACACGCATCACCTGGCGCGCAAGTTCGATAACGCGCTCATCGAGTCATT
>JBGAOI010000050.1:0-22275 GCA_044221885.1 Polyangium sp. (in: bacteria)
ATACATTACCCGCCATGTCTTGTACACCTTCGGGCGTCGTATCGAGCGGATGTGAACCGACCTCGCATGTATTCGCGCGTTTGAACGGCCTGCCTTTGTGCGGTTTGGCCCAGCATAACTCTTCGCCATGCGCGTCGAGAATGCCCCAGGGATAACGCATGGCCTTCGCCCCTCCACGCACCGCCCATTCCCATTCTTCTTCTTTGGGAAGCCGTTTGCCATACGCAGTGCAATAGGCCGTAGCTTCGTCGTAACTAATGCAATTAACCGGATGTTCTTCGCGCCCGGGAATTCCACCATTGCAACGTCGACTTGCTTTCTGATCCTCTTCCGTGTCCCCCCATTCGGTATCAACAGGAACGGCACTGCATCGATTTTCTTCGATACATCGGGGCGAACACGATTTTTCCTTCACGCATTGCGCGTATTTCGAGACCGTGACTTCGCGTTTGTCAATGCAAAACGCGGAAATCTTCGCGCGTCGACCAGTCTCACCAAGTTTGAACGTTCCAGCGGGCAAATACGCCATATCCGAAGGACAAGGGCCCTCTGGTTCCACAAGCGGCGCCGCGTCTTGCTCGGGTGCACTGGCATCCTCGACGACTCCTGAATCGACAACCTCCAACGGCCCAGCCTCGCGTGGTAATTCGTTTGGCGCGGAAGAACTTGGAAGCGGAGACGCTCGGTCCTTGGGAACGTCGTTCGTTGTCGAGCGCTGACAAGCGATGAACGAAACGCCAAGCATGAGGACAAGGTTACATTGCCACATCATCGCTTGCGTTCCCGTTTTTCCTGGGGCACACGACCGAAAGTTTCCGGCGCTTCCGCCGAAGCCCAAGCAAGGGTCGTTGCTGCGGCGACAACTTGCGCGAGGTCCGTTTTCGAAACCTGCGCCAATGTATCGTTGGCTGTGTGATGAATATCAAAATACTTCGACGCATCCTGATGCAAATCAGCAATGGGCACGCCCAACGCCCGCAGCGGTATCGTATCCGCTCCACCCATAGCCGGCTCCGTCGCGAAAGCAATGCCGAGGGGCGCAAGCAATTCCGTAATGCGCGTGTACGCAGCAGAAGAATCATCTCCACGCAATAACCTTGTCGTATGAACGCGGCCCGAGCCCAAATCCAGCTCGAATGCCAATTGATGTTTCGGCACTTCCGCCGCATGGTCGGCGGCATATTGCTTCGCGCCACGCAACCCATTTTCTTCGTTTGCAAAAAGCACAACCCGAATGGTTCGTCTCGGTCGACTGGGCAAACTCAGTATCAATCGTGCTGCATCGAGAATAGCGCCACATCCTGCACCGTCATCGAGCGCCCCGACGCCGGCGTCCCAAGAATCGAGATGCGCTCCCATCAAGACGATTTCGTCGGGTTTTTCTCGGCCGGTTATTTCACCAACAACGTTAGCACTCTCGGCATCCGGAAATGTTTTGCTCTCGAGCGACAAAGAAACGCGTACCGGTTTTCCTGACGCAACCAATCGCTCGAGCATGTCGGCGTCGGGGACCGAAAGCGCCGCCGCAGGAATTTCTGGAACAGCTTTGTCGTGTTTGAATGCTCCCGTATGCGGAAATCGATCGTGATCCGTACCCACCGAACGAAGAACCATTGCGACGGCGCCTTTTTTCGATGCGGCCATCGCCCCTTCCGCACGAACCGGCCCAACACGCGCATAATCATGACCCGTGTGGGATCGCTCCATGTGCGTCGCGAAAAACACGATTTTACCTTTTACCTGCGCATCGTCCAATTTCTTGAGCGCGTCGAGCGAATCAACCATCACCACCTCGGCCTCGAGACCCTTGGCCGGCGTCGGCACACTGCCTCCAAGCGCCGTCAACATCAGCGTCTGCGCCACAGGCGCGACGATTCGCCCCCGCTCGACTCCGCGCTCCCAATGCGGAACCATGACTTTTTCCGCACGCACGTTCGTCAGTCCAATCTCTTTCATCGTCCGCAAACCCCAAGCAACCGCAGCCTTGTCGCCAGGCGATCCCGACATCCGTGGCCCCACCTCATCCACGAGGGACTTGACCAAGTCGTACGCATGCGAGTCTGCAAGGGCAAGCGCCTGAAGTTTGTCCACGATCGGATCCGTCGCCACGCTGGGTTTGTCCGATGCTGGTTTGGCCGGAGCAACACTCGCGCTTGCATTCGCCGGAGCCGCCGATGCGGTCGTCGCACACGCCGGACAAGGTGGACAATTTGCGGGTGGTTGAACCGTTGGCGTCGAACACGAAGCGACGAAGAGCGCGCCTAGCAAAAGTGTATTCGGGGCTTGCATCGGGCGCGGAGTTTGGCCCAAGTCGACGAGATTTCCAATGACGTCTTGGCGATCGCGTCACAATTCATAGCCAGTACCTACGCCGACGAGGGAAACCCGCCGCGTCACCCGAACTTGCGCGATTTCCTTGGACGTCAAACTTGTCATGCGGCGATATCTTTGGTGTCCATACGGATCACTGACAGACGCACCGGATCGGCCTGGCAGGTATTGAAGTCGGCAGATCTGGGGAAAAGATTCGCCCAACCGATCCGGATACGAGGCATGCTCATTGTTTTGAGCACAAAGCGTTGGAGCTTCAGTTGGCCTGCAAGATGAGCGACCCGTACGCAGGTAAGTTGAAGACCGTGCCGACTTCGCCGGAAATGAGATCCGACGAACTTGCCGCCGCGGTAAACATGGCGCTCGTGGATTTGCGATTGAGCACCACGGTGAGTTTCTCCTTCGCATTCTCGACAGTGTATTGGTACGTGTCCGCATTGTCTGTCGCGACAATCCGTGTTGCGGTAAGGTCCGTCAAAGCCGAATGCGCTTTGCGAATTCCCACGAGCTTCTTGTAATGTTGCAACAGACTCGTTGGATTGCCCTTTTGCGCAGCCCACGATGCCGGCTCGGCTTCCGACATGAATTTGATGAACGGATAATCCGGATTGGGTGACACGGCAATGCCGTAGTCGAGAGCCAAAGCGGCGTTTGTTTGGTTCGTCTTGGCAAAATCGATGTTCCAGCCAGACATCTTGTCGCCAACGAACACATTGGATTCGAACCAACTCATGGGTTCACGAATGAATTCGTCTCGGTCCCACGATTCCATCCCTGTATATTTGTCACGTTTGCCTTTCTTGCCGAATTCTTCGCCGTAATAAATGACCGGCATGCCGGGCATTGAAAGGACGATGGTCGCCGCTTGTTTCAGCTTCGCATCGAGCGCAGCGCCAGCGGATTCGAATTGCGTCGCGGGTCGTTCGAGGTCGTGGTTCGACAGGAATCGTTCGAAGAAATGATTCGGATTACCTCCAAGACCTGGAGCCGGCAAATCGGCTTGCAGCTTGTTTGCATAACCGACGAAATCAGCCGCCGATCCCGTTTGTCCGCTGATGAAAGCGCCCACGATGCTGCGGAATGGAAAATCGAACTGCGAATCCATGTCGCCGCTATAAGGAATCATGCTGCCGTACGACGCTGGATCATCCCAACGATTTTCGCCCGCCAAGATGACTTGCGCCGATCCCATCGGACGCACAATGGTTTTCTTGACGTATGAATTGAATTCCTTCCACCACACGTGTGTACCGTGTTTGTCAGTGGCAATGGCATTGTTGTCGTCGAATTGATCGATGTGCTTCGATGCATCCAATCGATACCCATCGGCACCGAGCGAAACCCAATGCTCGGCGATCTTTTTCATTTCCGCCCGTACTTCAGGATTGCGGAAATTCAGCTCAGGCATCGTCGAGCTGAAAATTTCGTGGTAACATTGATAGTTCTTGCACGCCCAAATCAAGGCCGAACCATCCCACGGGTGTTTGTCCGTCAGCATGTTCGTGTATTGATCGGACCAGACAAACCAATCCCGATACTTGGCGTAATCGGGATGTTTCGGGTCCGAACCAGCGATGAACCAGGGATTGACATCGGCGACGTGATTTTCGACGAGGTCCAAGATGATTTTGATCCCCGCCGCATGCGCTGCCGCGGTCAAATCGACGAAATCCTTGGTCGTCCCGACAGACGGGTCGATATCGTAAAAGTCGGTCGTGTCATATCCGTGATAACTCTTGGATTTGAAGACCGGCGTCATCCAAATCGCATCTGCTCCGAGATCCTTGAGGTAGGGCAATGCTTTACGCAAGCCCACGAGATCCCCGACGCCGTCCTTGGTGGATTCATCAATGCCGCTTTCCGTTGCCGAGTTCGCAACCGCTTTTGTTGATCCTCCATCCGCAAACGTGCGCACGAGGAGCTGATACATGACTTCATTCGCTCCCCACGACGCCCAATCCGCCGAATCTTTCACGGGCGTATACGCAATGGGCGTCAAATCGAGCACAGCCGATTGATCCGTCAGCGTTTGTCCGTTCACATCGAGAGACGACGAGATTCGGTAATAGAGTTTCGACCCCGTAGTCAACCCAGTCAGGCTCAAGCCATCTTTGTTGATATCGTCGGTTGGTTTCCATGTCGCTTGCATGGTGAGCATGTTCGGGGCCGGGCCATATTCCACTGTACCCGACGAACCTGGCGCGACACGAAACATCATCCGAACGCTGCCATCACCGAAATCGATGAAATCTTTCGGGCGCGAAATCTTATAAGCCGGTCCCGATGCCTCGGGCGGCGTTAAGGAAATGGCCTGTCCCTGCGTAATCCAGCATTCCGCAATGCTCGGATCCATGGCGTTCACCGTGAGATCCGCAAATCGAACGCTCGTCTCCACGTCCTTTTTGCAATTGCCATTGTCGCATTGCACGGGCAACACACCGAGCCACTCATCGGCGACCGAAACGAGCACATCCGTGTATGCCCCGAAATCATCCGTTTTATCAAAAAGCTGCGGAGTTCCCCACATCGGCGATGTTGAACCCGCGCCCCAGAAATGCACACCCCACGTTTTTGGATCTCCTCCGTCCTGCAATCGATAATGAATGCGCACGAAGGACTTGGCCATGCCCATTCCACCACCACCGCCATTACCCGCCATACCCGAAGAACTCGAAGATCCAATCAATCCCCCGCCGCCTTGACCCGCGGTTTTATTGAGATCTTCATTTTCGCACCCTGCAACCAAGGAAGCGCAAACCAGCGACCCGAGCACCGAAGCCACAAGCGTTCGTTTCATTCTCTATCTCCCGTAAATTCAAGACAAGGCCAGAAGCAACGTGCACGAAGCGACACATTCACGTGTCGATCGCTATGCACGAGGTCCATTTCATGACCGATTTCGAGCGTATGCGCAAGCAATTCTTCGCAATGCCTTGCCTCGCGCCGCCATGCGACGATATGCTCGTCCAATGGCATCGACCGCCAAGAAATAGACGCTTCGTTCCTCTGGCGATTACAATCGAGCCGGCTGGCACCTGCGTGTCATTGCGCCGTCAAGTGGACGTTGAGCCGCTCGTACAACACTTTGCGATCCGCGAGCAATGCATCGCGGTCCT
This sequence comes from Polyangium sp. (in: bacteria), assembly GCA_044221885.1. GTDB lineage: Bacteria > Myxococcota_A > Polyangia > Polyangiales > Polyangiaceae > Polyangium. The sequence goes on from JBGAOI010000050.1 coordinate 5,448, forward strand.
TGATCATCGTCGGAATCAACGTGCCAAGTTGCGCCGAAGTGGCATCGAGCACCAAATGGCCAATGGGATTACGTAAATATCGCAAACGGCTTTGCGAAAATGCCGGCGGATCACCCGTGCCATTACGTTGCGCAAATGCCGCGTACGCTGTAAACCTATCATTCAGCATTTCGAGCGTGTGGCCGAGATCGTAATAGAAGCGGCCGCTTTTCGTAAATCGACCTTCCGGAAAGTCCATAATGTGTTCGATGGCGTAGGCGGAAAACACGTATTCGGCAATGACTGCGCGCATTGGAGACAAGTCTTCTTCGCGAATCCCCTTGATCAGCGGCGCAATCTCTTTTGCCCATTGCATCACTTTAGCCGCTTCGGGACCCTTGTTTTGTTTCGTCGCAGCGTCGACGCCGTCCAGCAAAACAGAAATGAGCGTCAACGAGCGGTGCACATGAGCCCGAGCAACCGACACCGTAAATGTCGAACGCGCCGAAGGGAGGAACTCGAGATCCACGCGCAACAATTCCTTCGTCCGAGAAAATGCCTGATCCCATCGCTGCTCAAGTGCGTCGTGCAAAACGACCGCTTCGTGCACCTGATGCAAAATCAGCAATTGCAGAGGCCTCGGGCACTTCGGCTCGAATTCGATCGGGCATGCATCCGCATATCGCGCATGATGGCCAGCTTTCTCGGCCAATGCGATCCATGCTTTCGTTTTCTCGTCCGCTGCAATTTCTGCGAATTTCGTGGCACGACTTTCAGCACGCACCCAGCGATCGGTAAAAGTGGCCTTTCCGTCGCAAATTTCCGTAATTTCTTTATCGGGCCGTTTGAGCTCGCCCAAAGAAGTTGTCCCGACCTTGAGCACTTCCCAGCCGTTTTCCTCGGGTGGTGGCAATTTGGCAAAGTCTGCTTCGCTATAAAGCATATTTGGTTTGGGACGGCGCAACGCGACTTGTGCACCGGTCCAAATCAGCAGCAAAACAACAAGCGCGGCCAGGGTTCGTCCGACCACACGCATGGCGCGTCGACCCGGAGGCAGTTTGGCTGGACGATTTTTCTGTTCGGAAGATGAAGGCTCGGACGACATCGCATCCGTATGTAGCAGAGGTCGGGCGGGAACTCACGTTTTTGGCGCGAATTTCTCAGCGGGTGATGTAGAAGAACGCGATGCACATTTCGTTTTCGGTGCCTTCGCCCGAAGTCGTCACGGCACTTCGTCCGGTCGTATCATAACCGCACGTAATTTTGACCATATCGCCAGCATTCACGGTCAGCGGTTTTTCGTACATGTTGAACGATTGCCAATGGAAGTCCCAATTGCCCACGTCGAGCAAACATTGGGTTTGTCCGTTGGTTTGCGACGTAACCTTCATGGTTTTTCCGGTTTGATGCATGTGTGGTGCGACGCCCCAGACGGTCACGACGCCCGCATTCTGGGGCACTTGCGTTTCGTTGGATTGCTCGAACAATGCTTGGCCTGGCGGAATGCTCAAACCATTCACCGACGTTTTTTCGATGAATGCTTCTTTTTTGACCGTCGGCGAAAGATTGACTTTGATGCTGGTTTGGTCCGGGAATGACCCGCCGAGTAGGTTGTAATGGATTTGCACGACAATCTTCCGATTGCCGGGCACGCGCAACCCTGTATCCGTGGGCAAACGCGTGGGACCTCCGCCGGGCGCCCAACCAATGGTGAATCGGCTATTGACGCCAGGACCGCCATAACAAGTATATCCGGGGCCGGCATCCTGGGCATCCAATGCTTCGGCTTGTGTTTGCGCTGCATCCGTTTCGAGCGTATATGCAATCACGTGATGGACGACGCGGGGATCACCCGGCACGACTTCGTATCCGGTAATGAATTGATCCGTCGCCACTTTGGGATCGACCAGGAAGCAACGATAATCATCGGTTACTTTCGCGTTTGGCGTGTAAGAAACGCCCATATCCCACGTGCCGTTGGCCTCGGTCAAACCCGTTGGCGGCGCCGGAGGCATGGGTGCTTTGGCCAGATCGCCCGAAGGAGCGCCAGCTTCCGCCCAAGCCGAAATGATGGCAATTTCTTCGGACGTGAGCCACTTGGCATCCTGGAAGGTATTGCAATGACCGCAATTGTTCGGATTGTACGGCGGCATTTCACGCGCAGTCGTGCGCTCGGCAATCAGGCCCGCGAGCGGTTTGACTTCTTCGTACGTGAGCAGCGGAAATGGTGCAATGCCACCACCACGATGACATTGGGCGCAATTTTTCATCATGATCGGCGCGACGACCTCGGCGTATGTCGGTGTCGTCTCGACTTTCGTTTCGACGCCACACGTTGGGTCGAGGACGTTGGTTACCTGATTTTGGGGATTGTTCGGGTCATTCTTGACGTTGCCAGGGCCGCACGCGACCGCAATGAACGCCAGAGCGCCAAAAGCTGCGGGAATCGGAAAAGATGTGTTTCGCATGCGCGTGAGACACGCGTGCCGGCGTGAGGGTAAAAAAGTGGACAAAGTTTTTGAATGTGGGGTACCACGGGCCACGCCACGCCCACCGCGCCCAAGCCACAAGCGATGGCGCCAAGAAAAACCCCAAACGTATTCTTGGCGAATTGATCGGCGAAAATCGAGAACGTCGTTTACGTTGTTTGACGCTCCCTCTCGACAAACTTCGTGAAATGGGCTCCGAATCCGGATTACGCCATTTCCTCGACGAAGTTCAAACCAAAGTCGTACCTCGCGCCACGCGTTTGGCGCAATGAACCCGCGTCGTTATCGATTCTGCGCCCCGAGATACCCAATAGCTTCAGCCACTTGCAACTCGGTCATCGCATGTCCCGTGTGCGCATGCCGAAGTGATATGGACGGCCAATGCAATCGGCCGAGTAGCTTCACCAAGTCTTCCTGCTTTTCGTGAGATGGGTCGGCTTCACCCCACGCAACCGCAATGGGTACACGATTCTTTGTTTTACGTCTGTCATGTTCGTGGTACGGCGCGCCACTGCCACCAGCAAACAAAGCATACCCATCGACGGCTACGACATCCCGCATCGCCAACGACGTCGCATAATATGCTCCATTGGAAAACCCGAAAACATACGTCCGTTCAAATGGTTTGCCCACTTGTTTTTCGAGGGTGTCTTTTGCTCCAAGCCATTCGGCGACCAGCGATTTCTCGAACTTCGCCCGCGTATCGATGTTCGTCGGCCATGCCCACCAATGTTCGAGCGACGTTGGACCAATTCCTTTTCGTCCCCGCGGCATGATCACGGTAAAACCATACGAAGCGCCCACTTTGGCTGCTGCTCGTTGCTGGTTCCATTGCGACGTCGAGTCGGGTGCAATGACGCCATGCAAATGAATGATGAGCGTCTTCGGCCCCGATGTCGGAACATCGGGAACATAAGCGCAGACCTCATTCGGCAATACCTGAAGCTCCGGTGCGCACCAGCGACGTTCCGTTTCGGTCTGGACCGGCGAAACTTCGGCAAGCGACGGATCGGCCAACACGACGGTGGGGCGAATGAAAAGCGCCCCGAGCGCGAGAATCATCAGGGAAATACGCACAATCGAAGGGTATCACGGACGCTTCACGGAAGTAAATTTTTTGGCGTCGATCGTCCTGCCACCCGCGGATGGAAGGATGTTATCATGCGCTCGATGACTCACGCACCCACAGAAACGGAAGCCGAGGTTCGAGCACGACAAACCATCGTCTTGCAGGCCCTCGCGTCGCGCCTCAAACGAGGAGATCAGCTGGTGCCTGCGGATTTGATGGCCCGGGTCATCGATGAACTCGAGCAGCGCATTGACCACGAAGCCGTAACGAAAGCGTGGGCAGAACAAGGGCCGCGTGATCCGAAAGCCTGGCGAGGCGAGTCGGCGCGTATGAGTCGGCGGTCGCGAGGGCGCGACGTGCGGCACTTGTCGATCTTGGACCATGCCGAAAATGACTTGGTCAAACTCGATACGCTGGTTCGAGAAGAAGTGAGCGTTGAAATTGACGCCTTGGCCTTCGATCCGCTGCCTCGCGGGGCGGAAGCATTACACGGATTCAAAGACGACCACGTATCATTGCATGTGGGTGATAGACGCTTGATTTACCGCGTGCAGCCGGAGTCGGTCGTCGTCGTGGCGATCACGGGATACGAGTGAAATGGTTCTACCAACCAGAACCATTCATTCATTCAACAAATATTCCAAAAGCGCTGCTTCGTCTGTCGCCACCATTCGAGCAATACCATCTTCTTGAATCATGCGGCGAATCTGAAGCGCGCCGACCGAGCTGCGAACGAGCATCCCGACGCGACGGAATCCACTGTAGAGTTTCGGCCGCATCTTTTTCATTCGCTCTTCGAACACTTCGTCGTTTCGCCCCGAAATCGCGCGTATGTCGCTGAGCAAAACGCGGTTTGCCCGCCCAAGCTCGTCATACACGCGAGCCGTATTGGCCACGCTTTGCTCCAATGCCTCGAGCGTCGGAAATGGTATGTCGGAACGAACAGAGCGAACGAGCGGACCTTTGGGGTCCATGAAGACGCTTGTGTATTCTGTTCGCGAAACTTCGATCAGCGCCATAACTGCGTTGCCCAAACGTTAGGTTGTTTTTCGCGTGAGCCGTGCCGTACCTTCCAAACCTTCGGCGCGAGCAGCGTCACTGACCGCGGCGACGACAGCATCGTGAACGTTGCGCAAGAGCGGAGACGGCACCACTTCACCGGGTTCGGCACATGAAGCAATGGCCCGAGCGGCGGCAATACGCATTCCAGGCGTAATCGCGCGGCTCTCGACCGCCAACGCAGCTCGGAAAAGCCCGGGAAATGCCAAGGCGTTGTTGATACTTCGGCCATCGGAACAGAATGCAGCCCCGGCAGCTTTGGCATCGGTCGGTTCAATTTCCGGATCGGGATTCGATAACGGAAAAATGACTTGTCCGGGGCGAATCCATTTTGGATCAATCAGACCCGGTTTGCCCGTCGCCGCAATGACGATGTCGGCTTCCTTCATCAACGTAAAAAGGTCCACAGGGCGCGCGCCGAATTTTTCTAGCCATTTCATCGATTCTTCCGACCGGTCGTGCACCAAAACGTCGCGCGCACCATAAGTCATCATGAGGCGGGCAATGGCGCTTCCCGCAGCTCCAAGGCCAATTTGCCCCACGCGGGCTTTTTCGATGGATACGCCCGTCATTTTGCAAGCATTGAGCAAGGCGGCCAAAGCAACCGTCGCCGTACCGTGCTGGTCATCGTGCATTACCGGTTTTTCGAGTCGCTCGATCAGGGTTTCTTCAATGCGATAACAATCCGGGATACGGATGTCTTCGAGATGAATCCCACCGAACGTCAATGACAAACGCTCCACGGTATCGACGAACTCTTTGACATCGAGCGTATCGACCAAAATGGGCGTTGCGCTGATTCCCACGAATTTGTCATAAAGAACGGCCTTGCCTTCCATGACTGGCAAAGACGCCAAAGGCCCAACATTGCCAAGGCCGAGAACTCGCGTGCCGTTCGTAAAAATGCCCACCGAATTGCCAATGCCCGTCAAGTGGCGCGCACGTTCCGGCTCACGTTCAATCGCTCGCGCGACCCGCGCCACACCGGGCGTGTAAATATACCGCAAATCCCGCTGATGTCGGAGCTCCATGCGGCTTGTCGAATGCAGTTTGCCTCCACGATGCAAATCGAATACGCGGTCGATGGTGTCGAGCACTTCCACGCCGTCGACTTTGCGCACCGCTTCGATCACTCGATCACGATGCGCCTCGTCTTCCGTTTCAATGGTGACTTCGCGTAATGAATCGGTTTCGCCGCCACGCAATGTGGTGATATCGCCCAGAAGACCACCTTGTTCAGCAATGGCGGTCGTCAAGCGAGCAATTTGACCTACGCGATGTCGGGACTTTATACGAAGAACGGTGTCGAGGCTGGTTTTTCGCATGGCGCGCGGACATTACCACGAAGACACGTCATGCAACATCACTCGAACAAAAAAAGCACTTCTGACGCAACGCGGCGAGCTTCTGGTGCACTTGCGTAACGGATTTGCCGCACATCGTCGGGAGTCCGAGCGATTGTCTACAAATCGAAAAGGTCATCCAATTCGTCGTCGTTATCTTCCGCAATGATCGATTCGGTTTCCTTGACGATCGTTTCGTAAAATCGGCGTTCGGGCGAACGTGGGGGAAGTTTCGCCGCAGCTTCGCGAGCTTGCGTGCGCAGCGCGGTGTCGCTCATGTGCGCACCGGTCGTAGGACCGCGACTTTTTCCCATGGCGACGGGCAAGAGCATTTGAAACACAGAATCATACAATTCATTCGATAATGCGTGACAATTTCGGAGCAATGTGGCGATGAGATGAGCGTGGGTAAAAAAGACGGCTGCTGGAGCATCTTCCAACAAAATTGCCATTCCTTCGAATTCTTCCGCTCGACCCGCGGACAACCATTCCGTCAAAATTTCAAGCGCGGCAGATGAAAATCGTCTCGATGCTGCTCGAAACAAGCGTGCCGCTCGCGCCCGCACCTGATGAGGGCGCAAACGCGCGAGATTACGAATTCGCCGCAAAATCGCCGGCCATTCGGGAGATTCGGGAAGCCGCGCCAACATCGACGACAAACCTTCCGGCGGCAAGGCGACGAAGTCTTCGAGCGATGCCGAATCAGGATTGGCCAAACGTTCAACTCGTTCAATGAGCATCAACGCGGTTTCTTCGGGCAAACGTTTTCCCGCGAAATGCAAAAATCGAATCGTGGAAATTCCTTCGAGATTCGGTGCCGCCGAAAGTTTCGATAAAAAGACGACGATGTCTTCGATGGAAAGGGCATCGCCGGTCAAAAGTTTTCCGGCATCGAGCGCGCCAAACAGCGTCTCGACCGCTTCGGATCCTTCAGAAAGGTCGACATCGAGCGCCAACGCCACCGCATCTTGCGGCGCTGTTTTGGCCAATGTGCGTAATGCCCCGAGCGCTGCTCGACGGACAAACCCATCACGATGTGCCAACAATTGGCGCAATGCTTCCTGATCACCCAACCGAGGCCGCTCGACCCATCGCGGAAATGCTTGGGCCAATGACGCGCAAAGCGTAGCATGACCGCTTTGCACAATATCGCGAATGATCTCGCCAGCCTGATCGGGCGACGCTTCACGCAACGTGTGCAACAACGCGGCAACGTGTGGGCCCAAGGGACCATCGGCAACCCCAACGATGGCTTGACAAACCGTTGCGGCAAATGTGGGGTTTTTCAGGGACAATACTTGCAACAGAATCCGCGGAGACCCCGACTTTCCCGCGACGGCCAAGACATCCATGGCTTCGGCCACACGCTGCACGAAAATCGCTGCATCATCGCCCCGTTCCATGACTTCGTCGACCACGACACGTGAACTCTCCGCACCGCGAGGTTCCCCTCCGCGAGCCTCGGGAGCAAGCGTTGACGAAGGCGGCAATTCGGATTCGCCTGCGCGACGCTGAGGATGGGGCCTCGCCGTCAACGCTTCATATAAACGCCGGTCTGACGATTCCGGCACCGCAGTCAATACCAATTCCACAGCGACACGAAGCCTGTCGTTGGTCGTGCGATAGCCAGTTACTCGCAATACATCCGCAATCGCGAAATGAACCAAAGAATCCGCACTGGCATTCGCGGCTTCGCTTAATGCGTGCAGCACATCCAGTCGCTCTTGATCCCGCCAAGGTGCCTCGGAAAAACGCATCTCCGATAACGTCGTGGCATCCGCGAGAACATTTCCAAGCTCCCGCACCGCCGTCACTGCAGCACGTCGATTGTTCGATGCCGCCGCTCGACTCAGAATTTCCAGCGCTCGCTTGCGGAGATGAATACGCCGCTCGGACAAATCTTCTTCGTCAATGCCTGTCACCGAATCTGCAAGAAATGTCTCGAGCACATCAAGCGGCGAATGCTGATGTTCGTACGCGCCGGCAGCAGCGTGCCATCGCTCGACGGCATCGAGCAATGCTTCGTGAAACCCTTCGGGAAACGCAAATTGCTTGGACGCCAAATCCCGCAAAATGCGCATGGGATGATCCGCGTGAGAACTCTGCAATCGCACGTCACCACGGCCAAGTTCCCACAGGAAATCCACGGCCGCCGGTAATTGCTCGGAATGCAAGGCAATCCGCTGCAAAAGACGGGGCAACTCATTCGTCACTGATGTTTCGGACAAGAACACACGCGACTTGGGTTCGGCATCTTCGGAAAATGGCAAATGCAACGCAAAACGTGCCAACGACAACATACCTGCGGGTTGGTCATGGCAAACATCACGTAACGCGGAGAGAATCCGACAACGATCCAACGTCGAAGCATTTTCCAATTCGATGCGTACCGCCGCAAAAAGTTCCTCGACAAACCGCTCGGCACCGTTTGTCATGACCGATACGCCGTCCAGTTCACTCGCGTTTCGAAACAACGGGACGAGCGCGTAGGTGCCCAAATGCTCCACGATCTTGCGCACGCGCTGCGCCAGCGGACCCGACAACGGCAACGGCGCCGTGAGCAATCTCTGCATCGCGTGATCAGCCAACGCGGTCGGCACGACACGCACACCTGCATGCGAACGCTCCAGGATGCCCACACTCTCGAGCGCACGCAGCGCAGACACGACATCTCGCCGACGACATCCGAGAAGCTCACCCGCACCCTGCAAGAAACGTTCATCCGAAGTACGCACGGGCGCCAACGTCGCGACGAGCCCGAGCATGTCGGTGATTTGTCCAAACACACCACCCACAAGCTTCTGATCGGCCGTGGATGACGTGCGAATGATCACGGTCTCATACGCACGTGCAAGCACCCGCGCACCAAACTCGTGTGCCTGTTCGAGCGCGACTGGATGCAACGCGGCTTCACGCAGAAGCCGCCCGGCAATCGCGATGAGTTGCGAATGGCCCTCGCTTACAGCCGCCAGCGGATCGGCGTACACGACAAACTCTTCTTCGAGCGCCGCGCGAGCCACACGCTCCGCATCTGCCGGCAAAAGTGGCGCAAGCTCAGGCAAAACGTGAAGTTCGTCCCGGCGTAAAGACATGGAAATGGTTTGAGCCAACAGGCGAGACAAACCTCCGGGCCGTGTGAGCAAGACAAACGCCACGTCGGGTCGATCTTTCGCGGCATGCAGCAACGTCGCTGTGCAGGATCGACGATGCGCATCGTCGATGACGATGACGCAAGGACCTCGAGGCACACGTAGAGGTTGCGCCGAAGCGGACGACGGCGCGTCGAGAACGAAGCGAACGACACGACTGGTGGCTTGTTGGGCACACCTTTCCGCCAACGCCACGAGCAGCGTCGTTTTGCCTATGCCGGCGCGACCGGAAAGGATGACAACGCGCGTCGAAGCTGGAACGCCTATGAATTCTTCGAGCGTACGCAGCTCTTCGGTGCGGCCAACCATGGGCAGCGACGCTTGAATGTGACGTCCTGCGGCAAGGGCAACTTCGACGAATTCATCAGGGCGTCCCCAAATCACGCCGTGATCGGTCGAGGCATCCGCAGGGTTGGGAATTCCGCCAAGTGTTTCCATCGCTCGCCAGCACAGATGCCGAAGACGCGGAGCGAGCCTACCACGGGCATGGACGACTCGATGCGTTGTTTGGTCAGCAAAAGTCGACGGTTCGATCCAAGGGCAACCCGGTAGCGTCCGCGCCGCGCTGCGAGTACAAAGAAGACCACGATGGCCAAGCCTAGTTCGTCGTCAGTCGAAGGCTCATTTCGCGACATTTTTCGCCGTTTTTCCGGACGGGTTCGTCGGCGTCTCGCGTTGGAACGAGTGCTGACCGGCGCCGCTCTCGGGCTCGTTCTCGGAACAGCCGCGAGTGCCGCGGCATGGCAAACGCGGCATGGAGCTTTGCGTCCTTGGACAGCCGCAGGAGGCGCTTTGGGTGCCGCGATCGGCGCGCTCGTTGCGCGGCGTAAACGCTGGAACGACGGCGAAGTCGCGTTGTACCTCGATGGACGTTTGGGCGGAAAAGAAAGCATTTCGACGGCGGTCGATCTGCAACGTCGCGATTCGCAGGCCGATGATCCCGCACGCGCAGTCGTGATCACGCATGCGACGGAAGTGCTCGCAAAAGCGGCTCCGGGCGATGCTCGCGTGTCCTGGGTTCGTCCGTGGCACTTGGCCATTCCTGCAGGTTTGGCCGCAATCGCCTACTTGAGTTTGCTCCCGCTTCCTCCCGCGCCAGCCGCGCCTCCACCGCCACCAGGCGCGGAACAAGTCAAACTCGCGGACATCAAAGGGCTCGAAAAAATCATCGACCTCGCCAACGCCGATGCACGCGATGAAGCCCAACGCAAGCGTCTGGACAAACTCGCGGAAGACGCCAAAAAGCTCCGAGAAAAACTTCGCGAAGGAATGGAAAAACGCGAAGCCCAAGCCGAAATTTCCAAACTCAAAGATGCCATCACCGCCGAACGTTTGTCGCTCGGGGACGGTGAACAACGCGCCGGGTTGGAGTCTGCGCTGGGCAAACTCGGGGAAAACCCCGACATGAAAGATGCCGCGAAAGCGCTTGGCGATCGAGATCTGGTGCAGTTCGACGACGAGATGGAGAAGCTCGCGAACAAGCTCGAGCAACAGGATCGAGAACGCGCGCAGAAGTCACTCGAAGAAGCCGCGGAAGCCGCGCGCAAAGCGAACGCTCCCGATGTGGCGAAAGCGCTCGAAGAACAACGCAAACGCATGCAGGAGATGGCCAAGAAAAACCAGAAGCTCAGCGAGCTTGGCAAGGCCATCGGCGAGGGTTTGCCCGACGACGCCAAACAGGCTCTGAAAGACTTCAAGAGCGGCAAAGGCGGGCAAAAAGAGCAACAAAAGCTTGCCGAAAAAATGGAAGAGGCCCTGGGCAAACTCACGCCCGAAGAACGCAAACGGCTTGCGGAAAACATGAAGAAACGCGCCCAAGAAATGGGCGAAAACGAGCCAGGCGAAGGGCCATCGAAAGAACAACTGAAAGAGCTCGCCGAAGAACTCGAAACGCCCGAAGGTCAGCAACGTTTGGCCGAAGAGTTGAAACGCATGGCCAAAGGCGAAGGCGAAGAAGGCAGCGAAGAAGGCGAGCGCCAAAAGAAGCTCGATGACGCACAAAAAGGCGCTGGTGAAGCCGAAGAACAACTCGGCGGCGGAACGCCCATGCCCGTGCCAGTTCCTGGGAAAAACCCTGGCGGGAAAAACCCTGGCGGGAAAAACCCTGGTGGAAAAGAAGGCGACCAGCCGCAAGCCGGACACAGCGAAGGTGGCGGCCCCGGCGATCACAAGGGGCAAACCGGTGTCGTCGATGGTCCGGGCGTAAAAGCTCGAGCGTCAGGTCCGATCAACAAGGCGCCATCGATGCCTGGAGTTACACTTGGACGAACCACGGGACGAGCTGGCGAGACGGCGAATGTGCAAGGCACAGGCGCGTTGGGCAACGCGGCGGCGGGTGAGCTCGGTGCCGTGGAACGAAGCGACGTCCCCGAGGAATATCGCGAGCAAGTGGGTCGCTACTTCCAGCCGAAGTAGGTCATTTCCAACATGTTTCGAAAACCCAGCACATCGAACGGCCCTGCAAGGCTAGGCTCCAGGAGCACATGACGAGCGCCAGTGATTTTCAAAAGCGCCTCGATCGGGCACGAGAGGCGAGCAATCGCCTCAAGGAAACGATCGGGCAAGTGATCGTGGGACAAGAAGAGGTCGTCGAGCAGGTGCTTTGGGGCATCTTGTCGGGCGGCCACGTGTTGCTCGAAGGCGCACCGGGACTTGGTAAAACACTTTTGGTTCGTACGATCGCGAGCGCGCTCGAGCTGAAGTTTTCGCGTATTCAGTTCACGCCGGATCTGATGTCGAGCGACGTTACGGGGACGAACATTTTGGTCACGTCCGCGGACGGCAGTCGTCACTTCGCGTTGCACAAAGGGCCGGTCTTTGGACAGATCGTCCTCGCGGACGAAATCAACCGCGCAACGCCGAAGACGCAAAGCTCGTTGCTGGAAGCAATGCAAGAGCACGCGTGCACGATCGGCGGCGTGCGCCACGCGATGGAGCAGCCATTTTTCGTACTCGCAACGGAGAACCCGATCGAGATGGAAGGCACGTATCCGTTGCCCGAAGCGCAGCTCGATCGTTTTCTGCTCAAAGTAATTGTTCCGAGTCCGGACGAAAACGAGATGACGGAGATCTTGGTGCGTACGACGGGGCAACCCAAAGATGCGCCGGCACCGGTGCTCAATCGCGACGAGGTTTTGGAACTTCGCTCGGCGTGTCGTGATGTGGCGGTAGCGGAGCCGATCTTGCGATTTGCGTCGCGGCTCGTACGCGCGAGTGATCCTTCGATGAGTGGCGCTCCGGACTTGGTGAAGCGAGCGATTCGTTATGGGGCGGGCGTGCGTGGCGCGCAGTCGTTGGTGCTGGCGTCAAAGGCCGTAAGTTTGCTGGAAGGTCGGGCGCACGTGGCGTTTGGCGATGTGCAACGCGTGGCCAAACCCGTGCTCAGGCATCGTCTCATTCGTTCGTTCGAGGGCGAAGCGGACGGGATCACGACGGATCAGGTGGTTGATGAGCTCGTGAAAGCAGTTCCTACACGTCCTGACAACGTTGAGCAGGCGATGCGTCGATGAAACGTTGGGGTTCAAAGTTTGCCGCTGCGGCGGCGACGTTTTTGCTCACGTCGTCGGTTCTCGGAACGGAACCTGTTCCTGAATCATCGACCGCCGTTGTGCCCACGGCGCTTAAAGTAGCGGTCGAAATCACGCCGATGTTTGGTGTCGGAGCGCCGATTACACCTGGGTACAACGGGGTTTTGGTTCGAATACAAAACAACGAACAGCAGCCTGTACGTGGTGAAGTCGAAGTCGAAACTCATTTGTACTCAAAGCAGTTTCGATATCGCACGACAGCGCCTTTTGTAGCTGGTGCTGGCTCTTCGGTGATGATTCGCCTGCCGGCGCACGCCTCGTCGTACGGCGAATTGAAGGTCGTCGCGCGGGACGAAACAGGCGCGATGCTTGGCGAGTTTCAGTCGGGTGTTTCGAATGCGATGAGCGTGTTTTTGCTGGACGTGAGCGAAACGTCGCGCTTGCGAGGAGCCCTGCACGACGCGTGGATTTCGCCGCAATACGCGCCTTGGGGGCACACACCTGGGTATGGCTCGGGGCCATCGTTGAGCGTCGGATCACCGCGATTCGATCCGGCGACGGGTGATCCCTTGTTGCCGGATCGGGCAGCGCTTTATGCGCCAGCGTCGGCGGTGGTGATGCGATCGGACGTGCTGGCGCGGGTGAACGCGACGGACCTCGAGGCATTGAGCGGGTTTGTCATGGGCGGTGGAACGTTGGCCGTCGCGATTGCGCGTCCGGAAGATGTACGCAGTCCCGTGCTCACAGCTTTTGCAGGCGGAGAGATCACGTCGGCGTCGGTGCATTCGGAAACTTTGCGGGAATTTCGATTACCGACGGCTCCGAGCAATGCGACGAAGGTGATACTTTCCGCAGAATCGCCAAATGAACAAATTGGAAAAGCCCTCATGGGTTTTTCCGGGGGTAATTTGCGGGGAAGTCGTTATGGCGCTTCGGCGCCGTATGGGCTCGGTGAATTCCACGTTTTGGCATTTGATCCGACGCGTGCGCCGGGCGTGGATGATCCGTGGGTGCAAAGTCGTATGCTCGACATGACGCGCCGAGCGCTCGATCGACAGAGTACGTTGATTTATCGACAAGGGTCTCTTCCGGGCGGATATTCGTCGGATGGGATTCGCAAGCAATTGGATCCCAATGAAGGGTCACGATGGGCGATTGCGGTCGCTGCGCTTTTGCTCATTGTGTATTCGATTCTTGCGGGTCCGGTGAATTTCACCTTGAACGCCAATAAGGGAAAACCATTGCGAGCCCTATTTTGGCTGCCCATTTTTTCCGCGATCACATTTTTTGCGATCGTCTCGATTGGATTCGTCGCCAAGGGAACGAGCGGTCGATCTCGCCATTTGACGCTTGTCGAAGCTGGGGCAGGCATGTCGAAAGGCAGTGCTCGACGATGGCGCGGATTCTTTTCTCCGCGGGCGAAGGACATGACGGTTCGCACGACGGATTCGTCTTCGGTCGTCAATACGGCATTTGTTTCATCGCCGGCGACGATCAATGATCATATGGTGGTCGATCGGGATGGCGCACGTTTGGTCGATGTTGCGGCATTACCTTGGCAAACCGTGGTCATTCGTGAAGACGGTTTTGCCGACTTGGGCGAAGGCATTGCTATCCTTCCCGAAAATGAGACGGACACCGCAATCGTCAATCGTTCCGGCCATGACCTGCGGTCGGCGCTCCTGGTTTTGCCCAAAGGTACAGCCTATTATTTTCCGCGTATCAAAGATGGCGAGAAGGTTTTGGCCAGCGCTGGAAAAGACATGAGCACCATTCCCGAAGGCAAAATATGGCAAACGTCCGTCGCCGGCTCGCCATCTCATTCGGGTTCGATGCGTATTTATACCCTGCGCGCGAATTCGCTCGAGAAAATCATCGAGACAGATGCGCCAGGCCTCACCGCAGCGTGGGCAGCCATTGAAGAGAGTGTCGGTTATGCGGTGAATTGGTTTCCAAGCGATGTCCCGATTCTTTTGGGTCAACTCGATGGCGGCGAAGGGCGCACATCGGATACAGGGTTGAAACTCGAACAAGACCGGCTTCTCGTACGCGTCGTTGGATTCGGAGGCAAGCCGTGAGCGAGACATCGAGCGTTGTGGAAGTGGAATCGCAACCGGCGCTGGTAACCCCTCCCCCGTCGATTCGTGTGCGACATCTTTGGCATCGTTATGGCAATCGGGACGTATTGCGCGATGTGACGTTCGATGTTGGAGCGGGGGAAATTTTCGGGTTCATCGGGCCAAACGGGGCCGGAAAAACCACCACGATTCGGGTGATGGCCACGTTGCTCGAACCCATGGCAGGGCGCGTGGAAATCGATGGAATCGATGTGACGATGGATCCGGAAGAGGTTCGTCGGCTCATTGGATACATGCCGGATCATGCGGGCGTGTACGATCGCATTACGGTGCGCGAGTATCTCGAATTTTTCGCGGATGCATTCCGAGTTCCGGCGATCAACGTCGTCGACGCGGTGCTCGAATTGACGGACTTGGGCAAACTCCAAGATCGACTCGTGGCGGAAATGTCGAAAGGCATGAAGCAGCGATTGCAACTTGCGCGTATTTTGCTGCACGATCCAAAGGTGCTCATTTTGGATGAACCGGCCAGCGATTTGGATCCGCGTGCACGTATCGAAATTCGTGATTTGTTGCTCGAGTTGCGCGGTCTTGGAAAAACCATTTTGCTGTCGTCGCACATTTTGACGGAATTGGCCGACGTGTGCACGTCGATTGGCATTTTGGAAAAAGGTCGTCTCGTGGTTGCGGGTCCCATTCACGAGATTTCTTCGCGGCTCGAAGCCATTCGTGCTGCAGAAGCTCGAGGCCACGTGCCTCCGCCGGCGTATGTTTCGCCTGCGCGACCTGCGCCTGTTCCCGCAGGAGCGTATTCGGGAGGAGCGCACCCTGTTGCCCCCTATCCTGCCACGCCAAACCCAATGCCTGCGCCGGTGCATGCACCTGCAGCCGCCCCTATTCCCGGAGCATCGGGTGTACGTCGTGTAAAACTTCGCGTGATTGGCAATCCGGAAGCCGCGGCGTACCATTTGCGCGGCGGACCCGGAATCGTCGACGTCACCGTCTCGGGCGGTATGGTGTACGTGGGTTATACCGGAACAGACACAAAAATTGCGGAAATGGTTCAGCATTTGGTGCATCGAAACATTGGTATCGTAGGCGTCGAGCCCGAACGTAACGAGCTCGAACGAATCTTCCTCGAAGTGACACGGGGGGATGTGCAATGAGTGCGCAAACTGGAACAGCTTATGCAACGCCACCGCCGCCAAAACACGCGCTCGATTATGTACGCTATTTGTGGCACCATTTGCTGAACGATCCGAATCCGCTCTGGATTCGCGAATTGAAGCAATCGGCACGTCTTGTACGTACGCCGGTGATTTTGTGCGTACTCGCCGTACTTTCGACGTTGTTGATTGCGTCCGTGGGCGGCCTCGTATCCCTCAACGAAAGTCCGGCAACGACCGGATACGTCATTTTTCAGGTATTCTTCTCGCTCGCCTATTTCGTCGTCACGTTCATCGGTCCTGGCGTGGCGGCAAATGCGATTGCGTCGGAACGTGAAGGACGCACGTGGGAAGCCGTGATTTTGACGGGTTTGCGCCCGGCAGTCATTGCACGCGGGAAGTTCTTGGCGGCGTACACGTCCATTGCCATGTACGTCGTCATGTTAGCGCCCGTCGGCGCGTTGCCCTTTTTGTTTGGCGGGGTCTCGGCAACGGAAACGATTGTCGCCTTTGCGTTCTTGTTTCTGATGGCAGGCCTCGCTGTCGCATTTGGTTTGTCCGTTAGTTCGAAGATGAACAGCTTGCGCGCCGCGCTTGTCGTGACGCTCATTTGCGCCGTCATCATGTCGCTCATCGCCTATGGCCTACTTGGCTACTCGATGTCCGACGCCGCGCATTACGTTTGGCCGGGTGTACCCGAGGGGCCACCCGTATGGCTGCCAACCGCTTATGCACGAGCACCGTTTGATCTGACTTATGTGGGCTTGTTGATTGCTCTGCCCATTGCGTTGGCGGTTTTGCCTGCATGGCTCTTGTATGAAGTCACCGTTGCGAACCTGACCAGCATTACGGACGATCGCTCGACGGGCCTGAAACGTTGGTATGCTGTTTGTACGCCGATTTTTGGCATTGGTTGCGCTCTCCCCTTATTTGCAGTTTCGCCGGGTGATCGTTTGCCAGGCTGTATTG
>JBGAOI010000510.1:0-5802 GCA_044221885.1 Polyangium sp. (in: bacteria)
AATCCCGTTGAGCAAGGGCAAGAAGCCCGCCCCAAATGGCGGTAATCAACCCAAGACCCGCGACGAGCGACAACGCCGTCGGTCCGACGTCGGGCAAAAGCGGAAGAAGCACACGCGCAACGAGATAACTGCCAGGTCGCGCCACGAAGAGTAAGGCCGCCAAACCTGAATGACCACGCTCGAACAACACGGGCGTAAACGTCTGCAACGGGAAAAGAGCACCACGCGCAATCACGGCCAGGACCAAAAATGCCGCCGCCACGGCTGCGTAATCGGCACGCACATCGTGATTGACGAATTCAGAAAGCGCCAATGGCGCTGCCACGTGATCCCGCATACCGCTAATACTGAGAACAACCGTCGCCGCAATGAGCGCGACGACACCCAAGCCTTGGTACCGTTCCATCGTGCGACGCAGAACGATATCCCCTCGCATACGCGCATCCAGCCACGTGGGCACGAGCATTCCGATCCAGAAGAGGACCAAGACCACCAGGTCTTGCGCCATTGCAACGCCAAGAATCGCGACTTCGGTAAGCAAAATGGATCCAATATGATGCCGATCGAGATCTCCCCGGGGGCACGCAATCAAGACGACCAACGTAATGAGCGTACTGAGCGGCAAAAGTGGCGCACTGAGCGCATCGATCCCCAGCAACGGGCGAAGTTTGCCCGCGTAGGTGATCAACATCGGATCCACCCAGATTTGCGGGTGTTTCAGCGATGTGAAATAGAAGAAAGCCAGCGCCGACGAGACGATAAACATCACGGTGGCGATGGCCATACCGTACCGTCGCGCCATACGATCGCTCGACAAACGCGGAGCTTGTACCGCAAACAGCAGCGGAATCACGAGCAACAGCAAAAGAATCGGGAATTCGAGGCGCGTCATGAGCGTGTCCCCAAAGCTGGGCTTGGTGTGGAACGAGGGTCTTGTTCGTCGTTTTTCTCGACAATCTTTTGCGCGGTCGCCACATCGATCCCGATGATTGTCGCGTGAATCCATCGCCCCCAACTGTCGACACGCGTCGCGAGCCACATGACAGGCGTCGCGATCACCCGCTGCACAAAGGCGTCCAGGTGGAACCCATCCAGCGCATGCCGATACAGCGAACGACGCAAGCGCTCGGGAAACATCGCTTCGAGATGCGCACCCGTTTTCGGTTGAATACCTCCGAATGCCGCATGCATTGCATTGGCCTCACGTAATGCCGAGGGCGCTCGAAGCAATTGCAAGGTTCGGACGCAAATGTGACCCACGAGGTGCACAATCGCCAGCGCATGCAATCCGAAACCCACCTCAGCGAACATAATCCCCACTTGGGACATCGTGGCGTAGGCCAAGGTGTTTTTCACGTCCGATTGCACGCGACCCGTGAGCGTCCCGTAAACGGCCGTCGACAAACCCACCACCACGAGAACGGCTCGCGCCAAAGGAGCTTCGGCAAAAATCGGCGCCAAACGAATGAGCAAATACACCGACGCATGCACAGAGAGAGTGCCATAAAAAAGAGCGCTCGACGGGGTCGGCCCTTCCATGGCCCGCGGCAGCCAACCAGACGCGGGAAGTTGCGCGCCTTTGCCCATCGCTCCGACAACGAAAAGCAGCGCCACAAACGTTGCTGCACCTGTACCCAAATGCCCCACGCCAATGGGCCATGTCGTCGTCGTGAATGCCATTCCAAGCGCAGCAGAATGCGCATAGTGGTGCAAAAACATAGCGCCGAGAAGCAAACCGACATCGCACACGCGGTACGTCACCAGCGCCGCAAAACCACGTTTGACCGGCGCATCCCGCTCCTGGTAAAACCCAATGAGCAACACGGAGGTGAGCCCCACGAGTTCCCATCCGGCAAACAACAAATCAATGTTGCCAGCCATCACGATGAGCAGCATTCCCGTCGCAAAAAGCGAAAGGAGAATGAAGAACCGATCAAATCCGGTTTCTCGATGCAGATAAGTGCTCGAGAAAAACCCCACGAGACCCAAAATCATTGCCGTGAGCAACATCATCGTGCCGCTCAACCGATCCACCATCAACTCGAATTCGAAGCTGTACCCAGGAACCTGGAACAACGAACCCATTTTCAACTCAAATGGTCCGTCCGTAAATACCAAAACCATGGACGCAAGGGCCAGCCCAAACGTCGTGATGAACGTACATGCCGTTAATCGAGCCGTTGTTTTCTCCGACGGCGAGCGATAAAAGAGCGACAAACCGCCAAGCAAGAAGAATGTGAACGCCGGAAGAGCCAGCACCGCCAGGGTGAGCCATTCGCGAATTCGATCAAGCTGCATGAGCAACAACCTCTCGGGCGGCTTTCTCCGCTTTCTTCTCGATCCAGGCCGGGGGTAGATGGTCGAGTTTTCCTTGGTACCATTCCGCGGAAGAACGCACCGTCGCCAACATTTCCGGCGTGGGTTCCAGGGGTACGAATCCTTTGTCCGTGAATTCTTGGAATTTGCCCGTTTCGGGATCCATGGAAACAAGCTGCATCCAGCGTCCCACCACGAGTTCTTTCACCACGGGCACGCGCGCGGCAATGGCCAAAAGCGTCTCCGGCGTGGCTTCGACAATCGTCAAGAGACGCATCGGTTCGTGGATTTCCACCATTTGTCGCGACAATCCCGTGCGTAGATCACTCGAATGGCCGCTCATCACGCCAAGATATCCCGTAATGTTGTGGGGCAATTTCGTCCCACAACCGTAAATCTCGTTATCCACATACGAGAAGTAGTATTCGAGACTAATGCCAGCACCGACGGGTCCAACCGCAGTCAACGTGCGTTCGAGAATCTTGCCGTCCGGATCGATGGTTGGATCGTACGAAACAAGAAATGAACGTCGATCGAGAAACAATCCTTTGGTAAAGCAACGCCGACCCACCATACAAATGGCATCGGTCGCGTGATTGTATTCGGGTCGAGGTTCGGCGAGACTTTCGGCGCGGCCTTCGACGTGTCGCAAAGAAACATTCGGATCGTCTGTTTTGGGAGCCGATTCGAAACGACGCGTGCGTTCGTGCGCATTTTTGGCTCGCGCAATATCGAGAATTCGCCGCAATTCTTTCAAATCGTCCAAATGTGACGCGGGAACCTTGTCTTCATCGAGAAACGGAAGGGCATCGTTGGTCGTGTCATGATATCCGCCAAGGAACCAGGTCGTGTCCGGAATGACGATACCACGTTCCGCCAAGGCTTTGCGTATGCGCGGATCATTCGCGAGCGTTGCGAACAACCGCGCATTGGGGAATCCGCGACGGCCGCCACAAGCCCCACAACCATACGCCGATTCGTGAGGATTGTTGATGGACGCCGCTCCGTGACCGATAATGATGAACAAACGTGCAAACTTGTCCACCTTGCCCATACCGGCAAGCAAGCCTTTGATTCGATCGGCCGCTTCATCAATGGTATATCCGGCATGTTTGTCGCCATGTTTGGCATTCTCGTCGTCACGTAATGCCCGAAAAACCGTTTTGGGTTCGGGCAAAAGTTTCTTCTGAAATGCCTGTTCGGCTTTTGCAGTGAGCCGGGGAAACAGAATTCGTCCCAGCATGGGCAATGCCGCAACGCCCCCCATGAGCATCGTCAGAAGCGTACCTCGAACGAGCGATCGGGATCCGACGGAAGTATTGTGCGATAGACCGGACATCCAGCGTCGCCGCGCCAAACGAGATTCAAAGAGGTGCGCCTCGTCGGGAAGTGGTTCTTCCTTGATGACGTGCGCCGGTGTCACCACGACGGGGCACAACGCGGCTGGCCGCGGATCATCCACCGAAATGAAGTCCATTGCCAAGCCGAAAAACCCGGCCGCGCCGAATGTTTCAATCGCCGACGAGGTTTCCTCCAAGTGACGCCGCATCGATTCTTCGCGATCATCAATGCAAAAAACGGCTTGAAAACGTGGTGACTTGCGAGTTGATGTTTTCACGCGAGGCCGCACGTTTTGGAGCGCCGAAAGAATCTGATGTCGATAACGTCGTTCATACGCTTCTTGTAATAACCGACGTCGATCGAGAGGTTTGAATGCATCCAGCACATCGAGCACCGCCGCGCCGTCGGATGGAAACAAGGCCGACAAAGCTTGCGCGGAAAGGCCCGCTCGTTGACACAAAAGAAACAGCCGATGTGGACCATCGTGTGCCCCAGGCGCCCGACGATTCACCGGAATCGTTTTGTATTGCTTCGCCAAACCTGCCAAGCGATTCGTGTAACCCAACGTCTTTTCTGCCAAATAACGGAGGGCACACGTTTCATACGTCAAACGTACCGCCAGGTAATCGGCAAGCGTTGCCGGAGGTGCCCCCTCGGGCCGATCTCCGGGATTTCGTTCCAATCGCGCAAACATGCCACTCCACCCAATGAGCTGGCGTGAAACCGCAAGCAAATAATGTTCCGTTTCCGATTCGGGCACGCCAAGCTCAGCGAGCAAGGCCAAAATGGCGCCGTGTGCGTCGAGGTTCTTGGCCGCTTGATCTCGAAATGCGCTGGAAATGCCACGAAGCCATGGAGTTGGCCCGTCCGAGCTTCCGCCAATCAGATCCCGCATAACCAAGTAAAACCCGCGTTCGCGATTCGGCATCGGCCAATACGCCATACCCAAATCCAAATACGCCCCGCACGCTCGAATCATGGCCGGATTCACGAGCTCATTGGTATCGGCTCCCGTGAGCGCAACGAGCAAATCTCGATGACAACCATCCCGCCCCAATTCGAACGATTTCGATTGCGCTTGGTATTCGTCGCGACGCCCCACACGCCGACAAGCCGAAAAGAGCGCCCGCACAGCAAATCGTTCTGGATTTTCGGCAATCGCTACTTTCAACCCAGCCAATTCAAATGCCACGCCAAATTCATGGCGACACATTTCGTCCGCACGACGAAGATCCCGATGCCCGACGAGCGCCTCGGCCAAACCTTCGAGATCGCCATTCGTCAAAAAATCCTGCAAGTAAGAAGCGCCTTCAGAAACAATCGCTTTTCGCGCCCCAGCGTCCAAATCCGTAGGTAACGATGTCGTGTAAAACCCTTCTTCTATGAGATATCGCCAACCAGCCTCCGTTTCCGCATGTATCGGATGCTGCAAAACGATTCGATACAATGCGCGTTTCGACAAACGCTTACCCAACAGCGTCTTTTCTGCCGGAATCCCCTCAGCCTCCAACACCGCGTCGATATCAAGCAATCGAATGCGATTGGTCGTGATGCACGCATGAAATGCGGCCTCGGTCATGTATCCTTCGGCACCCAAGTCTTCAGACGCACGCGCGATGGCCTTGTGGAAACCAAGTTCCCCATACGCGTGAAGCGTGTTGTGGTGGACGAATACGCTAATCGGCCCTTGATCCGGAAGAAAGTGTCCGATGTGCGCCAACGCATGGGCTAACTCGTGACGAGTCGCTTCGTCGCTTTTAGACTGATTTTTCTTTGTATCCCGTGCAGCACGGCGAGCTTGTTTACGCATGACGCGCCTTCATGACGGACCGACACGCTCATCGGTTCCTGCATTCTTGGATCCACGTCAAATCGACGAGGAGAACGCTGCGCGCAGCGGTAGCACAGTTTCCAACAAACGCCCGCTTCTGGGGCACAAAGTCGAGCACCAAGTCGACTCGTGACGGACGATACGTAGCGTTACGTATCGTTCTACCTACGCCCGCGACTGTCCACCCGCCGCATCCCGTTGAAGCGCCAAGAATGCCCGCGCCTCTGCTTCGGTTTCCACAAACGCAAGAGGCCGAAGTTTGTCCGGGTTGAGTGCTCGAACGGCACGCACCATCAGGCTCACGATCACCCGCG
>JBGAOI010000511.1:0-5447 GCA_044221885.1 Polyangium sp. (in: bacteria)
CCAGATCCAGGTGGCGGAATCGGGTCTCCGCCACCCCTCCGCCAGGCGGCCGCCAGGGGACGCGCAGCCCATTACGACGGCCATCGGATTGTCGTGGCATACGTTTGACATGCTCGGTCGGACTTTGTACAGCAAGTCGGGTGATGCAGGTGCGAGGTGGACCGTGACAAACACGGCGGGCAATCCCCTACGGGTGTGGGATAACATGAATCGCGTGGTGTCGACGAAATGCGACGTCTCGTACCCCACCAAATACCCCACCCACGTTGGCGGCCGCCAGGCAAGCGAACCAACATCTACGCTTCCAATACAGGGATTTTATTCACAATTCAAAAATCGCTCACCAATCTCGGTGATCAAGATGTAGCTTGGCACACGCAAAAATTGCATACCAACGCCCACAGAACAAGCAATCCCAAAAAACTTTCGCTAGGCTCCGGCTCGCAGCAGCCTTCACCGCAGCGCGTCACATCGCGCCGCCAGTGCGTACACGTCCCTCGCTGCGCGCTCCAAGGTTCCCTCCCCATTTTTCTCTTGACCCGTCCCCTCGAGTCATCCCTTGCGTGTCGTGACCCCGCGCCTACCGCGACGCGTGATGAACGCCACGTTCACTTCAAGGCGCAACAGTTTGGAAGACTCACCGAACGCTGGTCATGTTTCGACTACGTACGAGTGTTTGTCCCAAGAAACGGTGGTCGATCCAAACCTACGAACGAGAAAAATCGCCACCTCGCCACCGCTCGATGCTTTGTGTCCCAAGAGTCTGGCACGACGAACTCGCTTGTTACCCACGACGAGCGAGCCTTCGGGAAGCAGATCGGGCAGGTCGCGAATCGAACGATGGTCTAGATTGTCGGGATGAACGACGCGCAAACGCGCGGCTTCTCGATCGAGCGGCGCACGGCCGCCCTGCTAACACGTTGCTTGGATGGCTGCTGGGGGTTTGGCGCGAAGCGCGCTGCAAAGATCCGCCAGCTTGTACGGCTTCGGAATAAACGCCGCTGCCCCACAGTCGGCTCGTTCCATCTGCCGCGCCGAGAGGTGATACGCGCTCGCCAAAAAGACGCGGATGCTCGGATGTCGGCGAACGATCTGTCGGGAAAGCTCCAGGCCGTTCATGCCCGGGATCATCAGATCCACAAGCGCTACATCAATGGTCCGAGTCGCCAGCAGTTCCAGCGCATCGTCGGCAGAAGCAGCCGCGAAGACCTCGAATCCTTCGACTTTGAGGCTGATGCTGAGCACCCGGCGTTGGTTTTCCTCATCGTCGACGATCAACACGCGAACCATAGGGGTCAGGTCCTTTGCTGAAATTGCAGAAGCGAGATCGAGCGCTGCAACGACGTTCGTCCCTGGCAACCCTCGTTCCATGAAGGAAAAACCTCCATGTTTCCCGAGGAATTGCAAAGGTGGTGCGAACAGAACTATCCTGAACGTTGCAACTAGGCAAGAAACGACGCACTTCGCCTTGCAAATGTGCAAGGTTGGTCGAAGTGAACCGGAGGGGAGCGAGCCAACGGACGCTCATCCAATTCCGCAGACAAAATGGGGGGTTTGGGGAGCAAAGCCCCCCATCACAAACAAAAGCTCTTCGCGAAGCGCGCTTGTTAGCGCGCGGAGCGAACCTTCAATCCACCGCGTGCGTTTTCATTCCCGTCATCACGGATACGTGATGTTGAGGCGCGTCATCTTGCGCCAGAGCGTGGTCGCGCTGATTCCGAGGGCATCCGCAGCACGTTCTCGACTCCCGTCACACTCGCGCAGAGCCGTTTCGATCGCTTGACGTTCGGCGCCATCAACAACATCGGCCAACGCTTTGCCCGGGGCAGGTTGGGTCGGTGAAGGCGATGCGGGCCGAATCCCAATGTCGTCGAGCGTGATCACACCGCCCCCCGAAAGCGCGACAGCTTGTTCGACGAGGTTCTCGAGTTCCCGGATGTTCCCTGGAAAATCGTACTGCTGTAGCGCTTCGACAACACCTTCGCCCACGTGCGCGCGGGCGTTCATCTTGCGGTTGTACTTGTCCAGGAAAAACTGAAGCAGCAACGGCACGTCTTCACGTCGTTCGCGCAGCGGCGGGAGCATGAAACGGGCAACGTTGAGCCGGTAATACAAGTCTTGACGGAAGCGTTTTTCCGCAACCGACGTGAGCAAGTCCTGGTTTGTCGCCGCGATGATGCGCACGTCGACACGAATGGGTTTGTTTTCCCCAACCCGACGGATTTCGTTTTCCTGGATGGCCCGCAAGAGTTTGGCTTGGAACGTGAGCGGCGTTTCGGCGATCTCGTCGAAGAAAAACGTGCCTCCGTCGGCCTCTTCGAAGAGACCTTTACGCGCTGCGATGGCTCCCGTGAACGAACCTCGGGCATGCCCAAAGAGTTCGCTTTCGAGAAGCGTTTCGCTGATGGCGGCGCAATTGACCGGGACAAACGGACGATCGGCGCGTTTGGAGTTCGCGTGGATGGCCTTGGCGACGAGTTCTTTGCCCGTTCCGCTTTCACCCGTGATGAGCACCGTGGCATCGGTGGGCGCAACTTTGACGATGCGGGAGAGAACTTCGCGGACGGCTTGGGAACGGCCGATGATGTTCTCGAACTTGTAGCGCTCGCGAAATTCCGTGGCGAACAGCGAAACTTGGTTTGTCAGTCGACGACTCGCGATGGCGCGTTCGACTTTGACGAGCAGCTCTTGTTCGGTGAAGGGTTTTTGGATGTAGTCGAAAGCGCCGAGACGCATGGCTTCCACAGCACTTTCGATGGTGCCGTACGCGGTCATGACGATGACTTCGGTGGTCGCGTGCGCTTCTTTGATCGCCCGCAGAACACTGATTCCATCGGTGCCGCCCATGCGCAGGTCGGTCAGGACCAAGTCGTAAGCTCCCTTGGAACCTCGATCGGCGCCTTCTTTGCCATCTGCTGCTTCGTCGACTTCGTATCCGCCGCTGCGAAGCATCATCGTCAGCGTCGTGCGCATGTTGCGCTGGTCATCGACGACCAAAATTTTTGCCATCATGTCCCCCGACAAGAATCAAGCCTGCGCATCTTGCCTTGTTGTCGCCTCAGCGAACAGAGGAAGAATGGGGGAGTCTCAGGCTGCCGTGAGTTGGCGCGACAAATAGAGCGCTTCGCCAAGTTGCTTGACGAGTCCGAGTTGTGTTTCGAGGAAGTCGATGTGCGCTTCTTCGCCGCGAAGGATGCCGCGGAGGATGTCTTCGCTGGCTGCATCGCCTTTTTCGCGACAGAGCGAGATCGCGCTGGCGAGGCGCGCGACAGCTCGGTACTCGAGGTCGAGGTCGGCTTGGAGTTGTTCGGGGACGGTTTGTCCGATGGATAGTTTGTCCAGGCGCTGCAGGTTGGGCAAACCTTCGAGAAAGAGGATGCGTTGCACGAGTTGTTCGGCGTGACGCATCTCATCGATCGACTCGGTGCGATTGATTTTGGCGAGGGCGAGGTAGCCCCAGTTTTCGCACATCTTGGCGTGCATGAAGTACTGGTTGATGGCGACCATTTCGGCCGCGAGTACTTCGTTGAGCGCGTTGATGACGTCCGTATTGCCCTTCATGGAACACCTCGACTGGAGAAAAACCCAGGTATCGAACGCGATGATGAACAACGCGTCGAAGTTGGTTGCACCCTATCGAAAACGCGAGTCGAGGGCGAGAGCCGATCGCAAGAAAATGCGTGAGCAAAAGTCCGGGAAAAACCGCAAGTTGAAATGGACTATCGATATCAGCGAGCGGTCAAACGGACGGGAGTAGCGCTGCGGAGTACGTGCGAAATCGGCGGGACGTACAGGGGGACTCTTTGGTCGCGGAGCCTTCGAGGATGGAAACGACCGTGGAACGACAAGTGCCACAACGGGAACCTGCGCCGGTCTTTTCCATGATTTCGGTTGGGGAGGACAATCCGGAAGCGACTGCGTCGCGGATGTCTTTTTCCGTCACGGCCATGCAAATGCAGACGTACATGGGTTGCCCTACCTCGTTGCGAGTGACGAACGCTTGTTGAGAATAGCTTTCAAATTCGATTTCGTCAACCGAGCGGGATCTTGCTTGGGGCGTTGTCCCCAAAGGTGCCAGGCACTTTTGTAGAGGTGAGATGCCTTGCAGATAAAAGGTGCCAGGCACTTTTGTAAAGGTGAGACACCTTGCAGATAAAAGGTGCCAGGCACTTTTGTAAAGGTGAGACACCTTGCAGATAAAAGGTGCCAGGCACTTTTGTAGAGGTGAGATACCTCTCAAAAAAAACTGCCAGGCACCTTCGTGCGCTTCACATCGCCAGGCCACCATCGACATCGATGGTTTGTCCCGTGAAATACTCGCACTCGATCACGAACTTCACCCCAAGCCAAATATCTTCCGGCAACCCGATCCGACCCACCGGGATGCGAGCGACCAAGGCATCACGCGCCTTCTGGTTCATCCCTTGCGTCATGGGCGTCTCCACCATGCCTGGCGCAATGCAGCCCACGCGAATCCCAAACGCGGCCAGTTCCAGCGACCACGTTCGTGTATTCGCCGCAAGCGCCGCTTTCGCCGCTGTGTAGTTCGATTGCCCCCGGTTTCCGTGTCGCGCAATCGAGCTGATGTTCACGATCACGCCCTTCTGCCCCGTTTCCGCCATCTTCACGGCTACATCCCGCGCCATGAACGTCGCGCCCGTCAGGTTCACGTCGATGACCGCTTGCCACTGCGCAGCGCCAAGCTTCGTGATCGCGCCCGTCGTGCGGTCTTTCTTCACCAACAGCCCATCGCGAAGAATCCCGGCGTTGTTGATGAGCCCATTCAGCCCACCCATCGCTCCGTGGGCAAACTCCACGAACGCACCGACCTCAGCTTCGCTCGCTACGTCCAAGCGCCGCACGTGAAGTTTTCCTGGACAATCCTTCGCTTCGTTCGCCAACGACGCCAGCGCTTCTTCGTTCACGTCACCCGCGACCACCTGACCTCCGGCTTCTGCCAACCGCAATGCGTAGTGACGACCAAGCCCGGATGCCCCGCCTGTAACGATGAACTTCGTATCTTCGAGTCGCATGGTGTTCCTCCAAAACGGCCGCGCATGGCCGCCTTATCTCCGCGGCTTCTACACGTCCAACGGCCCCGCAGGAAGAGCTGCGTTCGAGTCCCTTGCGCAACGCACCTTCAGTGATATTTCGCTTCTATGCGTTGTTTTGCGCTGATGGCTCTGTGTATGGCCTTGTCCGGCTCCATCGCCGGATGTCATCGCGATGCGCCCGTTCCGGCCTCGTCGGATCCGCAAGGCAAAGACCTTGTTGATGGCGCTGTTGTCGCTGCCGTCGAATCCAGTGGCGGAGTTCGTCTCTACAAAATCGTGCACACCGACGACTACCCAGACCCGGCCGGGCCCGAATACCACATGGTCGTGTACGACCCGAAAGTCACGACGTTCCAAGACGCCGCAAATCTCTGGAAATTCCAGCGCAAAGAC
>JBGAOI010000511.1:5457-5798 GCA_044221885.1 Polyangium sp. (in: bacteria)
AAGACGTAAAGGTCGCCCTCGACCACATCTTCGTTCGCATGGTGAACTTCATCAAACGTGACCACCGCGTGCTCACCGTCGAACCGGTCACCGACGAAGAAAAATCGAACTACCTCACGGCTCTTCGCTGACGTCTTCCCGAAACGCTTGACCACGCGTTGCGATCGCTTGTGCATGCAATCGACTCGCCCAGCTCTTGCTGATGCCGAGGTTTGTCGCAATCGTATCGAATTCTTCACCGCCGAAATAATGCCGCTCGACGAGCTCTCGTTCCCGTTCCGGAAGCAGGCGAATCTTCGCGCGCACCACCCGAACAAGCTGCTCCTGTGTCGCGTGATCTT
>JBGAOI010000512.1:0-5783 GCA_044221885.1 Polyangium sp. (in: bacteria)
CAAGACGAACCGGTTTCATAACGTCCTCAAGAAAGCCACGAGTGCGGCGCGTTCGGGTTTCGTCAATTGCTTCGTATTGCCCATGCGGTCCTCGTTCAAATCAATGAGTTCCTCGAGCGTGGAGAATCGGCCGTCGTGGGCGTACGGAGGCGATCCACCGACAAACCGCAGGGACGGGGTTTTGTACTCTTTTTCTTCGTCATCATCGAAGTGTTTCGGCGGCGGTAATTTGGCATAAACGGGATACTTCGCGCGGTCGCTGTAATCCATTTCGGGTACATGACATCCGGCGCATTTCGTATCGATGCGATTGAAGATCTCCTTGCCTTTTTTCTCTTCGTCCGTGAGTTCACGGGCAGGACGAGGTGGCGGGACCAACCCTTGACGCAGATAGGCGCGGATAGCCATTGCACGTACATGCACTTCGCTCGCGTCGTGGCCCCAGGGAAATGATCCCCAACGGTGCAAGTGAAAACCGCCCTTCAATCGATGCGTCAAGTGCGGACTTTCGGCATGCCAGCCATAAGGACCTTCGGCAGCAAGACGTCCGGCAAGCATCGGAGTTTGGCGAGGCCAACCATTTCGTTGTGGGTCACCTTGGAAGTCGGCAATATTTTGGTTTCCTGCGAAAAATCGGCGCTCTTGCTCCCATTCAACAGTTTCGTGCCACACGTGCCCGTCTTCTCGCCCTTCAGGATGACATCCGGCACAACCCATGCCGCCGCTCGTGAGTTCGTCCGTGCCATTGTAAAACAATCGCCGTCCCACAGCAGCCTCGGCAGAAAGCGTATCTTCGCCAATTTTCACCCACGGGCGCGGGCCATCGGTTTCCATGCTGAGCACCACGATCGATGCCGATGCCCGACAAAAAACCCACGCTGTGTCTTCATCGGCCGACAGGGAAATCCCGCTTGGCGCGGCACAACCATTGGAAACACCGTATTTGGCGTCCTTGTCGAGCGTCAAAGAGTAGGTGCGTTTGACAAACATCGAAGGCTCGATTGTCCGGGCAAACAGCTCCGTCACGGCATCGCTACCTTCGGAAACCACGAGCAACGTATCTGTCTTCTTGCGATACGCGATGGCTCGAGGCTGAACGAAAGGATTGGCGAACACGCGGGGACCACCGGCACCCGTGCTTTCGTCGTTGAGTGTGAATTGCGCTTCGAGGTTTTTCTCTTCGATGTTGGGTTTGTCCGTACGAGGAGGCGACAGGGGCGTGTCGTCATCGGTCAAGAGCACATCGACAGCCGACGTGCCCATCCAAACCTGCGGACCCGTTGTTCCAAGCGCATGGCGGGGCACGAAGAGCTTCTTGCCATCGGGCGACAACGTTGCGGAATACGCAAGCGATGCACCGGCTTGGGTGAGAAATGGCGTGCGAGCAGGCGTGGGCGGAAGTTTGACCGCGTGAGCTTTTGGCGCGTCCGTGTCGAGGCCATCGATGCGGGTCAAGTCGGGTCCGATGAGGTGTGTGATGTAGGCCGATTTTCCGCTTGGATGCACGATGATCGCGCGAGGTTCGCGCGGCACGTCCACCGTTGCTTTGAGTTTGCCCGAGGCGATGTCGACGATGGAGACTTGATGCGTCCAGGCCGATGTTATGAGCGCCAACGATTCATCGGGCGTCACCGAGACGCCCCATGCGTCTTGCGGAAGTTCGGTTCGAGAAACCTCGACGAGCCCTTTTTCGGCATCAGGACGCATCACAAGAAGCAAACCTGGACCCGTCGCTGACGGAACGAGTTTTGCGAGGATGGGTCCTTTGGGCTCGGGCGCTTTCGCAGCTTTTGGAGCTTTGGCCGAAACGCTTGCTGACGCGCTTGCTGCAGGATCGGCAGCGTCGCTTGCTTCGGTCTTATCGGCCGTAGGAATCACTGCGCCTTGGCTGCGCACCGTGACCAGCACTTTGTCCGCGAGCACCACGACTTGCGCGGGTTGTCCGGGCATCGTGATCTTTTGCGGCGCGTTGCCAACATCGAGCGGAAGTGCAACCCGCTGGACCAAGCCGCGATCTTCGTCCGCGATGTAAAGCGCATCCGCAGTCGGAGTTCGTCCTATCGTACCTCCCAGGTACGATACGGGCTTGGGTTTGTCTTTCACATCCGTCGCGTTGGCGTTCGTTTGAGCAGCAACGTTTGTCGCTGAAGACGCGCCTTTTGCGCTGGCATCCGTTTGTTTGTCGTTGCTTTTGCAACCAGCAACGAGACCCGCCAACATGAGCGGAATGCACCAATGATGACGCATCGATTTTCTCCGAGACGTACCCTACCGGTTCTTGCGAAGGGAGAAAACGCTTGGCCAACGGTTCTTCGTCCCGAGTCGAGAAGATTCTGCCAACGACGGCTGAATGCAGCGCAACGGCCCCGAGGCTTGCGGTGGTTTATCTTCCTGAACCGTCCCGGGCGCTCCAACATTTCAACGGATCTCGAGCAGGCTTCGCGATTGGAGACGCAAGGTTTGGCAGCGGATTGAATGATCGATTTCGGGGTGAGCAGATGACCCAGCGGTCTGTCAAGGTCCGGTACGTTCCTGGGCGGGAACGGCATACAGTCGCCACATTCCCGCTTCCTTGACCAGCTTTACGGGCGCATTGCTCAAGTAGGTTTTGAACGGATCTTGGGCCAACCCCTGAACCAAAACGTGGCTGTAGTAACGCACGTGAGCATTGTAATCGATTCGGCTCAATTGAGGTGGAGCTGGCAAACGAGACTGTCGTCGATAAAGCAGCGGAACGGAGGCGTTATCGAAGTAGTACGGATCGAAACTCGTGGTCATTCCCGTGACGTACGAATGAGTTTGCTTGTATGGGGGCAACTGCCAAGCGGGATCGTTCATTTCCGTGACGACCGTCAGCATCGTGGAGTATTTGGGGACGTTGGCAATGATTTCCAAAAGCTGGTCGGATCGTTTCCCCGTGTCACGCAATTGTTGGGCTACGTGAAAATCAAGGGCCAAGGCAGTCGCAATGCCGGGAATGAGCACCCCAATGCTGCGTCCTTCCAAACGTGGTCGCGGGATGAAAAGCATCCCCAGAAAAATGTATGTCGCATACCGGACATAGTTGTAGCTATGAAAAACCGGACCGCTAATGGTAAATGGCAAAACCAAGTAAAATACCGTAAAGACGGTCAATATGATCAATGGCGGGCGCATGGGCGCCTGCGGCATCGTTCGACGGGTGGTCGTCAATAACAAGGGACAAAGGAAAAGCATCAAGAAGGCGATTGCTACGATGGGAGTATCGAAGCTTCCGCCGAAATTGCCCAAAACGTGGTCATAAAGTGCCTCCATTTTTTGTTTCGGCGAATGGAGCACGAAAGAAAATGGTGGTCGAGAACCTCCGGCGGGGCGAAGAAACAACGAGTTGAGCACCCAGGGCAAGCCACCCACGAGTCCACCTGAAAGAGCAAGTCCTCCCAAAAGCAGACGTCGCAATGTGGGCTGACGGGTCAGAACGAGCGTGGGACCAGCAACCGCCAAAAAAGCCAAGGCCTGCACGTGAGTCAATGCAACAATCGCGCTCAATACCGTCACGGGCAATGCCTTGCGCCAGCTATCGACCTCCAAGAGGAGCGCAACGGTATAAATCGCAATGGCCATTCCCAGCAAAAAAGTGACCCAACCGGCATAAAAATTGCGATCCCATACGAATAAAAATGCCAGCAGTCCTTGCCGCGGGCTACGTCCCAACGCCACAAGCAGTCGAACGACAGAAAGCGGCAACAACAACGACAACAGTCCACAAATGAATTTCACCGCAACGATCGTGTTCGCTACTGTCGCTACCGCGGACATGATGATGTATCCGGTCCAATAAGGCACTGGGGCCCAATTCACCGAGTAATACTTCGACATGGGTCCACCGGATGCAGTGTCGAAAAGCAGCGAAGCGGCTCCAGCATTGTTCTGAAGATCAATAAATGGCAAAATGGACGCCTGCGTGAGGGGAAGCCAAGCACAAAGCAGCAACAACGCGAATAGACCGGCAAACAGAGGGTCTTTTTTGAATGTTTGAACGAGCACCTTGCTCCACCCGGGTATCGTCGAAAGCGTTATCCGTTCGACAAGTATGATACGTCGTAGCCGTGAATATGCCGAATTCGCACTTGTTCACCCATTGGTGGCGCGTGACGGTCGGCTCGTCCTCACTACCTGCATCCAACCGCCATGTCAATAGCCCGTTGAATCATCGTGGAGAGCGTCCCAACGCCGGGGCGACGGAGCGATGTCGACCGACGATCTCGGGCATTATGGCACGAAGCCAATCCGGTCCCGATCGATTTTCGGAATTCGCTCGGGCAGGCGAGTATCGTTGGCCCCTATCAAATCCCAGGGTCAGCGTTTGGAAAGGCTCTCCAAGCGACAGGCGCCCAATCCGAATCGCATGGCGATCACGGCGATCATGGCGATTGAACGGCGTACCCGCCGTCACCTGGCGACCCAGCAACCCATACAGCGTGAGACACTTGCCAACGTCCTTCAAAGCGGTAACATGCGCGCACTTTTTGGGTGTCAACGATGGCTGAATCGACCGAATCAACGCAGAATCTCGCTCAAGACGACCAGGTGAGTCCTCGCGAGCCAGCCCCCGTGGCACCCCTGACCCTCTTCGAACCTCCGCAACCTCCGCGCGCGATCGTCCAGACAACCATTTCGGATCCTCCGTCTTCTGAAGAGCCACAAGCGGTGGATCTCGCCGCATCGCCTGTCGAACCCCGCGCCAGTTCCACCATTGAAATGGCTCCGCTTTATGTAGATCCGGCAACGGATTCTACGGCGCCGAATGTTTCTCCCGAAACGTCGCAAACCGCAAAACAAGGCCGTTCGTGGAAAGACACCGCGCAAAAGGCAGCAGCCGTGGCCCGCCAAGGGGCACTCGCTTTTGCCCTCATCGCAGCAATTTGCATTTTCTTACAACAAGTCAACCAGCATTATCCGATCAAGCATTGGCTGTTTTGGATGTATGCGAAAATTTGGGGCTATTGTTCGCTGTTTATTCTTGCCGTTGCAAGCTCGGGGCATTTGGTCGTCAATGCGCTTGGTGGAAAACGCTTGCCGCTCGGCGAACGGACGACGTTATCGCTGGCGAGCGGAACGTTGGTCTTTTTCACGGCGTTATTTGTTTGCGGGCTTTTTGGCATTTACGGTCGAGCGTTTGCCATTGTTTTCCCCATTGTTTTGTTCTTGCCCGGAAGCGTTTCGCTTTTTCGCCACGCCCGCCGAAGTATACGCCATCTCCGCGGAGCAATGAAACGGACCACGTGGCGCCCATCTTTATTACACTGGGCCATCGGCGCTTATGGTTTGATGGGCGTGGGAATGATTTATTTTGCCATCATGTCGCCGCGCAACATCGCGTACGATTCGTACTTTTATCACTTGGGAATCGCGCAGCAATATGCCACCGACAAAGGGATTCGACCTTTTCTCGAAGGTTGGTTTCCAGGCGCAATTCCGCATTTGGCGAGTGTACTCTACACGTGGGCGCTGCTGCTTCCTGGGCTCACGATGTTCGAACGCATCACATGTGCGGCCCATGTGGAATTCGTTCTCTTTCTTTTTACGCTGATTGGCGTTCCTGTGCTCGTCCGCAAGCTCGTTCCCAAAGCTCCGGCGGGTTTGTCATGGGCTGCATTTTTTCTTTTCCCCGAGATTCTCGTTTACGATTCGGCACTTTCGGCCGCCGCCGATCACGTCAACGCACTTTGGGCCATCCCGATTTTCCTCATGTTGCTTCGTTCGATTCGGTCGCTCAGGCCGGATTCGAGCACGACGTGGAC
>JBGAOI010000513.1:0-5781 GCA_044221885.1 Polyangium sp. (in: bacteria)
ATGTCGTTGGCGCAGATGCAGCAGCGTGGGGGGCTTACGCCGAGTCAGATGTCGAGTGTCGAGCGGGGCAGGGTGCAGGTGACGTTGGGGACTGTGGTCTCGGTGGCGATGGCGCTCGAGATGCCGACGTTCATGGTTCTTTTGTTGCCTGATGAGGATCCGTTGTCGGCGGTGCTCGAGGAGATTCGGCAGGCATACGGTGGTGATTGGCGTCGAGCGGCGTTTGTGATTGCTGGCGCATTGGGTCTCGATTTGGCGAAGTTCATGTCGCGCTAGCCGCAAAGAGTCCGCCGACTGTCGGTCGTTTGTCGCTGAATTGTTGATGGTTTGTCCTCAAAAGATCGCGCGTGCTTCATGAGCTCGCGCGATTTTTGTTTTTCGCGGTGAATGAATCGAACCGCGTGAGCCACCACCGTTCCCCTGTCAAGCCAATGCGCAATCCCATGCGCGAATTCATGTTGTGTTTCGACCCCCCGTTTTGTCCAAGCCATCCGAACACATTTTTCATTTTTTTTGAGGGTTGGTTCGTCGGAGTCACCTGATCGTCCGATCGAGCGGTGTTTGATGCATAATGACAACGATCGGTTTCGGAAAGACGAACAGTGTTTCTCACCCTCGATTCGTCCGAAAAAATCGACACATCCAATGTCGATTTATTTTCACTTCCTTTCGCAATTTTCCCCTGTCTTCATTCATTTCGCGTGGTAGGGGTTTGTTTACACAATCCAGGAGCGTGGTTGGATTCAATTCGGGACCAACCGTGGTAGTGTAAAACACGATTCGTTTGTCGGAACGAAAAGCAGCGAGGTGAATGTCGATGCCTAGTCGTTGCAATCCAGATCCATTTGCCGCTCAGCTTGGCGCGCGAATTCGTCAGCTTCGCAAAGAAAAACAAATGTCGCTTCAGCGGCTCGCTCAGGCAAGTGGACTATCGCGAGGTCATTTGTCGGATATCGAGCGGGGCAAGGTCATCATGACGGTGGGCACACTGGGAAGTGTGGCGGGGGCATTGGAGGTACCCGCATTCATTTTGTGTTTGATACCCAAGGAAGACCCTGGGGTTGCGGCGATGAATGAAGTGATGTTGTTGGCTCAGGGGGATCCCAAGAAAGCGGCCAAAACGATCCGAACTTTGATTCTCGAAAACGGGCCCCAACAAGATTCGCAACCGGCGTCCGCCCCGTTCGCCATCTTGGAGCCCAATGAGGAGCCCAATTTGGAGCCCAATGAGGAGCCCAATGAGGAGCCCAATTTGGAGCCCAATGAGGAGCCATTGGAGACCTCGAACATGATCAGCCCTACATAACGGCATGATTGTTTTCGCCAATGAGCTTCGACGAACCCCTCGTTCACGTCGAGGGTACGTCCTGGGACAAGATATCGTTGTATTTTGGCTCCAGGGCGTGCTAGTGTTCGTCTGCACGAACATTCGGTTCGTCGCCGCACGTGTTCGCTGCATCAACTGCTCTACGGCCTCGGACGATCCAGGCCTATTGTTCGAGGTTCCTCAATGCCCCGTCGTTCGATTCCCGAACCGATCGCTGCCAAAGTGGGCGCGAGAATTCGCGAGCTCCGTTTGGAACGCGGTATGTCCCTCGCGGATCTTGCGGATGCCGCCGGTTTGTCCAAGGGACACATGTCCAGCGTCGAACGAGGCCTCGTTTTGATTACGGTCGGGACTGTTGTGGCCACAGCCCGAGCTCTTGGCGTGCCTCCCTTCGTCTTGGCTATGTTTCCCGACGAAGAACCCTTGTCCGCCGTCATTGAACACGTTCGTTCGAGCGAAGGCGGCGATACCAACAAAGCAGCCGGCAAATTACGCGAACTCGTTTTTGGCCAGACCGCCACCATCGCTCGAGCCGCCGGAAAAAAACGCCAAAAACGCTGATTCCTCAGCTGACCGCATTCTTTCGCGTTCCGCTGCTTCCTTCACATTGTATCGACATCGAATACGACGACACGCTGGCTACACTACGGGGTTTGGCACCGTAGAACCTCAACTTCGTCCCGGAGGTTCCGTGGGACGACGTGGAGGCGGTGACGTTCCTGGTGTACGGGCGGCTCCACCGTCGGCCATTCGGACATCGAGACCCAGGGCGTCTTTGAGCATTCCGCACTTCGCGGCGACCGTCCATTCTTCGAGCGATCGATCTTCCGTGCCGGATAGTTCGAGCACCAATGATTCGCCTTCGATACGTCCAGATGCGCCCGTGACCTTCGCCAAGTGCTCCCGATCAAGTGCGTCGGCAATTCGCAAGATTGCGGCCATCGCTTTGACCTTGGCGCGATCTTCTCTCGACAACGCACGGAAGTTTTCGTGATCGACTTGCGGGGGACTTTTGCGATGGTAGCGCGCGATGTTGGCGACGATTTCTCGCTCGGCAGGCGACAGGCCCATCAAGTCTGCGTGCATGATCAAGTAGTAGCTGTGCTTGTGATGTCCTTCGTAACGAACGAAGTCGCCAACGTCGTGAAGTAATGACGCTGCATGGAGAAGGATGCGATCGCGAGGATTCATGCGATGGCGCGATGCAAGATCATCGAAGAGTCGTGTGGCAAATCGAGCTACGAGAACGCCGTGACGTTCATCGAAATGATAGCGACGCCCCAAGCGCAAACATGCTTCCGTGATGCTTGCGGCTTCGCCTCCGAAGTCACGCGGCACGAAATGTTCACGCGCCAGATCTACGAGCACGCCTTCTTTGAGGCCCACACCTGGAGCCATGATTGCATCTCGGCCAAACGCTTCCGCGACGCGGCAAAGCACCGAGGCGGCAGGTACGATCGTGTCGGCTCGATCGGGACGTAGGTTGTACGTGACGATGCGTTCGTCCACGCTTCGTGCGGCAAGTTCATCGATGAGTCGACGCATCCCGCGCACTTCGATCGCTCGACCTTCCGGAAATGCAACCGGCATGGGACACAAATCTGCGAGTGTTTCGAGGTTTCCGCCTGTGCCCATCACCGCATCGATGCCGCGTCCATCCGTGGCATCGTCGATTTCGCGAAACGCATCTGCGCATGCTCGATCGATGTACTCTTCGAGCAGCTTGCGATGATTTGCATCGATGGGACCTCGGCCATCGAGAAACGCTTCGAGGAGCCGCACGGTGCCCACGGGAAGTGAGCGCGCGAAGATCGGGTGACGACCATCGAGCAGTGTCAGTTCCGTTGAGCCTCCGCCGATGTCGACGAGCAGTGTTCGTCGGTTGCCGAGAGGCATACGTTCCACGACGGCCAGTTGCACGAGGCGTGCTTCTTCCACGCCTTCAATGATTTCCACATGCACGCGGCTTTCTCGTTCGGCACGTTCGAGCAACAGTTCGCCGTTGCTTGCTTCGCGCGCTGCACTCGTTGCGACTGCGCGATAACGCTCGACTTTGGCCGCATCCATGGCCACGCGAAACCGACGCAAAGCATCACATGCTGCGCCGATGACTCCGATCTCGAGGCGGCCTTTGGTGAACACGTCGTGTCCGAGCCGCACGGCTGCGCGATCAGCGAGTACGTCGCGGAACGGGTAAAACCGTGGCCCTTCCTCGGTCATGAGAGGAGCATCCACATCGACGACGCGAAGTCGGATCGCGTTTGAACCAATATCGATCGCCGCCAGGCGAGCCATGGTTGCAGAAGTAGCTTCCTTCCTCGACCTTGGCTACTCTCATGCGACCCATGCGACAGTTTCAGTCATCCCTCCTGCCGAAAGTCACGCTTGCCCTGTTTGCTCTACTCGGAGCGGCATGTGGTCCCGAAGAAGCGCGCGCGCCAAACCCCACACGTACTTTGGACGAACGCCGTGCGATCGAAGTGATTCGTAGGGCTGTCGTCGAAGATGGAGTTCGTCCTGCAGGTGGTCGGGATGTCGAATTGCGCAACGGAAAAACGTTGCACGTCGACGTCAGCATCGAAGGACACGAGTACGGCATCGCGTACATCTCGAACGATGATGCAGACAAACTTGGTGATGCCATCAAGCCTGCCAACAAGCCTGGCGAGAGCCTCATCTTGGAACGTGTCGGCCCAGATGCCGAAGTTCGCGTCGTTCTTCTCTATCAATCCAACTATCGATATGACGACTTGGCTGGTGAGGTTCACGAGATGACGACCATCACGGCCGAGCGCGAGCTTGCGCGTGATGTCCGCGACTTCATCACCCACGCGAAGACGAAGAGCTTTCGTTGATCTTCTGGCGCCTTCGGGAGGCATGACGGATGCGTTTGTCCACGCTCATCAATGGAGAGTCCATGCGCGCGACGTCACCGCGACGTGCGATTGTCGTGGCTAGCTCCACGTTGCTTCTCGGGCTCGCGATCGTTGGCCTGCGTCCGTCCGATCCCAAGGACACGTCGATCATTGATCTCGGTTCGGCGATCACCCTCGTCTCGCTCATCATTCTCATCGGCGGCATTCACTTCTACGGTCGTCTTGGGCCGCAAGAATCCGATGAACGAGGTTACGCCGACTGAAACTCTTGCGCCTGTGCGCGCCATGGACCAGCATCGCGCGCATGCATCGTCCTAGTCGTCAACACAACCATCTGCTTCAAAAGATCGCTCGCAAAGAATCGCTTGCCAAAGCGCGCAACCGTAAAAACGGCAAGCGCCTCAAGCAGTGGAGGAAGTGGGCCGAGGCCTATAAGGGTCTCGCGCAACAAGCTTCGTGACGACGCACGTCGCGGACAAACTTCCTCGATCGTTCGACCGGTGCTCCATGAGCGCCGGTTTTTCTTTTGTGTACCAACGATAGCTCTTCGTCCACGCTTCTCGTTGGACGTGCCTCGTCGTGGGCCCTGTTGATCACTAGATCGCGCCGTCATGCCGCCATTTACTTTCGGCATTCACGTAGAACTCGTGCGTTTCGAATCACGCGCGATTGTCGCGTTGACCTTGTAGGCCCCTCACGTATTCTCGCTACCGTAAGCCGAAAGAATACCTTGGGTACGTTCGGTGAGGAGCGAGGCATGCGTGGCGATCCTGTGGTGACAAGACGAACGGGCCTATTCTTGAGCGCCTCGTTGGTGGTTCTTGCAAATGCGACCTTGGTGTCCGCGCAAGCGATGCCTCCGCCGCCTCCGCCGCCTGGAGAGGTTGCTGCGCAACCAGCCCCTCCACCGCCGGCGCCCGGCCCGGTTGCCTTGCCAGCGCCTCCCGATGGTGCGTCAGGGCAAACTCCTCCGCGTGCAGCTCCTCCGTATTATCCGCCGCCGATGATCGGTCCGTCGCGCCTTCCGTACGATGAGACCATCCCGGTTCCTCCTGGTTACGAAATCCAAATGCGTCCCCGCATGGGTCTCGTCAAAGCGGGGCTTGCGACGCTCATTCCGCTCTATGCGCTGTCAGTGCTTGGCGGTGGAGTTTATCTGGGCGCTGAGAACGGTGATGCGAAGGAATACGGGCCACTCATCATTCCCGTCGTCGGGCCTTTTGCGACGATGGCGACTAGCAATTCGGGCGGGGGAACCCCGTTTTTCTTGTTGGATGGTCTTGGGCAAATGACGGGCGCTGCGCTCTGTCTGGCGGGCCTGCTCTCCAGCGAGAAATATCTCGCGCGACAAACCGCAACGACAAACCTTCGTCCCGACGTTGCCGTTGGTCCGAAATCGATGGTTTTGCGTTGGCAATTCTGAGCGGCGAAGACAATCGGAGATGAACATGAAAAGCGCCAACACGAAGTCGAACCTCCTGCGTCTCGTCGCTCCACTCATGGGCTGCGCCTCGATTGGTTTTTCCGGACCAGCCGCTGCCGTTCCGCCCCCGCCGCCACCTCCAGCAACCGCAGCGA
>JBGAOI010000514.1:0-5766 GCA_044221885.1 Polyangium sp. (in: bacteria)
CGAATGACGAATTCGATTCTCATTCGTTTGGGCACGACGAACGATGTCGGAGCGTTGGCGCAAAACCACCGCGAAATGGCCCTTGAAACGGAAAACAAGACGCTCGACGCGGATACGACCCACCGCGGAACGCAGGCCGTGGTGGACGATCCGACCAAAGGGTTTTACCTGATTGCGGAACGAAATGGCGTGATGGTGGGTCAGTTGCTCGTGACATTCGAATGGAGCGATTGGCGTTCGGGCGTCTTTTGGTGGATCCAATCCGTGTATGTCTTGCCAAACGCACGACGCGCGGGCGTATACCGCACGTTGCACGCGCATGTGCTCGAAGCGGCGAAAAATGCGCCGAATGTTTGCGGCGTTCGATTGTACGTCGACAAGGACAATGCGCATGCGCAAGCAACGTATCGCGCCATGGGCATGCAAGCGGCGCATTACGATATGTACGAAGTGGATTTCGTTCTTGGCGAGAATCGTTCGCCGTAGAAGCAAACGTTGTCAGGACTCGGCGAGTCCCGTGATTTCGTGCAGCAAGTGATCGCCCGTTTTTCCTTTCACTTGCACGGATGCCGTTTTTCCAACAATAACTCGGCCCGTGATTTCGCGATACGTCGCGTCGGAAATCAAAAGCCGTGTCCCGACTTCCTTGTTCGCGGACTCGATGCGACTGGCGAAATTCACAGCATCACCAATGGCCGTCATGGTTTTTCGATCGGCCGATCCAATCGGGCCAACGACAGCTTCGCCGTAATGAATCCCAATACCCACGTCGAACGTGCGACCATAGGTGCGCATCAGGTACGGTGAGATTTTCGATTGCATCAGCTCGAGCATGGCCAGGGCTGAACGCACTGCGCGTAAAGGTGCATTGGGCTGACCATCGACACCGAAGAGAGCCATGAATCCATCGCCCATGTAATTGTTGATGAATCCACCTTCCGCAACGACGGCGGTTCCGATCGTTTCGAAGTAACGATTCAAGACGTGAATGACGTCATAAGGCAAAAGCGCTTCCGAAAAAGGCGTGAAGCCTCGAATATCGGAAAAAAGAATGGCGACTCGGATCTCTTCGCCCATCGGTACCAAATCGACCTTGGCCTTGCGCAGCCGGTTCACGAGTGCCACGTCATCTTCATCGAGCACCAATCGTCGAACCCGCGTCGGTCCGCGCACGGTCGCTTGGCATGCAATGCGCACTTCTCGTGGCAAGCCGAGGCGTGCGGCAAGCGCCTGTTCTTCCGCATTGGGAGGATCGACATTCTCGAGCCCTTCGAGCACGATCACGCGGCATGTCGAGCAACGCGCATTTCCCCCGCACACATGCGTATGAGGAATACCCGCGGCGAGCGAAGCATTGAGCAAGGTTTGCTTTTCTTGAACATCAATGATGATTTGATCCGGGGCATCGAATGTGGTGGGCATGGCGCGCGCATTGTAACGAAGTTCGCTTCAAATGCAAGTACATTGGATGCAAGTACATTGGCGGGCGTTGCTCATCGCGTGCAGGAAATCCTTTGGACGCGTAACAAAAGCTGATACGATGCTCGGATGTCGAATCGCACGCGCAATGCGAATCAGGGTTTGCCGCCGGAGGAGAAGCTGGATGGTCCTTCCGCGGAGCTGGAGAATGCCGAAGAATTTCCGCCGTCCCAGCGTGAAGAAATTGCGCGTCTGGCGGCTCGGGCATTACGTCGAGGAGCGGATGTACCTGGGCGCATCCAAAAAGGACCGACGTGCGGTCTTTATGCCCTCGGAATGGTAATGGATTATTGGGAAACGCGCGATTCTGGGTCCACGACCGTGCTCGTGCAAGAATCGGATGATTTTCGGGCCAATAGCCATTCGATGCCGCCAGACAATCACACGCTGCTGCTCGATGTGGCGCGTACGCGCGGATATACGACCGAAGGCGAGATGTTTTATGCCGAGCAATTGGCCGCATTGGCGCGGGAATTCGGTTATCAAGCGGTCGTGCACGAAGACTTTACACTCGCCAGGCTCATCGAAGTGCTGGATCGCAGACGCCCTTGCTTGGTGGGTTTCGACGTGGACGACGAAGGGAATCCCGGCGAATTCGAAGGGCTCAATGCGCATTGGGCCGTCGTCGAATCACACTTCGAGAAAGACGGCGAGCCATTTTTGGTGGCTTCCCACGCGTGGTCGGGTGGTGAATACGTGTGGAAGGCTGCGGAGTTCATGAAATCCGTTGGTCAACTGCAAAAAGGCAACACCGACGCATTACCCTCCGTTCCCGCAGATATCTCGGAAACGCTCAAACAGCGCCTTGTGGAAGTCTACCGCGAAGGATACGTACCGGTAAAACCCAAGCGCAAACGCGGTAAACGCAAAGAACCTAAACCGACGTAATCAAGTCCCGAACTTCTTCAGGATTAAATCCAAAGAGCACCGGTTCGGGGATGAGGCGCACACCGAACTTTTGAAAAACGCCGTCGCGAATTCGGCGGGCGAATTGCAAGATTTCCGTCGCTTTGGCTCCGCCGCGATTCACAAGGGCCAGCGTGTGTTTCGTGGAAAGTCCCACGGGACCATCGCCCATTCCTTTGGAAAATCCAGCGCGTTCAATGAGCCATGCCGCCGCGAGTTTCACGTGCCCGGGTCCGGCAGAAAATTGAGGAATGGTTTCTCCGGGCTTGAGAACCTGAGCTGCTTCAATACGTGTACGAATGTTTTCCCACGTGGCTACATCGAGAATGGGATTGAGGAAAAACGAACCGGCACTGCGAACGTTTTCATCGCCCGGATCGAGCAACATCGATTTGCGACCGCGTAACTCGAGCACCGCCGAACGAACATCGGGCAACGTTGCCCCGTGTTCTTTGCCAATTTCTTTCATGTGTCGCTGCAATTCGGCATAACGTATTGCAGGGGCACCTCCAGGCACCAGCAAAAACGACACGCCAAGAACCAGGAAACGATTCTTTGCG
The DNA here is from genome assembly GCA_044221885.1 of Polyangium sp. (in: bacteria). Classification (GTDB taxonomy): domain Bacteria; phylum Myxococcota_A; class Polyangia; order Polyangiales; family Polyangiaceae; genus Polyangium. Next base: position 2,946 of record JBGAOI010000514.1, read on the forward strand.
GTCGTTTTGAAAATGCTTTCGCGGTAGGCAAACGCGCACGATTCGCGCGGCAAATCGAGTGACGCGCCGGTTTGTCGATCCATGACGTGCACGGTTTCGATGACTTCGCCGACTTCTTGGCCATACGCTCCGATGTTTTGAATCGGCGCTGCGCCTACGTCACCCGGAATTCCCGAAAGACATTCAATGCCCGCCCAACCTGCGGCAACCGTTTTCTCGACAAACGAATCCCACGATTCTCCGGCACCGACGCGGACACGAATACGATCGCCCACGATTTCATGGCGCACGCCGCGAATACCGACGCGCAATACCAATCCCGTGACGCCGCGATCGGCAACGAGAAGATTGGACCCGCCGCCCAGCACCGAAATGGTCACATTGCGGGATTTTGCCCATTGAAGCGCATCACGAAGGGTTGGTTCGTCGTGGGCTTCGATGTAAAATTCGGCCGGACCGCCGACTTCAAAGGTGGTTTTTCCGGCCAAAGGTTCGTTCGTGTGTATGGCGAGCGACGAATGGGCTTCAATGTTCAAGGCTGAATCCTCACGCGGGTGCCTGCAAGGAATGCATCGTCGACCGAACGGACATTTTGGACGAATTTTTCGTATTCGTCCGTAGAAATGGTTCCCGTCGGCAAATCGAGAACGAATTCCTCTTCGACGGCGCCGTTTTCGTATTTGATCGACCGTGCCGCATGCAAACTCGAGCTCTGCAAGTCGAGCGGGGACGCTTGACGGGCGATGGTGGCGTTTTTGGGCATTTCAATGCGCCGACGCACGCGATATTGGATCGGTCTTTCAATGGCCAATGCACTTTCACGGCCCGCTTGCGAGGTATACATCGCGGCGAGCGTGCTGGCATAACCTCGTGCGAGGTGCACGGGATCAAAACCGGGCAGAACGAGGGTTTTTCCGTCTTTGGTTTCCGGTTGGGAAAACGAAAAGCCCGCGATTTTCGCTTGAACGGTGACTTCCCAGCTTCCTTCGCCCGAAACGAGCGTTACGTCGTCGACATCGGCCCAAGGGACCCACGTCAAAACGATATCGCGCAGCATCTCTCGCCGATCCGAACCAACGCGTGTATCGAGTGCATCGGCAATGGCTTGTGCTTCGTGACCACGCAGTTCAATCGTGATCGAGCCTCGCGCAATGCCTTTTTCGTCCAGTGCCAAACGCAAATCGACTCGATCGCCTGTTTCCGATGCATCGCTTTTTACGTCGAGCATTTGGCCGTCTGCAAGCAATGCTTTTCGGCCGCGCAATTCGGGGCTGATGCGACCTGCCGGCAATGGCGGCCCGTCCACATCCGCATCCACCCAGAATTCGCCCTCGGGTAAACTCACCCAGACCAGCGGATAACGGAAGCGGCCGACATGAGGCGGGAAATTCGGCGATGCACTGAATGGTTCGGTTTCGGCAATGGCAATACGCGCGGAAATGCCGAGTTCTCGCAATGCACGCCATAACACGAGTGTTCGGCTGCCTTGACCCAATTCCAAAATCGTCCGCGCGGTTGTGCGTTGCGGTCCTGATGCATACGCTGCCGCGACGTCCGATAATTCGCCCCCACCAGGAACTTTGATCCGTTTGCCGACGGCAGCGATGACGCGATCGAGTAATGCGCGCGAAGGTGTCTTGGCGAGATCTCCCGCAGCTTCACGGGCAAATCGCGCAATGTAGGGGTCGTTGTCTTCCAACGATCGCAGATGGTCATCGACGAGCCGTGAAATGGCTTTCCAGCTTTGCGTGCCGAAACTGATCGAGACTGCTTGTTCGAGCCGAGAAACGCCATCTTCAATGCGTCGCGGTTCACGATTTTCAACACGCCAAACGTTTATTTTGTCGGTTCCTTCGGTCCGTTCATTCGGTTTGCCCAACATCGGATGCGCCCAGAGGCTCAATTCAAGCGATGCGGGGCGACGCAATTCGATTTCGGCTTGGCGAATTCCCGTGCGCAAGGGCATGAGGTCCGGGCTGTCGACGACAATTTGTCCACCCACATCCGGAATGGCTACGTGCTCGAGAATCTGCTCGACGTAATCACCTTTTTCGAGTTTTGACAAATCACTGTGACTTTGTGCCGCTTCCATTTGATCCGGCTCGACGATGTGGCCGTCTTTTTTGTGAATACGGCGCCGCAAAACCCGTTGCGTCGAATTGGCTTCAAAGGACGCACCATAAGATACCGCGCCTTCTGCAACGTCGGTTGTGCCGGATACGCGACGCAAATCGTACGTCACGCCGCGAATGACACCGGTCGCGTCGACCGTATAACGTTCGACGTGCCGTAGAATGACCGTACCTGCGCCAGGCATGAAATTGGCCGCTCGATCTTCCTCGACGAGACGCTTGCCTTCATTTTCGAGTTGAATGGCCGGATCGGGCTCGAGAGCTAGAACGCGGCGCAAGATCGGAATGGCATACGGCGCATCGCGGGCGACCAATTGATCACGCGCAAGGCGTGGCCGCACGATGTCGGGACGATTTTTTCCAGCGGCAAACCCCAATGCTTCGAGCAGACGTCGATGACCTGGAGGCGTTTTGTCATACGCGGTAATGGCGGAATCGAGGTCCCCAGCGAGGATGTGCAGGCCGATTTCTGTGTCGCGAAAGGCTTCGGGAGAATTGCGCAATCGGCGAACGCGGCCGAGTTCCGCAAGAGCGGCTTTGGCGTCACCACGTTGCTGATGGGCATACATGCACGACAATTCTGCGCGACTCCCACCGCCTTCACATGCGGCTTTGACGTAGTCCATACCCACGCGTCCGTGCAAATACGTGTCCACGCGCGAAAGCAAGGGCGAACCGGGAATCAGGAT
>JBGAOI010000515.1:0-5756 GCA_044221885.1 Polyangium sp. (in: bacteria)
ACTTCGAGTCTTCGGGACGCTTCCGCGTGTGTCCTGACCAACTCGTCGTCTTGCCGCTCGTCGTCGCTCATCACGGGTCACTCATGAAGAGAGGAGCGGTTGGCGAGGGGTTTGTCTATTCGCTACGGGGTGAAGCAACGACCGTTGCTTTGCCAACAACCGAGAAGTCGAAACGAAGTTCGGCTTCATCGATGCCAGATGCGGCGAACGAACCTTTGCGTGTTCGATGTACTGCGATCGTAATGGCTGCGGGCAATGCTCCCCAAACTTTGCTCGCGGCCAGATTGGCCGGAAGAACCCCTTCGCCCAAATCCTTGTAACTGCAACGAATCCCAGCGCCGTTTGCCGCGGTCATGTCGATGTACACGCGATCGTCGTCGTGTTTGCGACCTTCGTTCGTGTCGGACACTCGCCACGTGAAGTTTGTCGCGACGCCTTCTTCCAAGACGACGTTTTCGTTCAGATCAAACGATCCGACGCGGATGGCTTCAGGGTTTGCCGGAGCATCGGCACCGATGGAGAACTTGTCGAGGATGCCCGAACCCGAGTTTTCCAGGACGTACCGACCCGGTGCGGGCAAGTCACTTCGCGCGTCACGTGAGGTGTAAAAAACACCCGAGATCAAACCGCCAACATCGGGAAATGCACGCGTTGCAAGCGGCATGCTTCTCGATTCCGCAGTGATCGACAAATCACCCACATCGAGCAATTCGACCGCGCCAAGACCCGAAAGTGCCGGGGCTTCGTCTGTCCCGGCAAACGCAGCCAAAGGCCGACATTCGCCGTCAGGCGGAAGATCAAGCCACGAACCTCCAACGACGCGTTCCGCAACATCGAGATCTGCGTTGGCCGCAAGACGCATGAACTTTGCGGAAACGTTTGTCTGCACGAACTGACCGTCCCCAGCGGTTCGCTCGACGAGCACCAAAGCTTGGGTTGTGTAGTTCGTCGTGCTTGCAGCTTCGTCGTCCACGACGGGTGCAGCACAGCCACCCACAAAAGCCCCCAAAAGAGCGAGCAATGTGGAGGGCAGACGATTAGGAGAACGCATGGATCTCAGTGTATGGCGCAACATCGACAACGGCAAGCCTCATGCACGAACTTGCATGATTCAGAACGTGAGCACCAACGCGCCGGCTGGTGTCAGCGTGAACTGGTTGAAATCCACATCCAACGTTTCGTCGACCGTTGCGTGGACGAAATGAAACGCTCCACCCAGCTCCATCGCCACGTGAACTTGGCGGAAGCCCACACGAAGCCCAGCGACAAACCCTAGACGCGTGTCCCGTGCGGAAAATGTGGCGCCATTGTCGAGCCGCCCGTCCACGAAAGAAATGCCCGGACGTGGACCAATCCAAGCCGAATAGAGGCCTGCTGTGCTTCGCCACCCAAACAAAATCGGAACGTCGACACCACCACCAAGCACCGATTGTGGCTCTTGCGCATTCGCTTGCTGCCGACCCAAAAGCAAAAGCTCGCCTCCAAGCCCGACCGAAAGAGCCAGCGTGTTCTTTTTATTGAGCTGAAACGCGTGGCGTCCGTCAAGACGAACCGCGCGTCCCGTGTACGCCAAACCGACTTCGTTCGAGCCGGTAATTCCGACGCGAGCCGAAACCCAGGGCGCGATGGCGGGTGCGATCGCTTTGGTTTGGATTTGTGTTTCGCGGCTGGCTTGATCGCTGCCCGCCGCACTCGGCAGGTTTTGCAGCAATACCTGTCCTGACAAACCAGCGCCCGCGGACACTCGTCCCACAGGCAACGTGTGAACAGGATGGAGCAAAGGCGTACCACCGCCGCATCCCGTTGAGCTCAAGGCTGCAACGAGCGGGAGGATGGGCGAGAAAAACGAAAGAAAGGTAGGTCGTCGAGGCACTTGGTCCAGCGTACCCCGAGAAGCGACTACTTGCGGAAACGAGATGGATAGTCGTCCGCTCCGGCCTTCTTCTTCAAGTCAGCGTCATCCGGATGCAGCTTGAGCGCGCGAGTGATGAGCACTTTTTCCTCTTCGCGAATATCTGGATTCGGCAAACAGCATTCGACGGGACAAACCGCCTGACACGCTTCGTGATCGTAGAATCCGACGCATTCCGTGCAAAGCTCGGGGTCGATCACGTAGATCTCATCGCCCTCGCTGATAGCGTCGTTTGGACACTCCGGTTCACAAGCACCGCAGTTGATACAATCTTCTGTAATGTAGGTTGCCATGGCAGTCGTTTGTCTTTCCGGAATTGGGTCCGGAAGTTCCCGCTATCTAGATGTCGTTGCCCCCTCTGTCAATTGGCGCTCGGGGGCAGGAGGCAACCGGCGGCAGTTTCACGCCCTGTTGCTCATGGTTTGGGCGCGCATCCTGACGCTTTAACGACGTTTCGTCCAGAGCATCCTGATGCCCGATGAGTCGAAGCCATTCTGTCGAGCATCATCTCATGTCGCTGCGTGGTTGCACGTTGGTCCGGCCGCCGGTACTACCCCAGGGCTGCAATGCAACGACTTGATGCGTCTCGGTTTGCTCTCGCCGCGTTTGCGGCTCTGTTGATCCTCGGCGGCTGCACTCCGAAGATCGGTCGTGAATGCTCGAATTCGCTTGATTGTTCTCAACAAGGCGATCGGCTTTGCGACAACACTCAACCCGGTGGCTACTGCACGATTTTCAACTGCGAACCGGACAAATGTCCCGAAGGAGATGGAGTTTGCGTCTCCTTCTTGTCGCAGATCGATCCCGCGTGTGGCGCCACCGACGACGCAAGTTGGGGGCGTTTTGAACGCACGTATTGCATGGCTGGATGCGAATCCGACACCGATTGCCGTGATGGATACGAATGCGCAAGCCCCGTGAGTCGTGATGGTCGCATCATCGACTTCTCCCCCATCGCGTCCAAAATCTGCATCGTCAAGATCGAAGCGTTGCCTGCTACCCCAGTTATTCCCGAGGTTTGTCGTCCTCCAGTCATCGACGATTCGGAGTGGAACATGACCCCTTACACGCCAGGTTCTGGCGGCGCAGGCGGCATGGCCACCGGCGGTGGCGGTATGGGTGGCATGGGTGGAAGTGGCGGAATGGGTGGAAGTGGCGGCATGGGTGGAACTGGCGGCATGGGCGGAGGTCCTTGAAGGGTCGGTCCGGACGATCGGCGTTCCGGACGAACATCGACGAACCGTCCCCTCCGTTCCCACGTCTCTTGCGTGCTAGCCTTGCCGCGTGTTTCAAGCGCCTTCACTGCCGCGAACTCTTGCTGCGTCGTTACGCGACATCGCGTCGAAACAACCGACTGTCCGCGAAAGCGCAGTGCGCGACCTGGTCAAACACGCCGATGACGCGCGTGAAGATGTCGTTCGCGCTCTCGAACGAGCGCTTCGTGAAGATGAAGCTCCGGCGGTGCGATCGGCGGCAGCCCTTGGTCTTGCCGACGTTGGAGGAAGCGAAGCGTTGTCGGCGTTGCTCGTGGCGATGGAAGACGCCGATGTGCACGTGCGACAAATGGCGATCACGGCGCTTGGAGAAATTGGCGACAGTCGCGCGACCGAACGACTTCGACGCGCCCTTTCGGATCCCCGCGCTGAAGTGCGATTTCAAGCGGTGATTGCGTTTCCGCGCGTGTGCAAGGATCGCGCAGCCGTCACCGAAGCGTTGCTTGCGCGTATGCAAGATGCGGATCCCTTGGTTTGTCATATCGCACTTCGCGTTGCCGAAGAAGTGGCCGAACGCAACGACGGTGAAATCGAACCTGCGGTCCTCGATCGGGCCAAAGATCTGCTGAAGCACGAATCCCCACGCGTGCGTGTGGGGGCCGCGATCGCCCTGGCTCGCGCGGGAAGTCGTTTGGGTTCAAAGGTTCTCGCGGCCCTGGCCAGTGGGACCATCAAGACGGATGAGCCTGAAGACGAAGCCACAGTCATCGAGCTCGTTGGCGAAATGCAGCTCGAAGCAGCGCGTGTTGGTCTGGAAAAACGGGCCTTTGGTGGGATCTTTGGCCGTGACCGTCACGCGTGGCATGCGCGGGTCGCCCTCGCGCGGATGGGACACGAACGAGCCATACGCGAAATCGTGCAAGAGCTCGATGCATGGGATCGTTCCAAACGGACACTTGCCGTGGCCGCGATCGGTCGAGCTCGCATTCACACAGCCGAACCCAAATTGCGGGCCATGCTGGCCGAGTTGACGCGTGTGGATCGGCAAGTCATCGAAGACGCTCTGGCTGCTCTTGCCGACACTTCCGACGACGCTGGTCGTGACAAACAGGATCCAACGATGGAGGGCGTTGCATGACGACTTTGAGTTATCCCAACGGAGTTCGCTTCGATCCTGCTTTGCGACGGGATCACGTCGAGAGCTATTTTCTCAAAGCCAACGAACCGAACGGTGATCGAGCGCTCTGGATCAAAGCCACCATTTTTTGCTCCGCGACCGAACCTGATCGAGCCGTCGCCGAAGGTTGGGCGATTGCTTTCGACAAACGCGGCGGGACAAACAAGCACGTCGCCGTCAAGCATATCCTTCCGTTTTCCCGAGCCTCGTTTGGCAAAACGAACCTCGATGTGCAGTGGAACATTCCAGCCACCAAACCGGATACACAAGACGAGTCGCTCACGATTCAGCCCGGACGAACTTCGGGAAGGATCGCTCGACGCAACGATTCCATCGCTTGGAATCTGGATCTGCATGGCGACGCCCGCGCGTTTGTCCCGTACCCCTACGCCCAGATGTACACGGGAAGTTTTCCCAAGTCGAAGACCCTGACGCCGTACCCTGACCTTCGTTTGTCTGGGGAAACCATCGTGAATGGCGAACGTTGGGACATTTCAGATTGGCGCGGCATGCAAGGACATAACTGGGGTCGGGGTCATGCCGATCTTTATGCCTGGTGCCACGTGAACACGTGGGAGAGCGATGCAGAACTCGTCGTGGAAGCGATGAGTGGTCGAGTGCGGGTTGGTCCCGTCATGACCCCGCTTTTGACCGTGGTTTGTGCGCGTTTTCGAGGCGTTGACTACCTGTGGAACGGACCTATCGAAATGGCTCGAGCGTACGGAGACGTTGGATTGCGTCGCTACAGTTTCACCGCCGAAGCCAAACGAGCGCGTATCGAAGGGCTCTTCGAGGTCGAGACGGACGATATGGTGGGCCTCTATTATCCGAACCCCGACGGCCCCATGACCTACTGCCTCAACAGCAAACTCGCGCGAGCGCATGTGCGTCTCGAAGTGCATGGTCGACCGCCGATTGCCATCAACAGCCGTGCTGCCGCCCTCGAAATTGGCACTCGAGACAGCGAACACGGCGTCAGGATGTACGTGTGAACGAGACGCGTTTTACCGAAGAAGACTTGTTGCCGAGTGCGGAAGAAAAACGCGCCCGTCTTCAATCGATCGTGGAGCGAGCTGGAACGACAGTGGGAGTTCTTGCCGCAGGACTCTACATCGGTGGGCTCATCGCTTTGGGTGCGTGTGCCGCGCCGGCGGTGTTTCGTCTGACGCCGTCGCCGTTTTCCGGTGAGGCGATGGGTGCCGCATTTGCGCGGTTCGATCAAATTGCTGTGGGCGCGTCGGTCGTCGTCTTGGGATCGGAAATCGCAAGGACGTGGGCGGGCGGTCTTTCCGGACGAACAACACTGGCGCGAGTTCGTCGCATGAGCGCCATCTTCATGGCGTTTGCTGCGGCGTACGTTGGGTTGGCGCTAACACCGCGGATCATCGAGTTGCATCGCAACGGAGTTCGTCGGGACGAAACAGCCGAGGGCCGGGTGCTGGAGAGCATTCAC
>JBGAOI010000516.1:0-5756 GCA_044221885.1 Polyangium sp. (in: bacteria)
GCTTTTCGATGTGACCGATCGCCGTGAACGAGCCATCGTGCGCGCGTATCAACGGATGCTCGAAAGCACGGCCACGAGCGTCTATCGCAAGCCCGCGAAACTCGACATGCACGGCGACGAACCACCGCTCGTCGACTGGGTGGCGCAACTGGTTCCTTCGGCTGCACCGTTTGTCGAAGCGAAAGCGCAAGCGAACGTGACCAACGACTTGCCCGCCGCTGTGGCCTCGGACGAAGGCAAGAAGGCCCTGACAAACGCGCGTCGAGTCGCAGCAAAAGGGATCAAGGAACCACAAGGCTCGCGGTATGGCCTGGTGATGGTCTGGGTCCTCTGCATCCTCGCGTTCGCCGGCATCTGGTCGTTCTTCTCCCACACGCCGCCGCCGCTCGATTCCGACGATCTGCCTCCTCGCGATCCAATCACGTGGCTCGATCTCATCCCGTTCCTGGGCATCGTCTACCTCGTCGTGTTGGGCGGTCTCGCTGGGCGCCGCTTGTGGCACGCACGCAAAGCCAAGAAAGAAACGGAACTCCTGTACGGCGCGATGAACCTATCGGCACAGGGCAAACTCGACGCGGCAAAAGAAACACTCACAACGCTCGCCGCGAGCCGGTTCGCATTCGTCAAAGCGCAAGCTCACTTGGGCCTCGCGTACATCGCCGAACGTTGCGCGGATCTAGAGACCTCGCTCCAGCATTGCGACAAGGGCATCGCGTGTTTGTCGCAGTACGTGCTCCGTATCTCGGCGTCGGACATCCTGCTGCCAGATCTCGTGTCCCAACGAGCGTTTGTCCTGGCGGCAATGGATCGCCATGACGAAGCCGAAGCCGAGCTCGCGGAACTTCCGCCCGTGTATCCGTACCGCAGTCGCGCGCTATTGCGTGTGCGTCTCGTGTCACTCACGCGGCGCGGTGATCTCGATGCCGCAGCCAAGCTGGCCGCCGAGACAAACCTCGACTTGCCTCTGACCGCACGTGATGAGTTGCTGGCGAATGTTGCGTGCGCGGTGGCCAAACCCGATTCGCTTGGTGCCGGCGAATTGCCGCGAATTCGTCGCGAGCTGCGCATGGTGTCGTCGTTGCGTCCGTGGCTTTCGGCGGTGGCTCCGACCGCGCTCACGGCGCTCGAACAGTTGGCTGAAGACGCCCCGACAACGCGCGACGAAACGTCGGTCGACGATGCAGCAGAACGTGAAGCTCGAGCCGAAGCGGAAGCTGCGCGTGATGAAACGGAGCTTCAGCGAGCGGCGCGGCGGATCTGATTTGGTTGGAGCAGCGACTACTTGGTGGCGGGTTTGGCGGAGATCGTGTCGCTGTAGGTGAACTTCTTGCCTTTGATCTGGACGATCACGATGGGTTTGTCGGCGTTGCGCTGCTCGTTGATCGTGATGGCGCCCGTAGCTCCTTGAAAGCCCTTCGTTTCGGCAATCGCATCACGAATCGCTTCGGGCGTATCGTTCTTCGCGCGACCGATGGCGTCGGCCAACAAGAGCGCGGCGTCGTATCCCTGAGCCGCTAGAGACGACGGTTCGTGCTTGAACCGAGCGCTGTACTTCTTGACAAACTCTTTCGAACTCTCTGACGGCATGTCGGGCGCATAATGGTTGGTGAAGTAGGCGCCTTCCATTTCTTCCCCTGCGCCTTCGACGAGCGAATCGTCGTGCCAACCATCACCACCGATGAACATCGAGCCCGAAAGGCCCGTGGCTTTGGCTTGACGGGCGACGGGAACCATCGCGTTGTAATAGACAGGCGCATAAATCATCTCGGGTTGCGCCTCTTTGATCTCGTTCAAGTACGTCGTGAAGTTTGTCTCGTTCTTGAGGAAGCTTTTCTCGATCGCCACTTCGAGTCCGAGTTTTTTGGCTTCCGTACGGAATTCATTGGCCAGGCCGGACGAATAGAGATCGTCCGACGCGTACAGAATGGCCACTTTTTTCTTGCCGAGTTTTTCCGAGACAAACCGCGCGCCCATCTGCCCTTGCACGTCGTCGGTAAAACACACGCGGAAGACGAAGGGACCGACTTGGGTCACATCCGGGTTTGTCGACGACGGGGTGATCATCGGAATCTTTTTCTTGTTCGCGACGATGCCGCCGGCTTTCGACCGTGACGAAGCAACTTCACCCAGCAACGCGACGACTTTGTCGCGATCGATCAGCTGCAAAACCTTGTTCGATGCTTCTTGCGGGTTTGACTTGTCGTCTTCGAAGATGATTTTGATCTTCTTGTTTTTGACGCCGCCCTTGGCATTGACCTCTTCAACGGCGAGTTCAATGCCTTCTTTGGTCGAAGTTCCAAAGCCTGTCTCTGCACCGGACAAACTCAAGTACGCGCCGACTTTCCATTCGGTGGGTGCAGCGGCAGCTTCGCCCGTCACATCGGGCTTTTTGCCGCATCCCAGGCCCACAACACCGAGCGCGCCAAGCGCCAAGGCCGTCCCGATCCAATGCCGTCGTCCGAGCATCTTCACCCTTCCCTCCAGTCGTCCCTGATGATGAAACACAATTCGACCGTCGATGGGGAAAAACCCCGCGCGGAAATAACCATGTACACCTATGCCCGCATAACGTCAGCCCAAATCCGCCAAATCCACATGGCGATCGTGGGAACTCTTCAAAAAGTCATTCTTCTTCGGGCAACCGATGGATCGTGGCAATGATGAACCAAGTAGACCGCCCAAAGAATCCATAAATGATTGCGGCGTAAACGAACCGAAGCCGCTTGCAATCGACCAATGGGCGATTGCGGCGTCTCGAGGCTTCGCCAAAGTTTTTCTTGCCAATCATCCCGCGGCGTCTTGCCCATCACGACGGCATAAAACCCGACCTCGAGCAGGCGTACACGCATACGCACGAGTTCATAAAATCGAAATCGACGCACCTCCATCCACAGGAAAATCAAATCAAGAAATACCGCCAGCAAAAACACGAAATGGGGTACGCGGTCTTGGCCAAGTGCGAACGTCGTCACCGCTGCGCTCGTTCCTACGGCCCAATTCGTGGTCGTATCGAGCCGAGTGCGATATACGGTCATTCGCCCCAATTCGCCGCGATACAGGTGAATCAGTGCCGTCGGAATGTCTTTGGCCGTCACGTCCATGGTGCAGAGATTGCGACAAAATCGCTGAAACACCAACTTTGTTGATGAAAGCGCGATCACCTCTCGCGACCTAGCTCGCCCCGTGCTACTCGTTGCTCAACATCAACCGCAGGTTCGATCGCATGCATTCCGCCCGATTTTGTCTAGCCAATCTAACGAGCGAGACGCTTCGCCCACGTTTATCACAACCTTCCCCGCTCGTCGTTCTCGTTCCGGTTGGATCGGTCGAACCTCATGGGCCGCATTTGCCGCTCCGCACGGATACGATCATTGGTGAATCCGCGGCCTATCGCGGCGCGGAAAAGTTGGAAATGCGAGGAATTCATGCATTGGTTGGTCCGAGCGTACCGTATGGAGTGACGCGATTTGCCGAAGGGTTTGCCGGCGCAATCAGCGTGACGGAATCGGCACTCGTAGCATTTTTGCACGCGGTCATCATGGGTTACGTCGAAGCCGGATTTGCCCATGTTTGTCTTGTCAACAATCATCTCGAACCAGCCCACGACGGCGCCGTGCGCAAGGCGATTGAAAACATGGCCCCAGGTTTGGCGTCGGTTGCTTCACCGCTTACTCGGCGTCATGCTCGAACCTTGTCGCCGGAATTCAAAAGCGGCGCGTGTCATGCCGGACGGTATGAAACGTCGCTGGTTCTTGCAGCCGAACCCGATGTCGTGGACAAAGAACGAGCGGCCCAATTGGAACCACTCGCGTGGAGTTTGTCCACGGGTATTCGCGAAGGAAAAACGAATTTTCGGGCCATTGGAATGACAGAGGCGTATACGGGCGCGCCCGCGGAAGCTTCCGCCGAGGAAGGTCGCGATCTTACGGACAAACTTGCCGACATGATCGTGATCGAAGTCGAAGAAGGACTCGCAGCGCGTAAATAGTTTCGTTGAAACGTATCGTTCTTGGGTTTTCGATGGCGCATCATCGGCCATCGTGAAGGGGGAAAAGCATGGACACGGCCAATTGCCGCGACGAGGATCGTTATTTTCAGACGCTTGTCAAAATGATGCAAAGTCAGGCGTACCGCGAAATGGCGGCAGCGCAGCTTTTTGGGTATGGTTTGTCGCTCGTGCCGGATTTGAGATTGCTGGAATATTTCGTTTATCAAATTCGTGAAGAAGCCGAGCATTACAAAGATGTGGCCCGGATGTACTTGGACTTCACGGGCGAAAGCATCGAACCCGCAGTGCATGACCGCTTGGCCACGCGACCCATTCCTTTTGCCCAAAGTTTCTACGAATTGGCGATGGCGCAGTTTCTTTACGACCGCGGCGGCTATTGGCAACTCGCAGAATATTCCGAATCGAGTTATCTGCCATATCGACGACTCGTGCAAAAGGTCATTCAGGAAGAACGCGGACACCAACAATTGGGCGAACAACTGGTCGTCGAACTGACCCTTACCGGCGACTACGAAGAGGAAAAACAAAACGCTTTCGAGCGGTGGCTCAAACAAGGATTGCTCTCGTTTGGACGGCCAAACACAGACGGCGCGAAATACGCCATTCGCGCTGGATTGCGGAAACGGGATCCCGCCGTGGTCATGCAGGACTACTTGAATGACATCAAATCGACGGTCATCGCTTGTGGGCTCGTCATTCCGCCGCTGGGTACATTGGGCATCGAAGCCCCCGCGAATGTGACTGCACCTCCCGAGAGCGCAAAATCCACGCGAACAGAGCTGCAAAGCGCAATTGGGTTTTACCACGTCTGAGCGTTCGGTTTGCCTCCTTCGGACTTGACAAAACGTCGCCCATCGGGTTTGCTCATGCGAATTCGAGACGTTTGTCATGACCAAAGCGCATCAAAGTGTCTTCACGTTCGAGCTTGGAACGCCGGAAGGTTTGCTCCGCACGAGTTTGCGAATTCCCAGCGAACCCATGCGTTTGTCCGATCTAGCGCGCACCGTATTGCGCCTCGACGACGATCTCGTCGCGATGGGCGTAAAAAAACACCTGCCCATTGCCGGACCACCCTCGTGCAAAAAAGGATGCACTTCGTGTTGTGATCAACTCGTTCCGGTCTCGATTCCGGAAGCGTTCATGATTCACGACCTCGTTTCGGCATTGCCAGAATCGCGCCAAGAAGAATTGCTCACGCGCATCGTCGATGGTGAAGCAGTCCTCGAGGGATTGGGCATCGACGCGTTTTCTTTGACAGACCCGCAAGAGCAATCGGTGCGGCAATTGCTCGTGCAATATCACCGCAGTGGCGTGCGTTGCGCGTTCCTGGAAAACGAAAGCTGTTCGATTTATACGTCACGCCCAGCCTCGTGCCGCGAATACTTGGTTTCGTCGCCGGCCGAGAATTGCAAGAAAATCGGCGAAGCCATCGTCACGCGTATTCCCCTGTCAATTCGCATGGCGCACGCGTTATCAGGTGTGGCCGCGCGGGTTTTGGGAAACGAACCAATGCTCTTGCCACTATCGTTTGTGATCAATTGGGCCGAAGAGAATGAAGAAATGGGGCAACGAAGATTCGACGGGCACATGCTCGTGAATCTGTTGCTGGAAGAATTGACGGGAAAACCGGCAGCTTCCTAGATCGTGTTGCTCCGACAAACGCGGGGAATTGAAAGCACACGCCTTGATTTGGACGTTCGCTCAGCCCCACAAAAGGTGCCGGACAAACCAAACATGTTTCAGGAAG
>JBGAOI010000517.1:0-5727 GCA_044221885.1 Polyangium sp. (in: bacteria)
TCGTAGAGCATTGACAATCAGCCACAAGCATGAGAAGTCCGCGCTGTGGACCAAGAGCACGCGACTCCATTTACGTTGGCCAGCGTTGACGACGGGCGAGCGGTGCGCCTTCCCAGTTTGCGGGTGACCGTAACGCTTCCAAACCGACGCACACTCTCCGCTCCCCTCGAACTTGAACCGCTGGTGCTTGGTCAGCACATCGAATGCGATATCGTCGTGACAGACCCGAAAGTGTCGCGTAGGCACTGCGAGATTCGTCTCACCGAACGAGGCGTCTTTGTTCAGGATCTTGACAGCCGCAATGGCTCGTTCATTCGCGATGTGCAGATCGCTGGCGCATTTGTGCCTCCCGGAGTTCCGGTGACCATTGGTGATTCGTCCTTTATCGTCCAGGCGTCGGGCGGTTCTGCCGTATTGCCGTTATCCACGAAGGGTTCTTTTGGTGCAGCCGTGGGCGATAGCCTGGCCATGCGGGCACTTTTCGCGAAATTGGAACGCGTGGCTCCAACCGATGAAACCATTCTTTTGCTTGGTGAATCCGGCACGGGCAAAGAAGTGCTGGCGCGAGCCCTTCACCAAAATAGCCGACGGAGCGCAGGCCCTTTCGTCATTGTCGATTGCGGCGCCATTCCCGCGACAACCATCGAGGTCGAACTTTTTGGAACCATTCCTGGTGCGGCAACCGGGGCGCTGAACAAAGCGGGGTTATTCGAGGCGGCGCATCGCGGAACCATCTTTATCGACGAACTCGGTGAACTTCCGCTCGAAGCACAACAAAAGTTGCTTCGGGTCATCGAAGCCCGAACGATACGCAGGCTAGGTTCGACGCAGGAACAAGCCATCGACGTCCGCATCATCGGGGCCACGCATCGAAACCTCAAAACAATGGTTGCCGAGGGCAAATTTCGCCAAGATCTCTTTTATCGCCTTTCTGTTTTCGAGGCCCACATACCTCCATTGCGCGAACGGAAAGAGGACTTGTCATTGCTCGTCGAGCGTTTTTTATCGAATCGGAATCCACCGGCAAAAATGGCTGATTTGCCTCCTGAAACGATTCCCATGTTCATGGGGTACGATTGGCCGGGAAATGTACGGGAACTTCGTAATGCATTGGCGAGGCTGGTTTTGTTCCCCGAACTCCTTCATGAAATGTTCGTTCGGGAACGGGAACCAGCCGATGGCGCGGTCGAACGAGCTTCATCGACGAAAACCGATGAAATGGCGCAGGGACAAACCGAAGACGCGCAATTCGGCAAATGGCTCGAACTGACGCTCCCGGAAGCCCGTGAAGCCGTTCTGCAGGATTTGGAGCGCAAATACGTAGCCGCCAAACTTCGGCA
Organism: Polyangium sp. (in: bacteria); assembly: GCA_044221885.1. GTDB lineage: Bacteria > Myxococcota_A > Polyangia > Polyangiales > Polyangiaceae > Polyangium. The sequence continues at coordinate 1,341 of JBGAOI010000517.1, forward strand.
ATACGATGGCAATATCTCACGCGCAGCCGAAGCTATGGGCGTGTCGCGCCAACTGCTACATCGATTGCTGGATCGGCATGGCATGCGCGCCAAGGGTTGATGGCCCCGTTATCGAGTCCCCTCGAAACCGCAATGGGTGTCGATCCATGATTGCGGGTAGCTGCTGTCACGCCGCTATAACACCCACTGTCACGCGCGCATAACACTGTCACGACGCTGTGTCGGCTCGCAGGACGCAGTGGAGGCATTTTCGTGATTCATTTCACCAAAAGAATGCTCCACAGCCTGGCATGAGTCTTGATTATGGGTATTGGCATGAACGCGACGACGAAGTCGTCGCCAGAAACACCGAAAGGATTCGCCGCCATGAACTCGCACCGCTCACTGCTCGCTCTCTCTCTTGGTTTCGGTTTTGGTCTCGTTCAAATGGGATGTATGGCGTTCTCGGATGAAGACGTCAGTGCGGTGGGCACAGTCGGCGTCTCCATGCTCAATTCCACGAGTGGTGGTGGAACCAATGGGGCGAGCAGCGTTGATGTGGCGGACAGCATTGAAGCTCTCTGGAATGTCGGAGATGCTCCGTTTGGCGAGCAAAACGACGAGGTGATCAAGATACAGGCGTCGAGTACAGGCACGAGGAATTTGCTTTCGTACGTCGTCGCTTGCGCATTGCCCGTCGGATCGTACGCGATCAATGGCATCACCTACACAGGCAAAGGTCTGCTGAACAGCACGAGTTCGTGGGAAACCGCCGCACTGTCGACCCAAGCCAAATCTGACCTTGTCGCGTGCATCATGGCCCACGTGAACCCGTACGACCTACAAGTCGCCATTCGCTTGACGGGCCAAGCCGTGCCGGACACATTGACATCCATTGAGGCAGATGAATTTTCTAGGCCCGAGGCGCTTTGGGTCGTTTATGAAAACGCGGTGGGAGCGCTCGTGCGCGAAGTATGGCCCTTTCCTACGCCTACGGGAGCGTGTGCGTTTTCGCCCGCAGAACTCGATGCCCGCGTTTGTGACGACTTTGCTGGCGAAACTCGGTGCGGCGTCACGTTCAAAACGGACATGGAAAACCATTGCACGCAAGCCGTTGCGACGGGCCATTGGAGCTGCGATGGGCACCCGGCGATTCAGACTTGGCTCAAGCCGAATGATATTGGCGCATTGTATCCTGGTTGCGCCCCCTGAGATTCGACGCTTCAAGGAGTTTTTGCAGCATCCCGTTGCGCGAGCTTTCGTCCCTCGGCAATTCTCGAACGTTCCTGCCGCTCGATGAGCGGATTCTCGCGAATTGCCGCCGCAAACCCCTCCAAAGCCGTTGCCGCCGCAGCCTGTTTTTCACGAGGATCACTGGCGGCAATTGCGCGCAGAAGCAAAAGTCTCGCTTTGCAGGCAAGAACCCGCGCCTTATGGGGATTGATCGCCAATGCCTTGGCGACCCAGCCAAGCGAATCGTCAATTGCTCCTTTTACCTCATCCCCTTTACGGATCCGGAGCGTTGCCCGCAATTCGTCAATCTCGGCAAGAGCGAGATAAAGTGATGGATCGTCGCGGTCGATATCCAGAAGCGACTCGACGGGTTTTCTGGCGGCATCGAGTTCGGATTCTGCGCCATGGCCTTGTTCAATCTTCCAGCGCAAAGCCATGATTTCGACAGAAACGACCGCAACCCGGAACTCCACATCCCAAGGTTGCGCCTTCAAGGCCATACCATAGGCTTCCCTGGCACCATCGAGCCATACGGACGGATCTTCCGATCTTTGAAGGGCGAATCGCGCTTGACTCAGGGCTGATTGCCCACGAGTTCGATAAGTAATTGTCCCCGTGGGCAGGGCGCTTGTGAGCTCCGCGAGAGCCTGCTCCGCGCGTGCCAATGATGATGTAGCGTCTGCGCCGGATTCAATTTGATAATCTGCGTCGAGCAGTAACAACAAAGCGCGATAATAAATCGCGAAGATTGCGTCGGGTGCCCATTTTTGTAGGGCATCGGTCATCGCGACAGCGTCAGCAACAATCGATTGCGGCGACGCACCCGTTTCCACACGGCGTTCGGCCAAGATCATCTGGCTACAAATCTCATTGAGTTTTGCATAGATGAACTCCGGGGCAACTTCCATCGCTCTTGTGCAACGGCGCTTCGCCTCCGCTACTTTGGTCCCAGGATCGATACCGTGCATCGCCTCCCGCGCAGCATACACGTTGTAGGCGTCACAGCTCTCATTGAGCGCCCATACGAAATGCGGATCGAGCTTGAGGGATTCGTCATACGCGGCAATGGCGCGGTCCATTGCGGGCCCGATTTTGAGGCGTCGATTATCGGCATAGGTCGCGCGGGTCCGCCACAAACTTCCACTGAGGTAGGGCGCCATCGGTTCCGATGGATTCCGTTTCGTTGCCTCTTCGGTATGTTTGAGGGCCTCATCAATGACGACGGTCGCTTTTTCGTGCATATCGTCGCCCGTATTGACATGCCACGCGAAATTGGCATGCGCCTGCGCCAATTTCAAATACCCATCACCACTCGATGGGTTCGCTCGATTCGCCTTGTCGCAAGCGCCTTTGGCGTCCTCGAAGCTTGGTCGAATGGCTTTCCCGCCCGCATCGTCGCCATTCATTCGCTGCATGTACAATTCGCACATGGCCAAATGAACCACCGGATCGCTACTTCCGATCTCGGCGGCAATTCGATACGCATCATCCGCTTCGCCAAACCATTTTGACATTTTCTCGTAATCAAATGCCGCATCGTGCCCGAATTTGCTCCCCATCGCGAAAAGCACGTCCCCTTCGAGTTTCTTGGCTTCATACAGCCACGGCGTTTTCTCGAATGCGTCGCGCGCTTTCGGCAATGCTTCCTCGAGCCGCCCTTCGTAAAATGCAATCAGTCCTTCGGCAAACGACGTAGCTTCCAGCGTACTGCCCAGAGCGGCTTTCAAGTGCTCGAGCGACGGCTTTTTGTATAACGTCTCGATTTCCGCAATACGTTGTTTTTTGCGTTCGCCTTCGATTCGTTTCGTTTCGGCGAGTTCTTTCTTGTAGATTTCACCAAGCGCCAAACCCATGGCGTAATCGAGTCCCGCGGCGTGATACCCCGCAGCCGTTGCTTGCTGCAAATGATCGATTGCATTTTCAAAATCTTGCAACGCCAAGTGTCCTCGCCCCAATGCGTAATGCCCCGGGCCGACGCCGATGTCACCAGCCGCCTTCATCATTGTTTCGATATTCGCCAGTTTTTGTTGCACGATCTTGCGTTCCCGACCGATGTCGTGCAGCGGCAAACCATGCGCATTACGCAGGAAAAACTCCATCTCCTTGACGCTTTCGCCAAGCTCGCGAGACAATGTCGCTTGCGTTTCGGCTTTTTGCCGCGCTCGAAGCCATCCGCCCACAAAGACCGTCGTCACGACAAACAGCGCCGTGGCAATCGTGAGCCGTACCTTGTTCCGTTTGGCCCGTCTCCACAATGCATACAACCACGCTCGTTTTAATGCCGCAACGGGCTCGCCATCGAGGTACCGTTGCAGGTCGTCCCCCAATGCTTTCGCCGATTCGTATCGCGATGAAGGCTGCTTCTCGATGCTGCGCATGATGATCGCATCGAGATCCAACGGGATGTCGCCATTTCTTTGTCGTGGTGACAAGGGTTCGTCGAAAACAATGGCTTGCAGCAATCCCGCAACGCCGTCGGCTTCATGCGGCGGACGACCGACAATGATATCGTAAAGTGTCGCTCCCAAACTATACACGTCTGTGCGACGATCCAGCGAACGCACTCGACCCGACGCTTGTTCGGGGGACATAAACGACGGCGTTCCCATGAGTGCACCCGATACGGTCGACCCTGAATCGCCAACATCACGCGCGAGACCGAAATCCATGATATATGGCTTCCAAGTCCCATCGTCGCTTCGTTCCACCATGATATTGGCGGGTTTTACGTCGCGGTGGACCATGCCCAGCCGATGCGCTTCGTGTAATGCCGACGCAATCAAGCGAATGACGCGAACTTTTTGTTCGAGCGACATCGTTTCTTTGGCCTTGTCCAGCGATTCCCCGTGAATGACTTGCATCACGATGAATCGCGTTTGATCCATCGTTCCGGATTCGTACACTTCGCACACGTTTTCGTGCTTGATGCGTGCTTGAGCCCGCGCTTCGCGTAGCAAACCTCCGCCCACTTGTGGGTCCGTGCCAAACAAGATTTTGACGGCAACGTCGCGGCCCAACCGAATATCACGCGCCTTGTACACAACGCCCATTCCGCCTTCACCGGCACGTGCTTCGAGTCGGTATCGGCCCGCGACCACTCGGCCGAGCATCGGGTCCGCGGGTTTGGCGCTCGTTCGCTGGGGATTGTTCACCTTGGGTAGCTCCGTGTCCGTCC
>JBGAOI010000518.1:0-5715 GCA_044221885.1 Polyangium sp. (in: bacteria)
AATTGATGCAATGCTGCGGAAAGCTCACGCGACCACGCGATTTGAATCGAAGCGCCACGATGGGATTGCTCAGGCGGACGCGGTCTGTCTGTCGGCAATTCGAGCACTGTTGCGGCTCCGGCGAGCTGCTCTTTCCAGTAGGCAAGTCGCGCATCGAGCGTCTCGCCAACGAGCCATTTTCGTTGCCACAGGGTATAATCTGCGTACTGAATGGGCAGTTCGGGCAATGTGGACGGCTGGCCAGAATGGTACGCAGCGTAGAGCGCTGTGAGTTCCTGGACAAACACGCCCATCGACCATCCGTCGGAAATGATATGGTGCATCGTCAGCAAGAGGACATGTTCTTGGCCCGACAAACGGAGCAACTTCGTGCGCATCAGGGGACCATGCGCCAAATCAAAGGGGCTGCGGGCCTCTTCCGCAGCGCGAAATGGAACTTCCGATGCGTTGACGGAGACGACTTCAAGAGCAAACACGGATGGCGGAGCAATGACTTGGCACGCTTGGCCATTCACCGTGACAAACGTTGTGCGCAGGGATTCGTGCCGATTCAGGATTTCTTGAAAGCTACGTTCGAGGGCAGCTACGTCGAGTCGTCCGACGAGGCGTACGGCGGCTGGAATATTGTAAAGCGGGCTATTCGGTTGCAATTGGTCCAAAAACCACAAGCGCTCTTGTGCAAAGGATAGCGGTAATGGGAGGTGCCGCGGAGCCAATTCAATGGTGGAAGCTCGAGCCTGGGACGCCTGATGGCGGATCGGTTCGATGACTCGTGCCAAGTCGGCAACTGTCGGCGCATCAAAAAGCGCTCGCATGGGAATGTCGATTCCCAGCGCATCTCGGAGACGTGACACGGCTTGTGTCGCCAGCAAAGATTGCAGCCCCAAGGAAAACAGGTGATCGTGTTTTCCCACGTGCGAAATTCCCAAGACGTCGGCGAATATCGTGGCGAGCAAAGTCTCCAATTCCGAATTCGTTTCGTCGGACGAACCAATCAAAGGCACGGCGTCGGGCTCGGCGATCGAGCGCTTGACTTCATCCAAGGTTCCAGCAAGAAAGCCCTCGCGGCACGCATTACGCTGAATCTTTCCGCTTGATGTTTTCGGAATGCTTCGCGGGGTCAAGAGCACCACGGCATGGGCATACACGCCAAACTCTTCGAGCACGGCATGTCGAATGGTTGCAATGACCGTGTTTGGATTGCTACTGCCGGCAGCATTGAATTCAACCGCAATTCCGAGGCGTTCTTCGGTGGCAACTTCTAGCGAAAATGCCGCGCAACAACCGGGGCGTAATGCTCCGTGCGCCTGTTCGACCGTACGCTCGATGTCCTGCGGATAATGATTGCGTCCAGCAATGATGAGCAGATCTTTTCGTCGCCCGGTCACGAACAATTGATTATTCTGGACAAACCCAAGGTCCCCGGTGCGCAAAAATGGCCCGTCGTTGGAGTCTGCCAAACGAGCCATGAAAGTGACGTCAGTTTCCGCGGGTTGATTCCAATATCCAGCAGCAACACTTGGGCCGGAAACCCAGATTTCGCCGACGTGTCCAGCCGGGCATGGATGTAGCGTTATGGGATCGACGATTTCGACCCGCATATCGGCTCCTGGACTTCCAGAGGAGACCAAGGAACGAATAGCACTCGTTTCGGTGTTTGTCTTGACTAGACCTTGTTCGAGTGCCTTGCTGTCGACGGCGATGGAATAAGGAGCCTCAGATTTTACGCCGCCCGTGACAAGCAAAGTGGCTTCGGCCAAACCATAACAAGGATAGAATGCCTGCACGCGAAATCCGGCCGGCGCAAAAACACTTGCAAACCGAGCGAGCGTTTCGCTGCGGATCGGTTCGGCGCCCGAGAACGCAACGCTCCAATGGCGCAGATCGAGAGATTCGATTTGTTCCGGAGTTGCTCGACGTGCACAAAGATCGTAGGCGAAATTGGGACCGCCGCTTGTTGTTGCGCAAAAATGCGCAATCGCTTCGAGCCAGCGGAGCGGACGTTGCAAAAACGCCAGCGGAGACATGAGTATGCATGGAAAACCAATGAATAATGGCTGCAAGACGTTTCCAATGAGCCCCATATCGTGGAACATCGGGAGCCAACCAACGCCAATGCTTTGCTCATCATGCTCAAACCCCGCTGCAATCAACTCCGAATTGTGAAGGAGATTGTCATGGCGCACCATAACGCCTTTCGGATCGCCTGTCGAGCCGGACGTATATTGCAGGAAGGCGATCGAATCTGCATGTACCTCGGGGCAATGCCAAAGCGCTCCGTCTTCGACTGGAATCTCATCCGTCGCAATCCAATGCAACGACGCCAGTTCGGGGGCATTTGGAGCAATGGCGTCGGCCAAAACGACGATGTCACTCGTCGTGAATACGAATCGTGCGCGTGCATCATCCGCGATGGCTCGCAAACGCGGCAATGTGCGGTGCAACCGTGTCGGATCAGGAGGATACGCCGGAACTGCAATGGCGCCTGCATAAAGACATCCATAAAATGCCGCAATGAACTCGAGCCCCGGAGCATAAAGAAGCAAAACACGTTCACCAAAGGCGCGCATGTCTTGCAGTCGCGCAGCAATTGCGCGTGCGCGACGATCCAATTCCGCGTAGCTCCAAACGATACTCGAACCACCAACGTCTCCTGTTTCCAGGTATCGATAGAGTGGCGTATCCCCCATTGTATTGGCGCGTGCGAGGAGCAGGTCAATAAGTTGTTTGTGTTGGTGTCGATAGCTACGTTTATTGTCGCGATCCATAGGAATTTCATACAAATATGTCACGTTCGGAATTGAATGTCTACACGGCAGAAACGGAGCGGCGGAAGATCTCGTGGTTGGTGGTTGGCATCTTGTGGCGGACCATGGATGTCAACAAATTGCCGTTTATTTGTGTTTGCTTGTTAGATGAACTGCAAATTGTGGCCTGTTGCGGATCTTGGCGCATCGAGATTTGCCAATGGGCAATCCGAGGTAGCGGTTAACTTCAAGGAGGGATTGGGAGCAGTGTTGAAGATCGGGAAAACGTATTGGTTTGCGATTGGCTTCGCGTCAGTATTTCAACTTCGGCGTCGGCGCCGCATGACAAGGGCCGCTCCAATTGCGAATGCAATGGGAACTGCGCGGCCGTTTGCCTCGCCAACCACTTTACATCCACACGTCCCGGCATCTCCTGGGTCGCCACCACCCGCGCCGCCAGACGCGGTCATTCCGCCCATTCCGCCCATTCCGCCCATCATGCCGCCGCCCATTCCACCCATTCCGCCCGCGCCGCCGGACATATCGACGCATTGGCCTGCGACGCATACGAGTGGATCGAAACAGGTTACGCCGTCACACGAATGATCTTCGCATTGGCCATTTTGGGGATTGCACGTTTGCGGCGCCATGCACATCACACCATCGCAAAGCGGCACGCATCCGACCGGATCGACGCACTTTTGCTGAGCCGGGCACTTGACGTTTGGATTGCAAAACCCAACGCACATACCCGTTGCGGGATCGCAGGTTTCGTTGTCGGCACACTTGACGCCCACGCAATTGGGTGTCGCACATTGACCAGCCATTGGATCGCAAACCGTACCCGGTAACGCGCCGCAACCGATATTCCCAGAAAAACATGCACAAGGAACGATGCACTTGCCCTGTTGACACGTTTGTCCCATCGGGCATTGAATGTTTTTGCAAGCATCGACGCATGCGCCTTGAATGCATACGAGATTTCCCGGGCACGTAATCGTGTCGCATGCAGGAACGCATACGCCTTCGACACAGGTTCCTCCAGCAGGACATCCCCCGCCGCAATCCATGGGCACACAGAGTTTGCCATCATTCGTCAACTGGCAGATCGCACCGACGGGACAGACTGCTTGTTCGTTGTCGCATCCCATGAGGCATTGGCTATTGTGACACGTGAGGCCCGCGGAACACTTGCCGGGACTTCCATCGCAATCGAGATCCGGCGAATCGCACGATTCTGGGGCGCCAGGGTGCACATTGGGATCTGCGTCGTTGCAATCGCACACCATCGGCGATCCCATGCACGAACAATCGACATACAAATCACCGTCGGCATCGGGACAAACGGCACTTCCCGATTCCGTCAATCCTGCCACAGCATCGATTTCTCCCTCGTCCGAATGGAATTGACACTGCGGGAAATCCAATCCGTCATTGCCAGCGACGATCGAGGCATACCGAAACGTAATGCCACAAGGCAATGCGTAGACGGTGACAAATGAATCTTCCTCGACGGAGTATTGGGTCGTATCGCCGCAGGTTGCGGCTTTGTTTGGATCGGGCGCCCGAACTTCGACAAATCCTTTGGTGAAGATCTTCGAAAGAACGGCACGATTCCACTTTTGCGGATCCACGCCGGTCGTTTGTGGCGATAGAATCATGTCACGAGCAAATGGATTGTCGGAAAGGAACACCGTGTATTCGGTTGATTCGCACGGCTGAGGTCCATGATCGTTTTCCGCAAAAATCGCCACTTTATTCGAAGGACCTCCGAGGTCGAACACGAGGCCTTCCCACGGGTAATAGTTGTCCGGTGTGCCGTTGGCAACCGCGACGCCGAATCCTTCCGGACAACCATTGACGACATTGTGATTGCTGATGCGTAAGGGTTGCATCCACAAACGATCCAAGGCATTCATGTACATGGATGCTGTGGCCAAGTCCGGCGTCAAGGCAGCGCACATGTACTGACCAGGGCAATCGAAGGGCGGAACAGATTGACCCATGCACGTTGAAGCATTGAGGAGGGGACATCCAGGCCACGCGTTGACGATTTTTCCAAAGACCGGAAGCTGATCCGCCGTCAAACCATTGCTGTCACGAAAGATGTCGTTGACGACTCCTCCGCTGTTTTGAATGGCGTCGATGCAAGCTTGCGAATTTTGTGGCGATTCGTCGCAAATACCAGTTGCTGCATTGGCGATGGGGGCGAGCAACGTCAAGGTTGTTGCCGTCAAAAGCGTCATGAAACGTCGAAACATGGAAACCTCCAGGACGCAACGATACACAAATCAGTCAGACAGCGCTACCGTTGGGAACGGTCTTTCTGCTGTCGAGCCACATCGCTATGGCTGGACGTAGATGTACCGATACGTCACATCGAGCGGACGACACGATCGAAATGAAACAACGTCGTCACGTTATCGCGCTACGCAGGCTCGAAAGCGATCTATGAGCGTGTGTTGCGGTGGTTACTGACTCAATCTGTTTGCTAAGACGAACTTGATGAATGTACGAGATTACGCTCGCTTTCCTCAGATTCCAATCGTCCAGCGCGGGCGAGCTTGATCCATACGGGAATTGTCCCCACACCAATAAGGAGATTGATGGCAATCCACCCCGAGGAAGACGCAAACCATTCCGGTGGTGGGCTATGAATGAGCCATGAACCCAAGCCCACGAGGACGCAAAAAAGCGACAATGCCGTTCCGAATGCCGCGCCCATGTTCAGTGCTAGGCGGCGAGAATCGTTGGCACTCTGCGCGCCCGCAATGGGTTGCCAATATCCGGGAGGCCGTGCGCGCAGGTAAAACTCACGTAATCGTTCCGTGTCTTCGGGTTTTGTCAGTAGTGCCGTCGCTACCGCTACAACGGTCGAGCCTATGGCTTGCAAAAGAAGCCGTGTTCCGTCATCCACCACGACAAAGAGGAGAATCGGAGCGAGGACCAGCGATGCAATGAGCGCCCT
>JBGAOI010000519.1:0-5710 GCA_044221885.1 Polyangium sp. (in: bacteria)
AATTGCCCGGCGCGCGACGCGAATGCCAAAATTGCGTTTTGCTGCGGAGCGGGATTTGTTGTCGCTCGAAATGCGTTTTGCGCGGGATCCAGAGACGAATACCGTTCGTCCGCGAAATGCGCCGCATGTGGGAATTCGTCCCATGTCCAATGGGAAACAAGCGTTTGCGTTCAAAGGTTTCGGGCCGCATGCCCGTGTGCACGTGTACGAAAGGAAATTGGCCTCGACATGACGTACGTAATGCCCGCTCCGGTCCGACATCGTTTGGAGCAGCTTGCTCATACGTTGCAAGTGCAGCTTGGACCGAACCTGGTTTCACTTTTGGTCTTCGGTAGCGCTGCGCGTGGAGGGTACGACGACGGCCGAAGCGACGTGGATTTGGTGCTCGTGCTGAAAGATTCGGCGCCGGAAGTTTTGCTCGCGATTGCCAATACGTTGACCGTGGCGCGAACAGCCTTGCGATTCGAAGCCGTGATCCTCAAAGAAGACGAAATTGCTCGTGCTGCCGATGTGTTTCCGCTGTTTTACGATGACATTCGGAGCTGCCATTTGTTGCTCGCAGGCAAAGACGTCTTTGCCAATTTGCCCATTTCGGATGCGCATCGTCGCGTGCGCATCGAGCAAGAATTGCGAGAATGCCAAATTCGCTTGCGTCGCGTCGTGGTCGATTCGATGGGAGCGCCACAAGCTTTGGCCGGAGCCATTGAACGCAAGATCAAACAAATTCGCAGCCCGATGCATGCTTTGTTGAATTTGCGCAAAACACCGCCACTCGACGATAAACTCGAAACGGTGCTGGCAAAAGCTCGTGACGAGTGGAGTGTGGACATCAAGTTTTTGCAAGGTGCCCGGAAAAACCCGACAAAAGCCTTGGAAGTGTTCAATACCTTGTTGACGCGCATGATCGAAGAAGTCGATCGGATGGAGGCCTGAGCGATGTTCCACTGGATCTTCGATTTTTACCCGTTCAACTTGCCGCCGGGTGGAGACTTCTTGAATTTCTTCATCACGTTCGGCTTCATTGCGATCGTTTTGGGCCATAGCACGCGGGCCAGTTTCATGGGCCGCTGGGTCGACAAAGCGCCTGTGGATCCGCTCGATGGCGGCGAAGACAATTTGTGGCAACCCAATGTCGCTTCGCCTTACCGAGAAGGGAAACCATCCAAGCAGAAAAAGCAAACATCCCAGCTTGTGAAAGGCGTCATTCCGAAAGGTGACGAACTCGCGGCGGTGGCTTATTTGCGCCGTGGGATTCCCGGAGCTGCCAATGTGTTGATTACGCAGGCCATTACTGAAAAATGGCTGGTCCCTTTGCCGGAAGATGACGGAACCGTCAAAGAATATCGCTTGGAAACGATGGTCAAACCCGAGCAACATTTGGCTCGAGTTTTTCATGATGCACTCCGCGTCAAGCACATGCCCATCGATGCCGCCACTTTGGCGAACGAAGCGATTTCGGTGGCCACGAACCATGAAATAACCATGCAATCCATGCTCGAAGAGGGCGGATTGATTCGATCGAAGGAACGCATCAATCGTTATGTGAACATTGGTCTCGTACCGGTCGTGCTGATTGTGGTCGTGTCGCTGATTCGAACGTTCTGGCTCATTGAAATGGACCGGCCATTCATGAATCTCTTTCTGGCGACGCTCGTTATTTCCGGTATCGGGCTTTTGTTTGCGTATGCAAGCCGCAAAGAGAGCAGCTTGGCTTCTCCATACGTGAAATGGCTTGACGACGCGACGTCGTCCGTTCGTACGGACGTACAGTCCGGGCGTCGTTGGGAACCGGCCGACGTGGGTTTGGCCGTTGCCGTCGGCGGTGGAGCGATGCTGGCTGCGGCACCTCTTTTCGCTGGCTTACAGCCCGCATTGGCGGCGGAACGCGGCATTGCGGCGGGAACGATTACATCGGAGGCGACAGGCGTCGGAACAGCTGAATGGTGGCAAGCCAATGCGACGACCAGCAGCGGTTCGTCGTCGAGTTGTTCTTCATCCAGTTGTGGCGGCGGTGGTGGATGTGGCGGCGGAGGCGGATGCGGAGGTGGCGGTGGATGCAGCTAATCCCGAAGTCTTCGATGTTCTCGATGTTTTCGGTGGTTTCGCCGAACTCGTCAAACCTCATGCGACGCTCGAAGGGTCGATTCCATTACGTGCAGCGCGCGCCTGTTCGCCGTTGCTCGATGGAAATCGGTTTGGCTTTCAAGTACGCCTGACGCAAGGATTGACCTTCGATAAATCGCTCATGGGCGTCAAGTTCAAGGGCATGTCGGATGTTTTGTTCCGCGCCATTTCGGGCTCATTGCCACGCGTATTGGCCGAAGGTTTGTTCCCTCGAGGCAGTTCCTGGGCGGAATCCTTCGGCGAGGGCATTGTGCTTCGTGAAGAAGGCGATCGGCGGCAAGTCTCGTTGTTTACGGGCCTTTTCGTTCGACCTCGGCCGGGGTATTGGTTGCGGCTCGACCATGCGGGAAATCGTCGCAACATCGCGTTTACCGTCGAAGAACGATGGATCGCGAATACCAAGTATTTCACGCCGCTCGTCGTGACCTTGTCGTTTGTCCCGGACGCACCATTTCCGTGCGATCTCATGGGAGAAATCGCTACGCTTGCTCCGTTTGCCTCGAAGCTCGAATCGCGCCTTGTGGAAGACGAAGAGCAAAAGAAGCTTGGGCAGGCGCATTTCAGTTTTTTTGACGATAAGTATTTTGCGCAAAAGAAGCGCGCGTCGACCAAAAAGTATCGACAAATGGTGGACGATGAAGCGGAACCAACCTTACCCGAGCGGACGTTTGCTGGGCAAACGATTCTCGGGCCGCGATCGGTTCGTCCGGTCGCAGTCAAAACATTTTTGACCCCCAAAGGCGTGAACCTCGATGCAGGAAGCGACTTGCACGTCAATGCGTTTTACAATGCCGTGCCACTCGTGTGTTCCTACGACGGACATCTCGTGCACGTCGAGCCGGAGCGTGAGGCGTTGGCGCAATTTGCAAAAGCGACGCGACAAGCTTGGGCGGACATTTTTGGCGCGGAAACGCTCGAGCAGCATAAAGGCGCGATGTGGTATTTTACGAAATACGTGACGCCGCATCAGCCGGGGGAACCGTATTTTTTCGTCAAACCTCCAGCCTTGTTGACCACTCCACCGGGGTATTCGACGCTCATTGAAGGAATTTCCGGGCCCGGTTACAGCGTTTTGCGCGGGGTTGTCGCGACCGACGTGTTTCATGCGTTGCCAGCCGTGTTTCGTATTGACCGACCTTTGCACCGCATCGAGATTCCCGAAGCCACGCCTCTTGCGCGTTTTATTCCTTTTCCACGCACGTTGCTCGACGCAACGTTTGGCACGGTGGAATGGGAACACGCCCCGCGATTGCGGAATTCCTGATGACCGACATGCAGGCGTTACGCGCGCAAATGTTCGAGCGTGTGGCCGCGCGCGGATACGACGTATTGCCCGCGATTCCCGGGCTCGATGCGGAAACTGCCGCGCGGGATCCGTGGGACGTTGCAGCGCAGGTCTTCGGCGAGCCGCCAGTCATGGTAGAGCGGCAGCCCATCAAGCCCATGCCGCAAGGAAAATCGTTTGCGTCGAATACCGCCTACACGCCGTTGCATACCGATAGCCAAATGTTTCGAGGCGTTTCTCCGCACGTGCAGCTCATGTTTTGCGGCAAAGCAGCGCGCGAGGGGGGCGTGACGTTGCTTTTGGATACTCACCGTTTGCTGGAAGCAATTCGCCAGGAAGAACCTCGATTGTTCCGCTCGTATTTTACCGAGGTGCGAAAAATTCCCTTTGTGTTTGGCGATGTCATAGGTCCAACCGTTTCGTGGCGAGCGAATTGCCTCGTATTTACGCATTCACCGATGCGTCTCGACGATCCTTTGGCGCTGAAACTCGAGACATGGATGGTTCGAGTGCCCATTGTGCAAGCGCCGGTGCAAGATGGCGAAGTGCTCGTGGTGGACAATCATCGCATGCTCCACGGACGAACCGCGTTTATCGACGAAACACGGCGATTTACGCGCCTGTTGGTCTGGCGCAGAACGAGTTTGGCGCGGCATGATGACTACGAAGCATTGGCACGAGCCAACGCGCATCTCGTGGCGGGGCAGGTGAGGGCGGCGGCTTCGGAATCGACGGAATTGCGGCGAAGGATTGTGCTGGAAATGTTACGCGGTGTACCGCCAGGGATTTTGGCGCAGCGGCACGGCGTGCGTGAACCATTGCTGTATGTGTGGCGGGATGCAGCGATGGCGGGGATGGATGCGGAGTTGGAACAGATCCTGTGACGTGGTCAACGCGTACGCCCCATTGCTCTTTACGCGGCGCGTTGGCGGAACGTACGCGTGTACCCTTTGGAAAGACCAGCCGTCAGGATTCTGGCTTTATTTTCCCATAGTATATTTCATCACACACTTGTTCGTCGCCATCAGGTCGTCGCTTGCGCCAACATGCGAAAATCTTCTGGACACTCGATTCTGCCTGGTTGATAAGGGCTCATGCGCACGACCACTTCGGCCTTCGTTACGCTGTTGCACGAGCAACGGTATCGGCTGCAATTTCTCGCGGCCGACGCCAATCTCAGCACGAAGGTTATCGCTTTTGCGGCGCTTGCGACGATGGCTACCACGCGCAACGACTTTCTGCTCGTGAAAAACTCGACGCTTCTTGTCGCTCTCTTGGCTGCGCGCGTATGTTTCGTCATCGTCACCGTCGCGACCATTGTGCGTCTTCGGAGAGAAACGCGAGCACGTCGCCATCACGTCCTGTACGGCGTGTGGACGACGGTACAAGCTGCCATGGTGACGTTTATCAATTTGTCACGTTGGTCGAGCGGCGAGGTTCAGGGACCGATCATTGGTGCGGCGACTCTCATCACCATTCTTTATTTTGCGCTACGCGGGCCCATTATTTTCCGTACGTTGGGTTCGATTCTCGCCACGTTTTCGGTGGTTGCGCTTGTCTCCAATCCGAACGCCCTGCTCAGTTCAGCGGCTCGCGCGACGGCGCTCATTGCGATCATGGCCCTGAATGTCATCGGATTCGTGACTGCAAGGGCTTTCGAAGAACAGCGCCGCAAGCGATTCGACGCTGAATTGCAAGAAAAACAAGCCCGAAAGCTGCTCGATCAAAAGATCCTCGAACTGGCGGAAGAAAAAAAACATGCTGAAGCCATGGCGCGAGCTCGTACCGCGTTTCTCGCGGCCATGAGTCACGAGTTTCGTACGCCGATGAATGCCGTTTTGGGCTTTTCTGAATTGATCCTCGCCTTGCGCCTCGATGCCAAAGCCCATGAATATGCAAATTCCATTCGGGAAAGCGCTCGAGGGCTTTTGGGGCTGCTCAACGATGTGCTCGATTTTGCCAAGATTGACGCGGACAAACTCTTGCTCGCATCGGTTCCTTTCGATTTACGCGGTCTGGCCAATTCCGTCATTGCCATGATGGAGCCAATTGCCTCGACGCGGAGCATCGCGGTCGAATTGGTGGCGGCAAACAGCGTTCCAGATTTTGTCATGGGCGACGATTTACGTCTCCGGCAAGTTCTCGTGAATCTCTTGTCGAATGCCATCAAGTTCACCGACCAGGGCAGCGTCCGCCTCGCCGTCCACGCCGAGGACGGCGGCCTGCGCTTTGACGTGGTCGACAGCGGCATCGACATCGCCGCCGACCAGATCGGACGCCTCTTTGCAGCCTTCCAGCAAA
>JBGAOI010000051.1:0-22266 GCA_044221885.1 Polyangium sp. (in: bacteria)
CCGCAACCAGCCCCTCGACGTCCAAGCCGTTCGCGACCTCTTGGGGATCGTCGGGGCGTACTTCAGGGCAACGCCGAGCGTTGAGCGCGTGAAGCGCCGCGCCTCGCCGCCATCGGCCGGCGGTTGACGGACGCCATCGAGCTTGCGGCGGCATCGGCCCCGGGCAGCGTTGGCGCTCGCGCGGCATGGGAGCAAGCCGAGCGCGCGACGGCCGAACTCGGGGAACTCATCGAGCTCGCGCTCGATCTCGTCGGGGCCGCTCCCAAGTCTCCGCGCGCGCCGGGGCGCGGCGTGACGTCGGCGTAGATCGGGTGGGTTCCGCTTTGGCCCCCGCTTACGCGTGCTAGGGAATCCCCATCACGTACCGAATTCCCGCCTCAACAGCGAGCAGCGCCTTCGGCGGAAGAATCGCGATGGGGTCGCCCGCCAGGCGGACGTGAGCCATCACTCGAGTCTGCTCGGTCAATGCGAGCTGATCCTGTGCGTCCAGTGGCTTATCCGGCTTCGCTCCAGGATTTTGGATGTCGTAGTTGATGACTTCGCTCGCTAGGACGCGAATCCTGTGGTTGCGATAGTCCCCACTATCCTTGTGCAACTGCGTGGTCAGCGGAACGGCCTGCACGATCGGGAGGCGCTGATGGATCTCCTTTCGGGAGACGACAAGCCAAGGAGTCAGAAGGTCGTGGTTTTGCTCCGACTCCCTCGCCTCCTTGCTCCGGACCTCAGCCCAGAAGACCATCCCCCTCTGGATCTTGTGAATCCAGAGCGTTTTCGTGCCATCGCGTGCCGCTCGTTTCTCGCGAAACAGCTGAGGCCGGGGGCTCAGCGGGTTGGCGGAGATCGGAGGGTTTGACGCCGACGGCGGAGGCGGGGGACCAGGAGGGACGTTCGCCATCGGTTACTCGGCCAGAGCAAGCATCTCGTCTTCCCCGTCCCAGTCATCCGCTGGTTCGAGGTCGCCCGTCTCCGGCTGGCGCAGTTCCTCTGCCTCGCGAACCGCGCAGTACGCGCGCAAGGCGCCGGCCCGATGGAGCTCGAAGGCTTGCCGCGCGCCAACGTCTGTTCGCTCGGCCCCCTTAGAGAGGGCGATGATCATGGCGGCGCCAAGGTGATGGAGCTTCGACCAAACCTGGAACTCTTGGATGAGACGCTGGTCTCGTTGCGGATCCCTTGGGGCCCCCGCCTCTTCAAGCTTGCGCACGATCGAAATTGCGGAGGTATAGGTTCGCGAAGCGAAGTCGATCTCCGCAGCAGCGCGCGGGCCTCCAAACTTCTTCGCAAGCCTTACGAGCTGAAGAAGCTCTTTCTCAGCGCTTCGATGTGCCAGCGAGAGCGTCCGGTCGATCGAAAGCTCGATCGTTGTGAGCGTCTGCCACGACGAAAGCAGCTCCCGAAAGCGCGGGTAGCGTTCGGTAAGCTCGGACCAGAACTTGTCCGTGGAGTCGACGACAAGCAGCGGCTCGACAACATGCACGACGATCTCTGAAACGATCATCTTGATCGCTTCACGCGACTTCGAAGTCGCGTCTGCCGACGTCGTGGGCAACGGCGGTGGGACGAACCGCGTTTGCGGGACGTACGTCTTCTCCATGCAAACGAGCGCAGCCGTCGCGTGGGCGAAGTCTTCGAACCTCCCGGCCTCAGCTCGATGGTGGTCGTGGTTTCGCATGTCTTGTAGCTGCCCTCGCAACCAGAGTGCCCCGGACAACCTTCCGTCTCGTCGACGGCGACCCGTTCCGCGCGGGTCGGTGTCGTTACTGTAGCTCCCAGGCGCTACTCTCGGTAGAGGCATTTGGGGCAGCGTTTACCGTTCGGTTGTGCAGTGACCGCGCGGATTCGGCCAAGTTCCATGAGAAACGTTGAGCCAGACCGACACGTCTCGCTCGCCCCCAGCTTCCGCAGCGCCTCCCGCTGCGCCGCCTCCACCAGCGACGCCGCCCGGTCCGTGAGCTCCACGGTCTCCGCGTCGCTGGCCGCACCTCCGAGCGCGGCGAGTTTCCTTCGGACGAAGCCGCGGGCGAGTTTCACTGCCTCCGCGATCGCGGCGACGTCCTGGCTGACGGGTTCGTCGGAGCGCCCGCGTACCCTCTGGGGCCTCATGCCGTGGGATCGAAGTAGGGATGTTTGAACCGCTTGATCCGCTTCGGCGCGTCCTCGAACCAGACCACGGGGAGTTCGATGAAGCCCCGAAGATAGACGTAGCATCCGGCCTTCGTGGGGCAGACGGTGGCGACCGCATCGAGCGGAACCGTTACGCGCGCCTTCGACTTCTTCGGAGGGTGAAGGTCCACCACGAGGGCGTTCTCAAGAAGATCAACGGCGACGATCGTTACGGCCTCCCGCTTCGGAGCTGTCTTCTCGTTCTTGCGCCGGGACGACATCAGCATCGCGATCTGGCCGATCTGCTGCTGCAACGCCGCGGTTACGCGCCTTGTGTTTGCGTCCATGAACATCGGCATCTGCTCCGGCGTGAGGTTGCGGGTGTTCGTTCCGACCCGATAGGGAAAGCAAAAGACATCCTGCGGCTTGTGCGGCTTCTTTCCGATCGTGATCTCATCGACAAGGACTCGAACGCCGACCAGCAGCGCATGGGACGGCCAGACGTTCACCGCGACGAGGAGCCCTCCCTCATGCGGCAGTTCGAAGATGTCGATGAACGGCGCTGGCCGACAGCGATCCCTCACGGCCTCGTCAACGAGGCGCCCGACGTCATGCGCCGCGGCGCTGTCGACCGGCAGGTACTTCTCGACGCGATCCCCGCCGGCACCCCCTATGATCAGCGTTCCCCCGAACGTGTTCGAGAACGCCGCGACGTCCTTCGCGATCTCGAAGCTGTCCGCGACGAGCTTCGCCTTGAAGTCGACGTTGTACCGCTCGCGCGTCCCGATGGCGGGGATCTCCGAGGCGGCGGTGATGGGCTTCCACATGATCAGCGTCCCCCTTCCGTGAGCCAATCGTGAGCCAAAGGACCCATGAACACCCGTGAACTACCCGACGCTACCAGCAGCTCGCCCCGGCCCCCAAATGCGGCGAAACCCGCCCAAAGGAGCGGGTTTCTGCGGAGGTGAGGACGGGATTCGAACCCGCGTATAACGGTTTTGCAAACCGTTGCCTAACCACTTGGCTACCTCACCACGAAATTTTTCGTGGGCGCGGTTTTGCCCCATCTCGAACTCGTTGTCAAGTCTTCTTCATCGTCGCGTGCACGACGGAAAAATTTTCCGATACGATGCCGCCGCAACATGATCGGCACGATGGGCAAATGTCTACGCTCGGCGCTGTTTTCCGCCGTTTTCCTGGCTGGTTCAGCCTCCATCGCCCACGCGCAAGGCATCACGGGCACGCCACGCCCTCCCACGCGACCCGCAGCTTCTGAACCCACTGTCAAGTCCGAAGATCTCTCTTCCCGAAAAAAAGTTGCCAGTACGAAATCCTACACCAGCAGCGATTCTGAGTCGTCTTCGTCTGGCAGCACGACCACACCGACCGACGCACACACGCCGCCAGCTCAAAAAGTCACCGAAATCAAGATCGACATCCATGGCGGCGCTTGGCTGTTTTATTGGCAACCCTTTGGAATCTCGACCGATCCGGTGAACAAGGCCCGCGGTGTAACCGGCATTCCCGACGAAGGCGCCTTTTTCCGCATGCATCAGGCGCATATCAATTTCGACGGTTCCATCGGCAATTGGGGCATGTTTTTTAATGCCAATGTGCGCGATACCAAAATGCGTGACTTCTACGCTGGCACCGCCTGGGTCGAAGAAGGCTACGTTTATTACAAGCATCCTCAAGCGTTCATCAAAATCGGGAAATCGTACAGTCGTTTTGGCCTCTTCTGGGATAACTCGTTTTACGGGAACGTCCATTTTTACGACGGCATCAAGCTCGATCCGAATTACGGTATTTCGCTCGAAGGTTCCGTGGGCAAAGAAACCGGCCCGCGACTCGGTTATTACGGCCAATACTTCATTGTCGATGGTCGGACCAACGGCTCGTACGTCGGGCGCGACACGATCAGCATTCCCAATGCGCGCCGTAGGCACATTGCCGTTGCGCGTCTCGAGCCTTCGTATTTCTGGAGCAAAGAAAACTCGTTGACGTTGGGATTGTCCGGGCAATATTTTCAAGCCGACATTCCGGCACCTATTGGCAAAAAGAACGTTTTCCGATTCGCCGCCGATTTTTATGCGAACATTGGTCCCGTGAGTGTCTGGGGCGACGTTTCTCGACAAATCGGACAGTCCGTCACCGAATGGCCCATTCCTCCAGGAACCGATCCGGTCACCGGTCAACCCATTGAAGGTCGAGCATCCGCGAAAAACGATTATTTCCTCATTGGCGCCGAAGCTCGTATCAAAAAAGTCGTCTTGCGGTACAACTTCAGCGCTGTGCGTTATCAAGACGTGGGCGTTTCAGAATTTTTCCACGTCCCCGGCATTGGGTACAACATGAACGACAATCTGCAATTCCTCGTGGAATTCGCGTATTGGAATCAAAAAACCGCAACGGGTATGGAATCGCTGTTTGATCGCACCATTGCGACCACGATTCATGGGTATTTTTGAGCCAAAGCAAAGCTCACCCTTCGTCATCCCCTTCGCCCTTGTCACCGCGTAATCCGAGCGCTTTACATTTCTTGTACAAGTGGCTCCGCTCGAGCCCCAATCCTCGCGCTGTTGCCGCCATGGCCGATCCATGGTGCGCCAAGGCCTCCTCCAAAATGCGCCGCTCCGCTTCTTCCGCCAATACGCGAAATGGCGTTCCGGGCCGAAATAACCCCGTCGCCGTTCCGGTCGATGCATTTCCTAGACAAACGCGCACGTCTTCCGCATCTATTTGCGCATCCGGCGTCAAAATCACCAGCCGCTCGATCAAGTTTCGCAATTCGCGTACGTTCCCGGGAAAACCATAACCCACGAGCAACTCGATGGCGCCGTCCGTCAACGTCATTCCGGGACGATCATTCGCCACCATCGCCAAATTCAAAAAGTGCTTCGCCAAAAGCGGTATGTCCTCGCGACGTGCTCGCAAAGGCGGCAAAGCCAAAGGCACGACATTCAGACGATCATACAAATCGGCCCGAAATTCGCCTTTTTGACAAGCTGCTTCAATATCGCGGTTCGTTGCGGCCACCACGCGAACGTCCACTTTCAAGATTTCATTGCCCCCAACCCGCTCGATTTCCCGCTCTTGCAAGACGCGCAAAAGCTTGGCTTGCATGGGCAAAGGCATATCCCCCACTTCATCCAGAAATAACGTTCCGCCACTGGCACGCTCGAATTTCCCGCGACGCTGTTTCGTCGCCCCGGTAAATGCGCCCGCTTCGTGGCCAAACATTTCGCTTTCAATGAGTTCGCTGGGAATCGCCGCGCAATTCATCTTTTCCAGCGGACCTCGCGCGCGTTTACCAGCCGCGTGAACCGCTCGCGCCACAAGCTCCTTGCCTGTACCGCGTTCTCCAGTAATGAGTACCGTTGCCGTCGTCGCCGCTTTTCCTGCCCGCGCAATCTGCTCGCGCAGCGAAACCATCACGCGACTGTCGCCAATCAGCTCGCCAACTTGCCCCGCTTGAGCCTTCAGGACCTTCGCTTCGGCTTCCGCTCGAACCAGCCGCAAAGTGTTGTCGAGCACCAGTAGCAAGCGATCGGTCGAGATGGGTTTTTCCAGGAAGTCCAGCGCACCGAGACGCGTCGCGCGAACGGCAGCATCGATCGAGGCATGGCCACTCATCATCACGACCGGCAGGTCCGAACCTTGCGTTCGAATACGTTCGAGAAGTGAAACTCCATCGCCATCGGGAAGAGCCACATCGAAGAGCGCGATGTCGTAACTGCGTTTGGCGAGCTTCTCCTCGGCGATGCGAATTCCGCCGGCAACATCGACGGCGTAACCTTCGAGCGAGAGAGCTTTTTGAAGTGTGGTGAGGATGGAGGGCTCGTCGTCGACGACGAAAACATGGCCACGCGGCATGGCGACAAGCTAGCACCAGCATGCACGATCCACACCACGCCGTGATAAGCTCGTAAGGATATGTCCACCGAGATATTGCCGACAGCCGAAGGCGATCTCGGACGAACGCCGTTCGCCCATCTGCTCGTGTATGCGGCGGATCAGCAGCTCACAGGAGCGCTTTTTCTGCACGCTCCCGAAGGCACGATGCACAGCGTGCGACTCGAAGCTGGACGTCCCGCGAAAGTGCAAATGGGCGATGGATTCGGGCGTATTGGCAAGCTGATGGTCGATGCGGGGATCATCGATCAAAAGACTCATGATCTTCCGCGTTCTGCCCCTGGTTTGATTGGTGAGTCCCTCGTTGCAGCAGGACACATCACGCGCGCAACACTCGATCAATGGGTCGAGCGGCAATTTTTCGTGCGCATGACGCGTCTGTTCAACCTGCCCCCAGCGACGCGATATGCGTATTTCGCCGACATGAACGAGATCATCGACGATGGCGCGCCGTTGTCGACCGTTCACCCTCTCGCGATCATCTGGGCCGGACTTCGAGAACACGCGTCTGCGTCGGCCATGATGGTTCCCGTGCTCGAACGCATTGGTGACGCTCCTTTGCGTGTGCATGCTCGCGCGTCGCTCGAACGACTTCAGCTCACCGACGACGAACGCTCGATTTTGATGCGTATCCGCGACAATCCGCCGAGTTTACGTGGGTTGGTCAAGGAAAACCTCACGGATGAATCGTTGGTACGCAAAATGATTTATGGGCTCGTGATTTTGCGTTTCATCGACTTTGGCAAGGACGCGTTGCCCCTCTTTCCAGAGAAAGAACCAACGCCGGCAACCACGACGAGCAACGTCGCGCTTGCTCGGATCAAGCTGCAACAAACAGCGCCACGTCGCTTCATTGCGGCTGCGCCCGATGATGTTGGCGATGGCGAACGCATTCGACCTCAACCGCGCATGCGCAAGCGTCCACGTCCGAGCAAGCCGAACATGGTCGCCATCAAGGAAGAAGCTCAACCGGCGATGAAAGTGTCGATCGTTGATCTTTCGGTCGTTGCGGAACCACTGGATGCGTCAAACCGAACCCTGGACATCGATGTGCCCGCACCGATGCCCATCATTCATGAAGCCGATCCAGATGCGCCGCATCCAGCGCACACGATGTACGACTTGGCGATGAAACGTTTGTCCGCAGGTGATCGTCAAGGCGCGCTTGCTGCATGCCAACTGGCGCGTGAGATTGACCCGGACGAACCTGACTACGCTGTCTTGGCGACATGGATTCGAGCCGTACACGGAGGCGCAAATTTGGACTCGTGTGTGCACGACTTGGACGGTGTCCTCGTGTGGCATCCGGACCACGTGCCGGCCTTGTTTTATCGCGGGTACTTGCGGCGCCGAACGAATGACGAACCTGGCGCTGTCGCTGATTTGCGTCGGGTGATCGAACTCGACCCGACACATGAAGATGCCGTGCGGGAACTCAAACGTATCGAGCGTCGCGCCCCGGCCAAACGACCGAGCGGATTGTTTCAAACGTAAAGCGTTTTTCCGTTGCCTGCGCCTTCTCTTCCTTCTCGCGTGACGTTGCCTTCGGGACGCACCGTGCGTTTGTCGCCGGCTGCGTTGCACGACATGCCGCCACCGAGCGCCCCTGTGGGCACGTGTCTTCATGCCCTTTCGTTGCTGGAACGACCTGGGTTCTTGAAGACAAACGATGGCCAAGCGTTCGACGTGCAAGGGTTGTCGCTACGTGACGTGCACGTCTTGCGAGCGTTTTTGTTACACGCGGGTGTCGTTCCGGATGAGCAGATCGAGGTGTCTTGTGAGAACTGTGAAAAAAAGTTTCAGGTCAAACCATCGACCCTGTTCGAACCGAGTCCTTTCATCGACGGCGACTTGAGCGATCCGGATCTGGATGCGCCATTCGACCACGACAAAGTCCACAAAATTCCGCGTGTTCTCGTGGGAAAAGAACGAGCTCGTACGATTCGGATCGCTGCTCGAACCGTGCGCGACGTTCTCCCGATGTGGCATGCAGAAGTCACTACCGAGGTGCAACTGACGCCAGCGATTGTCATCGCGATGGGCATCACGGCGGTCGGTCGTGAACGACGTGCGAGCGTGATTGCGGAAGCGTTAATGCATGCATCGCCGCAAGCGTTTCGAGCGATCGCGGACCTGGTTTACCAAGCGCACTACTCACCGCGGCTCGTTGGGGCGTATCGATGTGTCGAGTGCGGCGCGCGAAACGATCTGGAAGTGCTTTCAGTGGGGGAAATCCCTTACGACACGACGGAGACGCAGCGACAAACCCGGCGGGTGTTTCCCGATGTCGAAACGTTCGAGCGGCTCGTTCGTGAAGCAGGCAAACGCATCTACCGACAACGCGGCGTACGCAACATCGACCTCATCGTCGACGATGGCGTTCCGGCATGTGATGACGGCGGCGAACCGCTCTTGGGTTGTTACACGCCGGGTCATCCGGATGATTTGACCGGTGAGCCGCTCGGTCCTGAAATTCGCATTTTTTATCGGACATTCCAGGTAGCTTGTCGAGACGAACCAGGTTTCGATATGCGTGGCGAGATTGACGAAACGATCGATCACGAAGTCACCCATCACCTGCATTTTCTTGCAGGTGATGACCCGCTCGATGATGAAGAACACGATGCCATCGTCGAGGAAAACGTTCGTCGCATTGGCAAACGCGAAGCGGCTCGACGAGCAGGGAGAGCCATCTCGGAGGATGTTGGAGGGTTCTTTCGAACCGCTTGGCCGCTTTTGCTCGTGGCGTTTTTGGCGACGTGGCTCGGGTTTTTTCGCTGTCGATGAAGCCTTGTGCAACGTGGCTTGACCCCGCACCAAGCGCGACAAGAATGCTGCCCACATGCGTACGTCTCGCTTTCAGCGCGTTGCATTTGCAGCGGCATTGACCTTGGGTTTCGGCACGGTTTGTCATTCTGTCGTGTTTGCGGATGCGCCACCGCCTGCGCCTGCGGAAGACTCGACACCCGTGGCGAAAGTGGGGACGCAGGCCTTCACGATCTCGGAAGTCGAACGGCGCATTGCTTCGGTTCCTGCATTTCAGTTGCGGTACTTCGGCAAGAGTACGGATGAAATTCGGCGTCGGTTTGTCGAGGAGACACTCGTCAAAGACGCACTTTTGGTGCAAGGCGCGGAAGCCGAAAAAGTGTCGGAGACCATCGAAGTTGCGGAACGCATTCGAGGTGTGTTGCGGAGCGCGTTCATCAAGAAAATTTCGGACGAAGCGGCAGCGGCAGGTCCCATCACCGATGAGGAAGTGAAGGCGTATTACGAGGCGAACAAGGCCACGTACCACGCACCTCCGCGCATCGTGATTTGGCGCATCGTCGTCGCCACGCGGGAAGAAGCCGTGAGTGTGATCGAGGCGGTGAAGAAGGATTTGACGCCCAAGAAGTGGAACGAAATCGCGCGTGAAAAGTCGCTCGACAAAGCCACGAACATGCGGGGCGGCAACGTAGGGTTCGTCGATCCAACCGGGGGCACGAGTGATCCGAATTTGAAGGTCGACGTGGCGCTCGTGACTGCGGCAGAAAAAGTGAAAGACGGGGAGCTCGTACCCGAGCCCGTAGCGGATGAATCGAAGTGGTCGGTGGTGTGGCGTCGTCAGAGCATGAAGGCGGTGGATCGACCGCTGGAGATGGAAGCGGCGCAAATCCGTTTGGTGCTGATGAAAGAGCGCACGGACAAACGCATCGCGGACACGATCGCTGAGTTGCGCAAGAAAAACGTGAGCGACACCAATCCTGACTTGCTGGAACTGCTTGCAGTGAGCGGCATGGGTGAGGTTTCGCCGGTCAAACGTCCGGGAACGTTGCCTTCGGCGCGTCGTCCAGCAGCGGGTTCGCCCGTGCCGGTGGAAACGCCCAGCGGCAATCGCTGATCAACCCAGCGCGAACGCGAGAAGCACGCCAAACGCCGAGACAACCGCGAGCACGATGGCGACTTTGGTGCCCAAACGATGGGCTTGTGCGACGTCTTCCTCGGGCAAACCGTACACACCCGAAAGAAGTGCGCGGGATGCTTTGCCAGGGACGGTCATCGCGAGCGCCATGATCTCGCTCGTGGCTTTCGTTCCGCGGGTAAACAGCACCCAAAGCGTTCCGAGCGGACCCGTCATGAGATCCCATCCGCATGCGTACAAACCGTAACGCAAGGCGCGTCGACGTTGCGGGCGTCCACCCACACGACGTGCACCAAGATCAAGCGCTGCGCCATGTGAGGCGTGAGCAATGACCATCCACAACGCGAGCACGGGAACGCCCACGACAAACCACTGGAAGGCTCTTTGGCGAACCGTGGGATCCGCGATGACCTGCATGGCTAGGTTTGGCAGGGCCAAGGCGGCAAACGGGAGCAGTGCGGCAACCATCGAAGCTACGGCGAGAACTTCGCACAAGACGGCAAAACGCATCGCAGGAGGCAGCGGACCGTCGGGTATGGCCCCGAAAAACGCTTCAGCTCCTTGCGTGGCGGCGAGGGACGTCGACCAAAGGCGCGACCACGTTCCAGCGCCAGGACGTTCCCAAGGAATGATCGCCACGACACCCGAGGCATCTTCTTCGGCAGGTGTGCAGCCAGGACAATCGGCTTGTCCGCAAATCGCGCAAAGCACGGCCGCAGGCACGTCGAAAACGTCTCCGTCCACCGCTTCGCTCATGACGCGTTCGGCGAGCTGAGGTCTCTTGGCCATGGGCGCACTCCTATGACGGACCCCGCGCCGCGCGAAGCAAACCGCCGTCTTTCACTCTACGAAATTTCCCGCGTTATGTCGACCCTGCGGCCTTCGAACAACACGACTTTCAATGCATCGTTGCGTCTTTGTGACGCTGTCGTGATGAAGGCATGTCGACACTCGAACCACCAAAACGCGCTGCGAACACAAGCGCGGCAACGCCTAGCGCGAGAGTGATCCAAAGCCCGTACGACCACTCGAAGCGCACGGGCACGAAACGCGAACTTTGCGGAACGACAACGATGCGCATGATCACGGTCATCACCACGATCAGAGCCATGAGCCCAACCGCGAAGCGTGCACCACGCATCGTGTGAATCGAACGTCGCGACAAGACGAGCGGTACCAAGACACACCACGATGCAAACGGCGCCCACATCCACGAAAGTCGTTGTGCGAAGCGCAGGCCCGTCCAAGTGCGTAACTCGGGCGCGAGCTCTTGCATCCAAGGCAGAAAAAATGCGCCCAGACCGAGCACGGCGATCAACGTCAACGCCCCTCGACCTCGACCCACATAAAACCAAGAAAGCTGCTCCAATTCGGGAGCAATCTCTTCCATGGGCTCTTCATCGTCGAGGCTCACCGCGGGTTTCGGAAGCTTCGTGATGTCCTCGAGCGCAAGACCGCACTCGGGACAAGAGCGAGCTTCTCCGACCTCGAACATCTGCCGACAGAAGGGGCAAGCGATGAGCCTGTTCATCGAGCGAGCGAGAGTCTAACAAAAGGCGCTCTCATGAAGGCCACGAGCATGCCGGGCTTTCATCGAGTAGAGCAACATCTCAGGAGTTTATGACATGGCGAGCCGCGAAAAGTTATCAGACGAAGCGATCGAGTCGTTTGTCGAAGCGCACCAAGGATGGAGCCGCAAAGGCGACGTGTTGGTTCGTTCTTTCAAGTTTGCTGATTACTCGAGTGCGCTTGCGTTTGTCGTTCGCGTGGCTTTGGTCGCAGAAAAACGTGATCATCACCCGGACATTTTGCTCGGTTGGGGGCGTGCGGAAGTGACGTGGTCGACGCATGACGCTGGTGGAATCACCGCGCTCGATACGAGTCTGGCTGAAGTCACGGACAAACTTTACGAATCCCAACGAATGTAGCGACCTGGGAATCGGTTCATGCAGCCTCAACAAGAAGCACTCGCCGCACGTTTGGGTTTGTCTGGAGAACTCACTCATCTCGAGGAAGCGCTCACGCATCGATCCTTCGCGAACGAGCAGCGGAAAGAGAACTACCGCGACAACCAGCGCCTGGAATTTCTAGGCGATGCCGTGCTGGGTTTGTGCGTCACGGATGCGCTCATGGCGCGTCATCCGCGTGCGAACGAAGGCGAGCTGTCGCGCATGCGAGCGATTCTCGTCAACGCTGAAGCTTTGTCGTCGTGGGCGCGATCCGTGGATCTCGGATCCGCGTTGCGCATGGGCCGAGGTGCTCTTTCGACGGGAGAACACGAGCGGCAAAACGTGCTTGCTGATGCCGCAGAAGCCCTCATGGGCGCGGTGTATCTCGATCGAGGACTCGAGGAAGCTCGACGTCTCGTGCACTGCATCATCGATGGCCCGATGTCGCGACTTGCCGACTCGATGGTCGAACATGATCCGAAAAGTACGTTGCAGGAGCGTATCCAAGCGGCGGGTGGTCCTTCTCCGCGTTACCGCACGGTGCGTGTCGAGGGGCCGCCGCATGATCGAGAATTCTTCGTCGTCGTAGAAACAGGAACGGACGTATTGGCGGAGGGTCGAGGGCGTTCGAAGAAGCTTGCCGAGGTGGAAGCGGCGCGTGCTGCTTTGCTCTTGCCGACGCCGACTGACGCGAGCCGCGCGCCTCCGGTATGCTCGGACAATCCCGAGTCCGTTGGGCCAGTGGATGCGCCTATTGTGACGTGACAAACCCCGGCTCGTGGGCTGAGGAAGGAGTGATTTCGATGCGCCGTTTCGCTTTCGCGCTGCTCGTGTGTCTTTCGTTCACGCTCACGTGGGTCTTGCCAGCCTGGGCGGGGAGTTATCTCGATCGGGCAGCATTGATGCTCGAACAAGCGCATTCGGAGGGGGATTTCCTTCAGCCTCGTTCGGTCGACAAAGAGCTTGTGCTGGTGGTGAAGGCGATGGCGGAGACGCGCGCGCGGATGGCGCGGAAGATGGAGGTTCCTGCGGCGGTAGCCAAGGCACATCCGCATCTGCTTTTGGTGTTGGAGAACTACGAGCGGGCCGTGACGGCGGCAGCTGATGGCAACTTCAGGAAGTTCGTGGAGCACGTGTATGCAGCGCGCGACGAGGATCGAAACTTTCGAGCGATCCTGAAGGAGCTTGGTTACACCTTGCCAAACCTCACGGCCAAACCGGCGAAGAAGTAGTTCGTGCCGCTAGGACGCCTCGGGTCAAGACCCCGGGGCGTCTGTCGGGATGAACTTTCAGAGCACGAGGCCGAAGTCGAAGCCCATCGTGTATTGCTTCGCGAGGCCCTCGAACTTGTTTGTCCTGGCACCCGTTGTTGCGTCTTCCCAAACTTCGTCCTTGTTCGCTTCGGCAGCGCTGATTGCGTCGGTGGCAAAGTGCGCGCCGACGCGGACCATCTGGAATCGGAACTGAAGACCCGCAGCAATGCGATGACGTTGCAAGCGCACAGCGTCGAAGACCACCGTGTTGTTGAAGTCCGCGCTCGTGCCGTTTTTGCAAACGGGTTGACCATCGCGATACATCTTTCCAGGGTCGGGTGTCGCCGAGGTGTTGGCACCCGCGTAGCCGCAATAGTTGAGCGCATCGGTGTTGGGCGTGAGGTCGATCAGGCCTGAGTCACCGAAGGTGTACGTCCAGGAATAACCCGCGTACGGCAAGATGATCACCGATCCGGCAATCGGAATCGGCTTGGAAATCATCGCGTCGAAGCCTGCAACGGTCAGTTGAAATTCCGACGTTCCCGTCACCGTCGTGACCGAGCCCGACGCCGTGATGTCGGGAAAAATCGCCGGAATGCCCGTGCGGAAACCTTCGAGCAACGACAAACGCACATCGGCACCGAGCAAGCCAATGTTGGAATTGCCCATGAAACCGATCTTGGTTCCAAGTTCAAAACCCAAGAGGCCAAGCGGCAACGCGAGCGGCGCAAAGCCGTAACGCGTCTTCATCGCGTAGACCTGAAGGTAATCGTCTGGCCCGTTGTTGATCGTTGAGAACAACTTGTTGTTCGGATCTTGTTTGCCTTGCGTTCCGAAGCGCCAGTAGTCCTCGCCCGAACTGATCTTCGTGAACGTGCCTTCGAACGCGAGGTCAAACCCGCCGTACCCCGTGGTTCGTGCGGGGTGCATCGCTGTCGGACCGAGGGCAAACCCCCATTCAGCCATCAACTTGGCGAACGCGGGATCGTTTGTGCCGCAACGATTGTAGCCCGAGGTCGGGTTGTAGTAGAGCCCGCCGTTTCCCCCAGGCGCACGACAACTTTCGTCCGTGACCAACCGCGCAAGCGCAGGGTCCATCGTGTCTGCTGCTGCTTGGCGAGGCACCACAACTGCGGTGACGAGCGCAATGGCCGCCGTGATCCACCCGAATCGACGCATACCAGGATCTCCGAGCGGCGAGGCTACGTGTTGGATCGCGCTTTCGTCAAGTCAATCCCCGCCCTCGGTGCATGAATAGAAAAGCCCCGGGCATCTTCGACCATCGGACGACTGGACTTGCGCCACAAATGCCGCTTATTTGCAGGGCCTCTTCCGGAACAAGACCGTGGCCAAAGACCAACGTCCTCGCCTCCGAGCGCGCCCTCTCGACGCTCCCCTGCATGTCGTGCTCGTCGAGCCCGAGATTCCACAGAACACCGGCAACATCGCGCGACTCACCGCCGCAACGAAGAGTCGCTTGCACCTTGTTGGAAAGCTGGGGTTTCGCATTGACGAACACTCGGTTCGCCGCGCCGGTGTCGACTACTGGCACCTCGTGGATCTCGAAACACACCCCGACTTCGACCATTTCACCACCACGTGGCCCGAGGCTCGGATCCACCTTTTCAGCGCCATCGCGACCAAAAGTTATCTCGAAGCGGATTATCGCCCTGGCGATGCGCTGGTCTTCGGCAAAGAAAGCGTGGGCCTCGATGAAGCGTTGCTCGAACGTTTCCCCGACAAGGTGTACGGCATTCCGACCCTTGGTCCCGTACGATCGTTGAACCTCGCGAACGCGGCGTCCATTGTGCTTTACGAAGCGTTGCGACACATCGGCGCTTTCGCGAATGCGGCTCCAGGGTGATGGGCATGCCTCGACTTCGGCCAGAAAGAACACACACGAAATCATTTGATCACAAACGATGGTTCGTCGTGGTGCTGTTTGTCTTGGCCAGCTTTTCGAGTTTGGGTTGTGCGCCTCGTCCGCCGAATGCGACGCCGGAGGGGGCGGTGCGGGAATTCATCGAGCGCATGCGGCTTGTTGGATCGGATCCGACGGCGGCCAAGGCGGCGTTTGCGGTCATGTCCAAGCGCACGCGACAGAACCTCACGGAACGGGCACAAAGGTACAGTGCTGCCAGTGGCAAGACGATCGCACCCGAGGCGATGATCGTGCCAGCGAGGTTCGTGATTCGTTTTGAACCCCAACGAATGACGTCACTTGTGGTTGGATCGCACGCGCTTGTGGAAGTGATCGGTTTGGCGCCAGAAGAACGAGCGAAAGTTACGTGCGCGTATGAAGAAGACGGGTGGCGTGTGGACCTGGAGTTACCTCCGCTTCCGGCGGTGCAGATGAGGCCGGGGACGGGGACGTGATGCGTAGGGGGCGAGTCACCGCCCCAAAGCTTTCGCAAGACGTTCGAAACGAAACAGCCGACCTCCGGTTGAGCGGACGTCGGCTGTTTTCGGTCAATGGAAGAAAACGTTTCAGTTCGCGAGGAAAATCGCTTCGATTTCCGTGCGGACTTGATCTTCCGTTTGTCCCCGAGCAATGGCAATCTCTTTGACGATGAGGCCACGCGCGGTGTCGAGCATGCGCCGTTCGCCAAACGAGAGTTGCTTGTCGGTCTTCAAGCGATACAGATCGCGGAGGACCTCGGCGACGTCGTAGATCGAGCCGGTTTTGATCTTGTCCATGAAACCGCGATAACGGCGATTCCAGGTTTGGTTGTCGAAAGCGATGGTCCGTTCGCGAAGAATGTCGAAGATTTCGCGAATTTCTTGTTCCGAGATGACTTGGCGCAAACCGACGGCGCCAGCATTGCTGACGGGCACCATGATTTTGCGATCAGTGTCGAGAATACGGAGAACGTAGAAGCGCTGGCGACTACCGGCGATGTCTTTTTCTTCGATGTTGACGACTTCCGCCACTCCTTGGGCCGGATAAACCGCCTTGTCGCCTACTTTGAAATGGATCTCCGAACGAGCCTGCATATCGTCTCCTTTGCCTACCGTCTCGCCGCGTTCTTCCCGGTCAGCGCTTGATTGACCTCTTGCATCGGGTTCTGTTCGAGGTCTGCGCCGAACCATTCGGTTCGGTGTCTCATTCCGAGCGGCACGTTGCGAAAGCTGCGAAAAGCCTGGATGCAACTGTCGCCCCGTACGCTGCTCGGTCACCATCGAGACACCTTGGTGGATCCGACGGTGGGAAGGGGTTTCCGGGTTGGTGAGCAGACGGCGATCTCTAGAGGAGAAGGCAGTCTGCGCCAGGCGCGCGCACTTTAGTGAGAACGGTTGATCCTGTCAACCCGATCAGGACCCGATGGATGTTGTACGGACCACGTATATACAACGTGGGCAAACAACAAGTGGGGCTGGAAACGAACCGTGCCGAAGCTCCCGATGACCACACGCTCGCGCAGAGCTTGGATCTTCAGGGCGTCAACGTGTCGAAAAGCCGCTTGGCCAGACCCCAACGAACACCGCGATCCGATGCGACGAACTCGACGTCGGTTTCTCCCGAAGCAAGTTCCAGCCGATCCCGCGCCCAAGCGAGCACTTCTGCGACGATCAGCCCGCCTGCCACAATCACGTCCGCTCGTTCGGGTTGTACCGACCCCAGCGCCCACCGTTGCGCCAAGGGCATTGCGGCCAGAGCTTGTACGGCCTCGTCGATCTGACCACCCAACAAACGTGCACCGTGCACCCGTTCAGAATCGTACGGCGCCACGTCGAGCGCATACGCCACCAACGTCGTCACCGTTCCCGCAACTCCCACGACCGTTCGTGTCGGAACCATCCCCGACCCATCCAAGGCCCGACGTACGTCTTGACGAACGGCTTGGATTTCGTTTGGGGTCAAAGGATCTGTTCGTACGTGTCGTTCGGTGAGACGCACGCTGCCGACATCGAGGCTGACGGCGCGATCGATTCCGGTGGAGGCATCGCCGGTGACGATTTCCGTGCTGCCTCCACCGACGTCCACGACCGTGACAGGCCCGGACAAACCAAGGCCCGTGAGCGCTCCGGCAAACGTGAGTTCTGCTTCTTCGCGGCCGGAAATGACTTGTGGTTCAACACCGAGCAGGGTTTTGGCTTCGGCTCGGAATGCTTCGCCACCTTGGGCATCGCGCATGGCGCTCGTGCCGGCGATCGCCACGTGTTCGACGCCGGCAGCGCGAATCTCTTCCGCGTATCGGGCAAGGCAATCGAGCGTTCGGCGAACGGCTTCTGGAGCCAGAGATCGCGAAGCATCGACGCCTTGACCGAGGCGCGTGATCGTCGCTCCTTCGACGATCGGAACGATCACGTCGCCTTGACGTTCGGCGACGAGAAGCAGGACGGAGTTTGTCCCGATGTCGATGGCAGCAACACGCATGGGCAGAGAAGGGGTTAGTTGGCGAGCGTTTTGAGGTCGAGCATTTCTTCGACGTTGGGGAGAACGACGAGCTCGCAACGGCGATTGGACTGCTTGTTTTCGTCCGTATCGTTGGGTTTGACCGGGTCGGTATCGCCGTAACCGGCAGCGCTCCAACGTTCGGGATTGAGCTTCCCGCCCTTGTCGCTTGGCTCCACCAAAAACGCGAGCACTTCGCGCGCACGCATGACGGACAAACCCCAGTTGTCCTTGAAGCGTCCGCCGGCGAGTTTGTCCGAGTCGGTATGTCCAGCGACCTGGAAAGACCGTTGTGACAGCGCCGAATCACCACGGATGACGTCGGCGACCTTGAGCAAAATGTCTTCGCCGTCTTTCTTGAGGGTCTCTTTGCCTTTGTCGAAGAGCACGTCGCCCGGGAGCTGAATGACCATGCGGTTGTTACGCACGGTGACGTTCAGACCGAGTTTGGTGAGGGCTTGGAGTTTTTCTCGGAGCAACTCGAAACGCTTCTTGATGGCTTCGAGTTGTTCGGCGCGTCGGCGGTAATCTTCCAGGGCGCGAGCCTGTTCTTCGAGGTTCGCGTTGAGTTTGGAGATGTCGACGCCGGCTTCTTTGAGCTGGCGTTTGAGTTGTTCGATTTGCGCTTTGGCGTCTTCGATTTCGGCGAGAGCCTTTTTGTTGCGCTTTTGTTCATCCGCGATTTTCGAGTTGAGAGCTTCGATCTCGCGGAGTTTGTTTTGCCATTCTTCTTCGGAGTGTCCGCACCCGGAGACGCCGGCGAGGGCGAAGAGTGCGGATCCGAGCAGGAGCCATGAAGTCAGTCGACGCATGGATGCGAACCTCCCTAGGTGCGTAGTGGTTCGGACGGACGGTAACGGGACACGACGCAATGCACAAGACCAGGCGCGGGCTATGCATGAAAGGAAGTGGTTGTCAAGATGCGAAATTAGGCGACAAAGGGGTATGCTGTAGGGGATTTTCGCCTTGTGAAGGACGACGGAGTAGCTGTTCTGGTGTTCCGCCTTGGCAATGTTCACCGAACATTTGAACGGAAATACGGGGGAAACAGGGGTTTAGTGCTTGGAAGAATTTCCTTGACCGTCACCATGCGTGGCAATATACGTCGTGCAACATCTGTTGTCTCAGTGCCCACGACCAGGTCCGTGGGTGCGAGGCGGCCAAGTAGGAGGGTCACAGATGGCTGCGAAGAAGACTGCGAAAAAAGCCACCAAGAAGGCGACCAAGAAGGCCGCAAAGCCGGCCGCCGCGAAAGCGACGAAAGCCGCCAAGAAGCCGGCAAAGAAAGCCGCCAAGAAGGTTGCCAAGCGCGCTGCTCCCGCGAAGAAGGTCGCCAAGAAGCCGGCCAAGAAGGTTGCCAAGCGTGCCGTTGCCAAGAAGCCGGCAAAGAAGGTTGCCAAGCGAGCTGCTCCGGCGAAGAAAGCTGCCGCACCGCGCCGCGCTGCCAAACCGACGAAGCCCGCAAAGGCGACCAAAGCCGCGAAGCCCGCGAAACCTGCAAAGGCTGCAAAACCAGCCAACAAGCGCGCAGCCAAGGCTGCTCCGGCCAAGAACGACGACGAAGAATAGGCCCTCGTCACCCTAGCTTCGTCAAGCTCTGTGCCACCCTCTCGTTAACGGCCTTCCGATGCGAGAGCGACTGGGGTGGAAAATCACCTCGGCCAGATCCAAATCGTTTGCGACCTGGATTACGCAAGAGCCTCGACCGAATGGACGTCGGAACCCCCGAACGTCCATTCGTGTTTTGTAGCGCTTGAAACGCCAACAAGCCGACCCTTACCTACGCCGGCGTTCAGCCGCTCAATCGCTCAAGTACCGCTTCAATAACCGCGCCGCACTGTGTCGATCAAACGGCACGCCTGCCAGTTCGCGTTGCGACAAGCCCACGTACAGTTGCATCGAAAAAGCGTACAGCGCCTCGCACTCGCGGGCTGCCACGTCCAATCGGGTCGGGTCGATCAGGTCCGTGTCGTGGAGCGCTGCAAGCGAACCCAAAAGATCCCGCGTCCGCTCGTACCCGCCAAGCACCAACACCGGATGGCCCATCGCGCGGTAATACCCCAAAAAGTCCCCGACAAACCCGTACCGCTCAGGCGCACTCCACGTGTCGCTCAACGGATCCGCATGCCGCGCTTTGCTCGTAAAAGCCCGCGCAATTTGCGCAAACATCCACGCGCCCGTTCGTAGGCGCACGCGAGCATCGTGCAACGCGCCAGGAGCGTCGAAGACGCCCGAATCGTCAAACGAGGCATCGAGCGCTCGGCCGAGGAACAACACCGCAAGTTGCAACACGGGACGCAACGTCTCCGTGATCTCCTGCAAGCTCATCCGCATGTCCGATACGGAGAGTTTGTCATGGGCAGGGGGTACGTCATGGTCGAACACCCGTCCAAGTTCCAAGCGAACCATGGCGGCTACGGACAAAAGTGCATCCTTGATGTCTCCAAGCCGGCGACCATCACTCTGCAATCCACTCTCCGCCGCATCGATCTCGTGCACGCTCACGCGCATCACTCGAGCTTCGAAATCTTTGGCCAAGAGTTCACCCGATCGACGCCAGAGGTAACTCGACAACGCTCGTGCATCACTGCGCAACACGGCAAGCACGAGATAACCCCGTCCAGCGACGCGTTTGTCCGAAAGATCGTTCGCGATCGTGTCCAGCAAACGCACGTACCTGAGCATGCGAAAGAGCGACAAAAACGTGAGCGCGACGAGACGATGGGCATGTTCGCCTTCGACGCGATGGATCAAATCCAGAACAGACGAGGAGTTGATCCGGTCAAACTCGGGCCGAAATTCAAGCGCCGAGAGCGGATTAAAAAATGCGCTGCTCGATATCTCCCGCACTGTCGTCGACAAGTGCGCAAAGAAAACTCGGTAACTCGTACGCGGTGACTTGGCGAGCGCTGCGCCCACTTCGATGAGGTTTGTCAGGGACTGACGCAAGACAAACAGGCTTTCTTCAGGCGATTCTGGAGCGACCGCGGCATACACGAGCTTCGTGCGGGCGTTGTCTTCAGGAAGCACGGTCTCGAGGTAGCGATGAAACACGACAGCTCGATCCCGCTCACCAAGCATCATGCGGGCAAGCTGCACGCTGCGCGCCATGCCATCGCAAGCGTGTTCGAGCTGCACTTGGAAGTCGTGTCCAACGAGGGTTTGTCTTTTCCCACCACCCGGATGGTTCCGCGGATTGGCGAAACACGCGAGACCTTTGAGCAAGATCTCGAGCTCGAACAACGCTTCTTCTTTTTGCTGATCCGCGAGCTTTGCGTACCAAGCCGATCGCGCTTCGTGCAGTTCACGCTTGAGACCACGTGATTCACGCAAGAGCTCGGCGTACGCACTGGTCGTATCGGCAACCGGTGATCTTTGTTGAGCGTCGCTCGCCAAGATGGGGCCTCGATGCTGCTGAGTGAAGGCTCAGTGCGGCTTGAAATCGAAGGGATACGTGAAGAGTGTGTCGCGGCCACTCGGCGACTTCGGGAACGTGATCGACTTGGTTACTTCGGACAAACACGGCTCGACGTCGGCGGCACTGGCGGTGCTTTCTTCCTTCTTCACGCTCACCGTTTTCACGGTTCCGTCTGGCGAAAGTTCAACAGCCAGCAGGGCCTTGACCGACTCCTTGGGATGCGCCTTCGACCAAATGTCGTAACAGCAGCGGTACGAAGGACGGCGTTTCTTGATGAGAACGTTCACCGGGGTAAACCTGTCACTCTTGGCGTCTTTCGAGGGCTGGGCGTTGTTCATCACGACGCCTTGTTGCTCCGCCACTTCCGCATCGGTCAGCTCGGGAAGTTTGACGCACTCGGCGGTGGTCATCGTGGCCGCGGCAGGCGGTGCTGTCTTCACGGCCTTCGGATCGGGTGTCGGCGTTTGACTTGCCGTATCCGTCTTGGGTTCGTCTTTCGGAACGTTTGTCGGAGCGTCGGTTTTCGCATCCGTCGTGGACTTGTCGGGTGTCGTGCCGTTGCTCGGCGACCCGCCAGAGCAAGCAGCAAACGTGAGGACGAGAGGGATGCCCAAAATCGCTACGACAGAGGCGGTCGCACAGGTACGCATGAAGCCATCCTACTCGATCCGAGGGGCGAACCGAATCTCGCGGCATGCGTTCATCCGTATCATCCTGATGTCATGAAGCTCCCTTCGCTCGTTCCCGGTCTTGCTTTTGGCGTTTCCTTGGTCCTCGGACTTTTGGCGGCGTGTGGTTCCGACCCTGTGGCCATCCCTTGCGGCCAGATTCCCGCGCATGGCTGTCCTTTGCGTGGTGGAGGGACCTGCGACGACCCGTTCTGCGGGGTGATCTACGGTTGTGTCGACGGAACGTGGACCCACGTCGAAACGTGTTCGAATCGCCCCATGGACGATGCCGGAACGAACCCGGACGGGTGCGTCGTGGCGACGATTGATCACACGGGAGAAACAACGGGCTGCAAACCGGACTTGCAAAACCCCGATTGTCCCGTCCAAGCGGCAGAACAATGCGCGAGTACGGTTTGTCAAAGTGAATGCGTGGACTTTTTCTTGTGCACTGCCGACGGGTGGCAAGTCGTCGCGTATTGCGATCAAGATGGGCAGTTGGTCGTGATGCCTTGATATTTGAGCTTGTGATGTATGGAAAATTGCTCCTCACGAACGGCCCCGAAGAGGGTGTCGATCGGGCTTTCAAGCTGATCTCTGGGGGGTATGGGGGGAGAAGCGAGCGTCGCCGTGTTCCCCAAGGGCCCCCCGCGGTCCGCGACCCCAGCC
>JBGAOI010000520.1:0-267 GCA_044221885.1 Polyangium sp. (in: bacteria)
AATATCTATCCTATGTCGGGTCTGAAAAAGGCAACAAGTGTGAAAATGCTTGTGTGGATGATAAGAAACTCACGCGCGTTCCGCTCGATTGGAACTGCATTCCAGACAAGCAAACATGGTTCAATGCATACAATTGCGTGCATGCATGCTCCGTCATTTTTGAACGCCCGGATTCGCAAGCCAATGCGCGCAAGACCCCATCGCAGCCAGCGCGCGAAGACTAGACGTTCTTCCGATGCGTCATTCGGATGAAGCACCAATTTGGGC
>JBGAOI010000520.1:277-5701 GCA_044221885.1 Polyangium sp. (in: bacteria)
ACGACCAAGTCTCCCAATATGCCTCAGGGTCAAGCCGCTAGCATGGCACGGCTAGGCAGTGGTCAAAAATTCCACATCATTGCCACACCTCCATTTTCCCCTCGCCAAGCGCCCGCAATTACGCTTATCCTCGCTCCATGAACTTCGATTTCGTTCCGAAGTTGTTCATCGGCAAGTACATGCGCATCTTCGGCATCACCGTTGGCGTAGGGACGGCCATTCCGCTCTCGGTCCTTTTCGGGCGGAGCTCGAGCTCAACGTCCACGTCGTCGACCGCGCAAAGCAGCGCCAACAAAATGGGCCCCCAGGTGCTCAAAGGCACTCACCTCGCATATCACGAACCTGTGTTTGTCGTGAAAAAAGGTCTTTTCAGCGGCTCACCGGTCGCGGCCGAGTTCGTCACGGAACTTCCCGACAACAAAGTCCGCGTGCGCGAAGTCGATTCCGGTAAAACCGTCGACGTTCCACGCGAGCTGTTGCATTTGCGTTATCGTTGACGGTGTCTCAGTCTCCGCTGGCCGGGGCAAACATAATCGGAAATACGACGGTCACGATGCCTGCTTCGGGTTGCGGAAATTCGAGCAGGTAGAATTGTTTCACGACACAACGAATCACGCCAACATCCGGCAAATCCGAGCCGCCATTACCCACGTTCGACACCGCGCCGTCGCGGCCAATCACGAATCTGACCGCCACGCGGCCCACCAAATTGGGATTGTTGCGTAAACCGTTTTCATAACAAAGGCGAAATCGCCCAAAGTGCTGGCGAACAATTCGTTGAATCACTTCGGGAGGCATTCGGCCGCTCACGGAAACCGCGCCCATGCGTACTTGAGGCCCCTGAAAGCGCCTTCGCCCGCGAACGAGTTGTTCTTCGGGTAAAACCACCGCCGGGCCTTTCAAGACATCGGCAATCGTCGGCCGTTTTTTCGGCGGTGGCGGAGGTGCCGGAGGTGCTGGCCAATCGTACAGCACTCCAATCAAGGAAGAATCGTCCTTGACCGGCGTTTCGGTTCGTTGTGCTTCCGCCGTGAGTTCGTCGGACCAGCGGTTTGCCGCCGTAACCCAAGAATCCATGAGCGCTTGTTTGGCGGCTGCTTCTTGGGGGTTACTGCGTTGCGAACGCGCCTCGTAACCTTCGATTTCCCAACGCATGCGCCGTTCGTTTCTTTCGAGGCGCCACAATCGTTGCTGAAATTCATTTAGTTGGTCCGCGGTCATGCCAAATGTAAAATCCACGTCCGCGGGACCGATGGCGAATAGGAGAATTCCCAACAGAATCGCGTGCACAAAAAACGACGCCAATTGCGCCCAAATAATCCGCTTCTCCACGAGTGGCTTTCGTTCGACAATGGGCGCCGCTTCGGTGAAAGCAAAATCAATGGCAATTTGATCAAAAGCCAACGTTGCGGTTTGCCCAGGAATAAATGGAACTTCCACGGTGCCTTCAATTTGTGTCGACGGCTGAGCTATTCCTCGCGCCACCAGGCGAGCTGCCGACATTCGTTTCGTTTGACCTCCAAGGATCAGTCGCGCGTTTTGCGGAACAACGAGCTGTACTTTGCCATCCCAGCGCACGAGCACCACGGGCAAACGCCGCGCGCCGAGGACTTCGCGCGGAACCACGACGTCGACGTTTTGTTCTCCAAGGAAAAACGGTCGCGGAGGGGAGAGCTCCCGTGCGGCGAGCACCCAATCGCCCCAACGAACGACGATATCCAGCGCATGGGCCGATGTAGTCCGCATCGCCGCCGCATCGAGCCGTGCGTCCTGACCGACCGTATCGGTAGCGGTGACTTCCCCACCCAGGGTCATGCGTTGAGCCTCGTGATTCGTTGGAGAGCGCGAAGATACCAGCAAGTCAGACAGAAGAGCGCAGGAAAAGTTTCGAAAACGGCATCAGGCGCGTTTTCGGCTGTGCGCTTGGGTCAGAGGTGTTTTCGCAGGTGTTGAGCCAGCAAATCGGCTGCTTGGGCGACGAGGGTGGGTTGATCATAGAATTCGACTTGCCCCGAGGCTTCGAGCCAATGGATTTCTTTAGACCCGGCGAGGTGGTCGTAGAATTTGCGGGCCCAAGCAGGCGACAACGCTTTTTCCGAATGAATCATCACCATCGGAACACGAATTTGCGGGGCTGCGTTTTGCACGTCGAA
This sequence comes from Polyangium sp. (in: bacteria), assembly GCA_044221885.1. Taxonomy (GTDB): domain Bacteria; phylum Myxococcota_A; class Polyangia; order Polyangiales; family Polyangiaceae; genus Polyangium. Next base: position 2,431 of record JBGAOI010000520.1, read on the forward strand.
CGGTAGGAAAAACTCGCGCGACATGAGCGCAAATGCATTGGTGTAATTTGCGACGGCCGCGCGACGCCCGTAATAATCCAAAAGTTCAGGCGTGGTCATGGCCGCATCGCCACTTGTCGAAACAGCAGGAACCGTGAGCACTTCGCCCGTCGATTCATAATGTTTTCGGGCGTCGATGCCTTGTTGAACCCGTTTCTGAAACCCTTCGGAATCGCGATTTCGCATGTCTTCGACGTCGCGGTAATACCCCACCACGCCCCCAATCGCCTTGACGAGCGGTTGGCCGAGCGCCGCGTGCACGGTGTATCCCGTTCCCAGACAAACTCCTACGGCTCCGATTCGTTGCGCATCGACGGACGGGTGTTTGGCGAGCCAATCGATCGCAGCCCGCAAGTCTTCAATCTTGTGCGCCGCATATTCGTATTGCCGGGGCAAACCGCCGCTTTCGCCGTAGTGCCGATGATCTATGGCCAATGCGACGAATCCACGCTCTGCCAAGGCTTGCGCGTAGACGCCCGTCACTTGTTCTTTGACGCTCGTCATGGGACCTCCCACCATAACGGCGGCATGCGGTCCGGGTGCGTCAGGGACATACAAATCACCAACGATCCGCTCGTTCTGAACTACAAACTCAATGCGTTCCTTTTGCATGATTTCCTCAACGAATAGGTCGACGCGCCATTGGGGCAATCGAGACGACAGAGCACAACGTCGTGGCCGCGTAAGCGAATCGGGCGCTGGTGTCAAGGGGTGGCTGCGAAAATGCGCCAGATCCCGCGGTTGTGAATCGAGCGCCAAAGTTTCCACATCAGGTTGCTGTTTTGTCCTGGCATTTGGCCATGAAATGTAGCAACAAAGCCCCGTGCCAAACGATCCGTTTTCTCCGCGCAAATCCGTCCGTCAATCGCGAGCTCGCGACACGATCGATGCCATCCTGCAAGCTTCCTCGCAGATTCTGGCAAAAGATGGTTTGGTACGACTCACGACGAACCACATTGCGACGATTGCCGGTGTGAGCGTCGGATCATTGTATCAATATTTTCCCAGCAAAGATGCCGTGGTCCACGCGCTTATCGAGCGTGAGTTCAACCGGACGGTGGAGCTCGTTGTGGACTGCATGGAGTCGATTGACCCGCAGAAAGTAACCCTGGACGAAGCGATACCCATCATTGTCGACAGCGTTTTGAACGAACACGTTCGTCGACGATCCGTATATCGAGAATTGCTCGTCGGTGCCCTCTCGTTTCGCCATTTGCGATTTACGCTCGACAATGATAAACGTATTCTTTCGTTATTACGGGCCAAACTCACCGCGTACCCCGAGGTCAATCCCGCACGCATCGAACAAGCGACGTTTATCATCTTGTACTCCATCAAAGGCGTGCAACTCGGGCTCGCATTCAGCGAAGATGCGCCGGAAGACGAAAGTTACCGTCACCTCGTGTATCGCATGGTTCGGGCGTGTCTCGTGACGCCTTGAATAATCGCATCAAGGGATACCAGAGGAATCTGCACGCGTATGTCCAATATTTACACGGAACATGCTCGGCTTTATTTTCGACCAGGCATCACCACGACGCCAGGCGCGATGGAAATTCTGCTCGAACGCATCCTTGGCGAACGGGGATCGTATTGGGTGCCCGTTTGGTATGAGCTATCCTGGCCGTCACACATTGATTTTCAATATGGCTCGGGCAAGGGGGCCGGGCTCTACAACCTCGATCCGGAAGATCTCGATATTTTTGAAAATATTTGGGTCCGTTTGGCGGATGAAGGTTCCGATCAAGACGTCATCTACGAAAGGTTTGTCTTGCCCGAAGAATCGTCGCAGGATGAACGTTCCCCACGACGTTTTTGTCAGTACGCGTTTGACGAAGTACAGGTGATCACGCAACCGAATTATCGTCGGCTTTGGCTTCCCGAGGATTTACCTTGGGAAACCACGCCTGGAGGTTTCCGGGCGTCGTTTGTCGGAAAATACCTCGCGCTAAATGAACGTGCAGACATGGAGATTGGGCCATGTGCTCGTCTCGGTCCCGTCAATGGCGACCGGGGAGGATTCCCGACACCGAGTACGCCATACGATGGCAATCGTGCGCCGACATTTCTGGATGCGCCGGAAACATTCGTCAAGTTGCTTATGCAAGGCCAACAGTCCGTGGAACGTATCGATCTTCTTTACCGCGGGCGCATCGTTCATCGCGCCACATGGCACACGGACGAAGAAGAGTTTCGAGGAACCTATTGGTTGCATCGCTGCGCTGACCATTGGGACAACTGTGTCGATGATGAATTCGTTAGGTCCCGTAAAACCGGCGCACGATGACCGTGAATTGTCTCATGAGCACGCGGGCAGGATCGCTCGAAAGGCCTTTGGCAGACGGCAAGATTTCGTTTTTATTGTGCTCAATCCACCACGAGCGAACAACACGTGACCGCGCCTTCGGCTTTGGCGAGCTCCGAGACGTCCACCAGCTCGATTCGTTCGACAATCTTGGCAATTCGTTCCAAGGTTCGTGGAAAAGCGCTGGGATACACGAGAGCGTTCGCAATGCGCAGTGCATTCGCGGCGTGAGGTTCGTCTGCGTCGGTGCCGACAAACTTCATGCCAGAAAAAGCATCAGGGTCGACCCATTGCGCATTCACGAGCAAAACGTCATCCGTGATGGGCGTTGCGGCCGACTTGAGGTGCAAACAACCCGTCAACGGAACGCCGACAACCGAGTAGCCATAAGGCGTCACCAATTCGTTCAGCGCCGCGATGCCGTGCGTATCGCTCCGAGTCGAACGACCCACGTAAATGGTTTTTCCTATCTGCAGAACGTCGCCACCATCGATGGTTCCGGGGCCATCGATCCAGACGAGCCGTCGATATGGCTCCAATGTTTTTGCAATGGTTTGGACTTCGGCTCTTCGTGAAACCGCGCCTGGCCGCATCATCACTGCAATCTCGTCCAGGACAACCGCCGTATCCTCGACAAAGACCGAATCTGGCAAATCTGGTTCGACAGGCAAGGAAACAACGGTTACGCCGAGGCGCCTCAAGGCTTGTTCATAGGCTTCATGCTGGGCTTTGGCGACTTCGACGTCGATGGGCACGCGATCGATATGCGTGAGTTCGCATTGGGCAAACGATGGACTCACGGCCCGGGTGATGGCGATTGTCATGAAAACCTATTTTCCTCCGGCTGGTTTGCGACGTGATTCATCTTGTCGACGACGTTACCATCACGAGGTTTTCGTAGGCAAGGACTTCGCAAAGAATCGTTGC
>JBGAOI010000521.1:0-5673 GCA_044221885.1 Polyangium sp. (in: bacteria)
CGGTCCGCTCCCGACCAAACTCGGCGCCGGCCTCATCGCCTCCATCGTGACCGTGCTCGTCGTCCAACATGCGTATCGCAACCCATCCTCGGGCGCACGAAGCATGATCGGACGCGGTCTTGCCACCATGGCCTTCGCTGCCGCGTGGGGCGCAGTTCTGGTCGGCATCGCCGGCCGATTTGGCGAATCTTCGCGCGCATCCGCGGCCATTGGCATTGCAGTATTGTTCATTGTTTTGAGTCGTTGGCCTAGACATTCTGGTTGTGCCGCCGCGCCATTACGCTTTTTTCAAGACCCTCGAGGCTCCAGCGCATTTGTCGTCCCGCTTTTCGCGAGCGGCGCCCTGGCCATTACCTATATTTCAACCTCGTCCAGTTTGCGCCTTGCCTGGCGCACCATGTCCGAATCGTCCCTCCCGGTAGCGCACGCTTTGGGACTTCTCGTCGGCGGCGCATTGGCTCTACTCATTGCCGCGGGATTCGGCACGCTCAATGGCCGGTATCATCCCGCGTGGCTCGGTTTTTTTGCGACACTTCCCGCCATGGGCGCATCACTTATCAGCGCCTATTTTCCCAGCGGCCCGGTTCCTTACCCTGCCTCGGTTCGTCTCGAAGAACAAGCCACATCTCTCGCTGCAGAATGGTGGTACGGCAGTCAATTCACAGCTTGCGGATTTTACATAACCACCGCGATGCTGCTCCTTGCGGGCCTCTTTTCAGGCCTCGCCGCTTCGCGTGAAGGCGCCCACGAAGGGCCACGATACCGACAAACCGTGATTGCCACACTCGGTCCGATTCTCGTCGCCGCGTGCCTTGGTTATACGTTGTATCGCCTTCAATCTCGCATTGGTCGTGACGAACGGTACGAGCTGGTGTTTTTCCCGGCCGCTCTTGCATTGATCTCGCTGGCTGTTGTCCACGTGGCGGCCAGCGCCAAAGTGATTGGAAAATACGCCATTTCCGCCTGCGTTTTTACCATTTTGGCAGTTGCCACCTTTGCTGTCGCGCAAGGTCTGCCCGCAGGCAGCAACGCCGATGTTCTGGCTCTCGCCCCGTTCGAATGGGTGCTCGCAGCTGAAAACATCCCGCCGAAGCAACTCTTTTATTTCGTCCCGGCCATTTCGTTTGTGGTCCCCCTGGGAATCGCAAGTATCATCGCTTTGCGTGGTGCTTCGTTTTCCGCGAAAAACATATTGATCCCCGTCGCACCTGGACTTATCGTTCTGGCCGCCGCGTTGGGCCTCACATCCCAAAAAAGTCGCGCTCAACAGAACCATTTGGCAACGTTATTTCGCGCGCATATTCCCAAAGACGTCACGCTTGCGGCAGGCCCGCCACGAGCGCTCACATCGTGCAGCGACGTTCAACTCGAATCCATTCTTTTCGTAGGTCGTGAGCAGGTCACGCTCAATGGTCAATCCATCGCGTCGACGAAAGATCTCGATTCGCCGAAGGTCTGCGCCGACGTTGCGCAACGCTTAAAAGGCAAAACGCCGCAACTCGCTATGGACGAGAGCATTACGTTTCGCCAAACGAGTTGTCTGCTCAATGCATTTTCGCAGCTCGATCCTCGCACATGCAATGTGGTCTTCGTGGGCCGATGCAAAGCGGGCACGCATATCGCCGAAGAAGGCGTACCTGCATGCACCGAACAAATGCAGAACAATGTGCCCTTGTGCAGCACACGACACCTCGATGTTTTTGGATGCCGCACGTCCACCGAGGTCGAAACGCTGGCGGCCATGACCCGCGAAAACATATTCCAACATGGGGAATACGCCACGTTTTCGTCCAACGATTGGCCGTCCAAACCCATCGATGAATACGGCCAATGGAACCGAGTGAATTCTGAACGGTGGAGCCTCGAAGTGCTCGGCGTTGCGGAGGATGTCCCCATGCGCCAACTGATGGCCTTGATGCTACTCCCCAAATACCGCGAGTATCATTTGCACCCGAATCCAATTGTGCCCGAGGAACTCCCACCATCGCCGAAAATCGAAACGCCCTTGGGGGCTCTTGTCAAAGTGAAAGTGACGGCCGAAAAAGAAGAATTGGGCCAACCTTTACAAGACGCTCTCGAAAAACACAAAAACGAATTGCGCCGCTGTCTCGAACCTCGAGAATTGCCTTGGGTTTTCGAATTTGCCGTCGCGCACGTACTGATTGAACGAGACGGTAACATCAAATCCGTATGGCCCAGGCATCACCCGAATCCTTCCATGGGTGGATGCATCACCAAGGTTCTTCACGACGTACGCGTGGCTCCGATCCCCGAACCGCGCTTTATGCACGTCTGGATGTTCGCCCGAGCGATCTTGCCATATATGACAACGGATCGCCGCGTGGTGAAAGTAAAGGTCGACGTGGAACCTCAGAACGAGCGTATTGCGACTCAAGTCGGTTATTGGTCGGATTCGATGCGCTACACGTTTGGCCGCAACGCCATGCCGACCAATGAAGACTTGAATTGCATCGTACCCGCATTGCTCGCCCACAAAAAAACCCTAGGCGAGATTGATTTCGAGATCACGGCGACGTTCCAACAAACGCGCGTGCGAGCGAAATCGAAAGAAGTAGATCTTACCATGGTCGCATGCTTGGAGGAACACGCACAACGGCGCCTCGAAGTCTACTTCAAACGGCACTTCGGTTGGCTACCTCAGGACTACCGATATCTCGAGGTAACGACTCCACCGAAAAAAATCACCGCCGAATTTTTGATGACCATGTACCTCGGCGCTCCCCTCGAGTCCGATCCGTGAGGCACGTATGACGAATTGGAATGTTGGTGCGTTTGTCGGATTTGGCCTTTGCACAGCGTGGAGCCTGATTGCTCCTACGGCGCATGCCTTTTGCGGCTTTTTCGTGAGCGGCGCGGATCGCAAACTCTACAATGACGCAACGTTCGTCGTCTTGGCACGTTTTGGCGAACAAACCACGTTGTCGATGCAAAACAGCTACCAAGGACCGCCAGAAGACTTTGCCATGGTCGTTCCTGTGCCCGTCGTTTTGCAACAAGGTGACGTCAAGACCTTGTCCGATGACGTATTCGATCGCGTCGACAAACTGACGGCGCCGCGATTGGTCGAATATTGGGAACAGAATCCGTGTGCGGGGCAAAAAGAAGAAGGCCGACCGGGTTTGTCTTGGGCAATATCTCGGCCGGACAATTCGATGAAAGAATTGACGCCACGGATGCAGGTTCGCGTGGAGGCAGAATTCGCGGTCGGGGAATACGAAATCGTGATTCTCAGTGCGAATGATTCGACAGCGCTCGACGGCTGGCTTCGCGAACATCAATACAAGATTCCCCAGGGAGCGGAATCGGCCCTGCGGCCTTATGTCGCTGGCGGGTCCAAGTTTTTCGTGGCCAAAGTCAATGCATCCAAGGTTCGTTTTGACAAAGGCCGGGCGGTTTTGTCTCCGCTGCGTTTTCAATATGCGTCGCCGCAATTCACATTGCCGATGCGCCTCGGACTGCTCAATTCGAATGGCACGCAAGACCTGATCGTGGTCACCTTGGGCGAGAGACGTTATGAAGCGGCAAACTACAAAAACGTTTTCATGACGACGAACGTGGAAGTCGAAGATGCAACGCGGAATCATTTTGGGGAATTTTACAATGCATTTTTTGACCGCGTCTTGGCGCAGACGCCCAACGCCGTCGTGACTGAATATGCTTGGAATCCAGGCTCGTGCGATCCGTGTCCCGAGCCACCCTTGACGGATTTGGATATGCAACGCCTAAGCGGCGGACCAACCTTTTGGGGAGGCGTGTTGACTCGGCTGCATATCCGCTACAACAAAGATTCTCTCGGAGAAGATTTGGTTTTTCGCGAAGCGCCGGCCGTGAGCGGTGGTCGAGGTATTTGGGAAAAACACGGTTTACCTCGCGGCACCGAGCCGGCCGAATACATGGACACCTTTCAAACGAGGTTCATCATTCGCCACCCGTGGCCAGGTGCCATTACCTGCGCGGATCCACAGCGTAATGAATGGGGCGCACCTCCGGAGGGTGTTGCCATGCCGGCGCCCAAGGCGGCAACGGACTTGGCATTGGCGGAGAGAAAAGCGATGGACGTTGCATCGTCTTTACGAATCGATATCCCGGAGTTGGGATTGCTCGTGCCAGCTGCTGCAGTCCCGGACAAACACGCCGCATTCCCTCGAGGGTTTTTGGCGGGGGCATTTGCGGGCCTTGCGCTCGTGTGCGCCGAGGTTTTTCGGCGATTGGTTCCGGGGAAGGTGTAAAGCGATTGGAAAACGCAGAATGCCGGTTCCGGCCCCTTGGCCACCAGAAACGATGTTGATCATTTTGGTCGGCGAATCGGCTGGGATTTGCCCCCGAGGCCTCTGGAAAAAACAATCTCGGTAGAACGTGTTTTGCGAGCACGCGTGGAACTTTGCTTGACAACATCCGTCGTCTGATTTCTCCTCCATGGACGATATGAAAACCACGCGACCCACGTTCGTGAAAATCGATGCGTCTTTTCTACCTTCACCTTGGTCCCCCAAAACCGACGGACAGCCGAGCAACGGACTCATTGCAACCTTTTATGCCGACGGTCAACTCGAGCAACTTGCCATTTATCGAAACGGCGAAGTCTACGGCGACACATTGTCCTTGGCCCACGGCATTTCCAGCGGGCGGAGCGGCAATTCGGAGCAATGGGACGTGTATTCGGCCAATGGAACCGTGGAGCGATTCGATGCTTGGTCCGACAACTCGCGCCCCCGGCCCATGGACTGGACCGAATGGGTGCAAAAAGAAATCGCGCGCATTGCCCGATAGTCATCAAGGCCCGGGAAACGAACCGACTCCCGACCTACCCAATGAAACGCGTGCGGGTTTGACGAGCTTCGTATTTTCGCGGAGAATCTTCCACGGGCACGCAGATGTGCGCGCAGTGGGCACTGGATAAGCCTAAGAACCCCTCACCCCGTCCTCCCCCCCATATTTCCGTTTGGCAAACCCGAACAGGTTTTTCTTGACAGCATCGCGTTTGCCTCGTACAGCGACGGCGCGTATGGACGAGAAAAACAATCCTCCCACGGGATACCGCACCGCATGGCATCCGCTCCTGGTGTTTGCGCTCGCTTATTTCGCCCCTGCCAACCGCAAATTGACGGCTGAGCATCAGTTGAACCATTTGCCTCAGCGGGTAGACATTGTCGTGATCGAAATGGCCGATGTACCGGCCGAACCCGTCGATAGATTCCACAGCGTCTTTGATTACACCAGAAAATACACCCTCATTGAATACAAGGGTGTCACGGATGACCTCGAATCAGCCGACGTGTTCGTTTTGCTCGGCTACGCGTGTCAATACGTCGTCATGAATGGCATCACGAACCTTGACGACGTGTGCCTGATGTTCGTCGCGGAACGGATCACGCAATCTGTTGTCGATCGGATCACGTCCCTTGGAGGGACCTTCACCGCCGTCGAAAATGGCCTTTGGCGAGGTAACTTGGCGGGTTTTCCTTTGCACGGCGTCGAATTGCGCGATGCCTACCAAGCAGGTTCGTCGGAGCGGCTCTTGGGGTTGTTCACAAGAGCTTTCGTGCAAAATCCCATCGACAACTGGTTCACCGATGGGCTGGATGAAAACGAGCTTGACTTGTATGATCGACTTTGCCAGCATATCCAACAGCCTCGAAGGGATCCGGCCAC
>JBGAOI010000522.1:0-5670 GCA_044221885.1 Polyangium sp. (in: bacteria)
CCCATTTTGGCAATTGTACAGCGCGTTCGTATCTCCTCCGGCGAGCGACCCACCGCAATACGCACCATTGCCGGACATCGCCGAAGCACAAGGATCCGCTTGCATTTGTACCTTGCAGGCGTTGTTTTCACAACCCAAATTACACGGCGTCGTTTTGCTCGTTGTTCCGCCATTGCATGTGTAAAGCGAATTATGATCGGCAAGTCCTCCGAGTTCACTACCGCAATGGTTCCCATCCGACGCACCCATACATGGATCGGTCGATCCTCCGGACGAACTTGATGAAGTGCTGCTCGACGTATTGCCCGAACTGCTGCTGACTGCGTTGCCGCCTTGTCCTGCGCCTCCCGAACCCATGCCCCCTGCGCCGGCAATTCCGCTCGAACTCGAAGAAGTCGCGGCATTTTCTCCGCCCGAGCCGCCGGCGCCGCCGGCGTTTTCTCCACCCGCGCCGCTGGAACCGTTGCTCCCGCATCCGCTCGATGCCATTACCGCAATTCCGCCGACCACAACGCCGATAGCCCAACCCACCGTCCCGATCCGTGAAGCCATGAAGTACCTCCTCGTCAAACCCCTTTCTACCATCGTCTGGAGAAGGAGTGTCCGAAATTCCCGAGCAATCGAGGCAAAATTATGTTCTTGACTTTTCCGATGCAACAACTTACATCTTGTCCCCGTGAAGTTGTCCAACAAGGGCAGGTATGGAGTTCGCGCGTTGTTTGACATTGCGTTTCACAACGAAGGTCGAGCGACGCAGATTCGTGAAATCGCGGATCGGGAATCCATTCCGGTCCGGTTTCTCGAACAGATTTTCCAGGACTTGAAGAAAGCGGGCATTGTGGGGGCCAAACGTGGGCCACATGGCGGGTACCACTTGGCTCGCCCCGCGTCGGAAATATCCATTGGAGATGTGTTTCGCGCGCTCGAAGGGCCGATTGTGGTTTGTTCTTCCGAAGAAGATGCGCGACAAAATCGGCCCGATCCGGATGCTCCGGCATCTATTTTCAAAGAACTGGCTGGCTCCATCGAATCTTGTTTTGATTCTTTGACGATTGCCGATATTTGCGAAAAAGGAACTTCTCTTGGGCTTCGTCGTCGTGGGCAAGATCGCGCGACGTATGTCATTTAGGTGCGCGCCATGAACGAATCCATTGGTTTGCCCCCGCTTCCGTCGCATCCGCGTGTCGTCTCGTCGGTGCTCGATTTGGTCGGAGATACACCGCTTTATGAATTGCGGCGTATCGATTCCGAGTCGCCACGTGGCCGCGTCTTTGCCAAAGCGGAACAATACAATCCTGGAGGTTCGGTCAAGGATCGCATCTGTTTGGCGATGATCGAAGAGGCCGAGCGTTCCGGCGTTTTGACAAAAGGCGGCGTGGTTGTCGAACCAACGAGCGGCAATACGGGAATTGGTTTGGCCGTCGTTTGTGCAGCCAAAGGATATCGCTGCATTCTCACCATGCCCGCAAGCATGTCGCTCGAACGTCGCCAATTGCTCGAAGCGTATGGCGCGGAAGTCATTTTGACGGAGCCCGAAGCGCAAATGGAAGGCGCAATTGCCAAAGCGCGAGAAATCGTTGCCAATACTCCAGGCGCATTTTCACCCGGGCAATTTGACAATCCCCACAACCCACGGATTCATGCGGCTGGCACGGCGCGTGAAATTCTCCATGCCTTCGCCAATGAACGAATCGATGCGTTTGTCGCGGGCGTCGGTACAGGTGGAACCATCAGTGGTGTCGGAGAAGTCTTCAAAAAGCGCAAACCAGCACCTCGCATCATTGCGGTCGAGCCCGATACGTGCGCTACGATTTCTCGAGGCGAAAAAGGTCCCACGAAAATTCAAGGATTGGCCGCAGGGTTCGTCCCGGCCAATTATCATAGCGAATTCGTCGATGAAGTGCGCACCGTGAATGATCGCGCCGCGTACGACACCAAAGTGCAGTTGGCGCGTATGGAAGGTTTACTCGTTGGAATCAGCGCCGGCGCTGCCGTACGTATTGCGCTCGATGTCGCCCGCGAACTCGGGCCGTCGTCCACCGTCGTCACGGTTTTGTGTGACACGGGCGAACGTTATTTCAGTTTGGATGAGTATTTTCGATAGACAAACCACGAACAGCGTAAAACCCCAAGGAGATTCTCATGGCCACAGTTCGAATTCCCACGCCGCTCCGGACGCTCACCGGAGGCAAAGACGAAGTTGAAGCATCGGGCGGCACCATTGCCGAGCTCGTGGAAAATCTCGAAAGCAAGCACCCGGGCATTCGCGATCGCTTGCTCGATGAAAAAGGCGTACGTCGATTCATCAATATTTTCGTCGGTGACGAAGACATTCGCTTCCTCGAGGGCTTGAAAACCGAACTCAAGGGCAACGAGCAGATTTCAATCGTTCCCGCCATTGCTGGTGGTGTCTGATGCGTTCGTCGCTCGTGCGTTCACGCCGTCTTTCGTCCGTTTTGGAGGCGGTTGGAAATACGCCGCTCGTGCGGCTCGAACGTGTTGCGCGTGAAGCGCCGAGCGTCGAGGTGTATGCCAAACTCGAGTTTTGCAATCCGGGTGGTTCGGTCAAGGATCGCGCGGCGTCGCGGATGATGACGAAGGCGCTCGACGAAGGAAAACTCGGTGGAGGCAAAATCCTCATTGATTCGACGAGCGGCAATACGGGCGTTGCGTATTCGTTGTTTGGCGCGGCACTCGGCATTCCCGTGCGTCTCGTCATGCCTTCGAATGTCAGCAAAGCCCGCAAAGACATTGCTCGAGCGTTTGGCACGGAAATCATTTTCAGCGATCCGATGGAAGGATCCGACGGTGCCATTCGACTCGTTCGCGACATTGTCGCCAAAGATCCGGACACGTTTTATTACCCGGATCAATACTCGAACCAAAACAACCCGCTGGCTCATTACCACGGCACCGGTCGCGAAATTCTGGAGGCCGTGGGCGATCGCATCACGCACTTCGTCGCGGGTTTGGGAACCACCGGAACGATTGTCGGCACGTCGCGACGCCTCAAAGAACACTCGCGCCCAATTCGTTGCCTCGCCGTTGAGCCGGACCAACCATTTCATGGTTTGGAAGGGCTCAAGCATTTGGAGTCGTCGCTCGTGCCGGAAATCCACGATCGCAGCGCCTACGATGAAACTGTGCGTGTTTCGACCGAAGACGGCTGGGACATGGCGGATCGTTTGGCGCGGGAAGAAGCCTTGCACGTTGGGCATTCCAGCGGAGCGGCCGTGTTTGCCGCAGTGGAACTCGCCAAAAAGCTCCACAAGGAACAAGGTGGCGGGTGTGTCGTGACCATCGTCTGTGATCGCGGTGATCGATACTTTGCGCCGATGAAGTGGGAGAAGCGTTATTTATGGTGAATGAGTTTCCCTGGACGAACGGCGATCTGACCATCACGCGTAGCGCGCTCGATGTCGTCGAAAAGGACGCTTTGCGCGGTTATGCCGCGGATGAAGAGGCGTGTGGGTATTTGCAAGGTCCTGCGGACGCGCCGCTGTTGTGTAACGAATGTGTCGTCATGACAAACGTTGCCAACAAGCTCCACGCCATCGACCCCGAACGGTATTTCCGCACGGCTCGGACATTTTTCTCGTTTAATGAGAAAAAATTCGACGACGCCGTGCACAAGTCGGCAGCGCAGGGCAAACCCATCAAAGTTTTGTACCACACGCACCTCGATACGGGCGCTTATTTCAGCCCTACGGATGCCGCGGTCATGAGCATGGGACAACCGCCCGAAGCCGAAGGTGGGGAGATCGTCATGGGTTCTGGACCGAATTGGCCGCTCGCGTTTCTCGTGACGAGCGTCCGCGATCACAAGATCGCTGAGCATCGCTTGTTTGTCTGGGACAATGCGACCCGATCGTTTGTAACGTCAAACTTCACCGTCGTGGACGGTTGAATCGACGATGAGTGGTTTCGTCGTTTGGTTCACGGGTTTGTCCGGAGCAGGGAAGAGCACATTGGCGGCGCTTCTTGCTTCGGCGCTTCGTGGTCGCGGTGTGCACGTGGAAGTGCTCGATGGCGACGAAGTGCGTACGCATCTTTCGAAGGGCCTCACGTTTTCGCGAGAAGATCGCGACACGAACATTCGGCGCATTGGGTTTGTCGCCAAGCTCCTCGCGCGAAGTGGCGCGTGTGCAATTACGGCGGCGATCAGTCCATTTCGAGCCATTCGTGACGAGCAACGGGCCCAAATCGATCGATTTGTCGAAGTTTACTGCCAATCGAGCATCGATGCTTTGGCCGCGCGTGATCCCAAGGGGTTGTATCGCAAGGCGTTGGCTGGTGAAATCAAAGGTTTTACCGGGATCGATGATCCGTACGAAGAACCTTTGGCGCCTGAAGTCGTCGTCTCCACGGATCGAGAAACCAAGGAAGAAAGTCTGGAGAAGATCCTGGTTCGCCTCGAAGAACTGGGCTACGTGCCAACACGTGCGCGTAGGTTTGTCCAAGCAACGCCGTCGGCGCTCGTTCGGCCTCACGCCGGAGCGCTTGTGCCGTCCCGTGTGGAGGGGGAACGAGCTACGGCGCTCGAGGCGCATGCTCGAACGCTTCCGGTCGTGGATCTCGATGCCGAAGCCGAAGCGGACCTCGAGATGCTGGCGACGGGTGCTTATTCGCCGCTCGAAGGTTTTTTGACCTCAAAGGATTGGTTACGCGTCGTTGCTGACATGCGTCTCGAGAACGGTTTGCCCTGGCCGGTGCCTTTGGGTTTGCCCGTTTCGGATGATCACGCGCGTGAACTTCGCGTAGGTTCCGAGATCGCGCTTCGGGCGCATGATGGGCGATTGCTTGCGGTACTCGACGTGAGTGATGTGTATTGTCCGGAAGAACTCGAGCGGGGTCGAAACATCATCGGACCGTTTGGCGCGGCGGATCCAGAACTTGCGCGGCAGCGTGCGCGGAGTCGGCATTTTGTTGGGGGCAAGGTGCGTGTGTTGAGTGCGAATCGTTCGTATTCGCGCCGATCTACGCCGACGGAAACGCGGGCCATGTTCGATGCGTTGGGGGCTAAGTTTGTCGCGGGTGTACGCACACGTGTGCTGCCGCGTCGCGCGGAGGAGTACGTCGCACGCGTGGGGCTCGATGTTACCGCGGCGCTTTGGTGGCAGGTGGTGGAAGGGCCGAGCGTCGTTTCGTTCGAGACGCGTTTGTCTTGTCACGACGTGCTTGTACGAAGGTATTTCCCGACAAAGCGAAGCCTTGTGTCAGCGGGATGGGGTGGGTTTGTCGTTGGTGGACGCGCGGCGATTCTGGATGCGATTGTCTGTCAAAACCACGGATGTTCGCACGTCGTATTGGGGCATGTTCCGGGCGTGGATGTGCGGAATGGGTTTTTGGCGTTTGCGCCAGGTGAATTGGCGATTACGCCGCTTGTTGTGGGTGAAGCTGGTATTTGTCGCGTGGTGAATTCGGTGGTGACGGAATCGAGTTTGCCCGAGGGGGCGACATGGGAGACACTGTCCGAGGCGGAGATACTGGAAACGGTTTCGCGTGGGGAAGCGATATCGGAAGAGATTGTCCGGGCGGAGGTGGTGGAGGAGATTTCCAAGTCGGCAAATTTCACTCCAGGAGGCAGTTTCACCAGGCGGTGAAATCGCATGTGCGAGGAAACTTGTCTGTTTTCACTGTAGGTGATAGTTTCACCAAGTGGTGAAAGAC
>JBGAOI010000523.1:0-5669 GCA_044221885.1 Polyangium sp. (in: bacteria)
GAAGCGCGACGCGCACGAGCCCGTTTCGACATGGCGGATGACATCCGTAATTCCGAATTGGTTTCCCACGTTTTCAAGCTCGATCCGAACCGTTTGTTCTGCACCGATAGGGAACTCGATTACACGTTTGTCGCGGTATCACCCACCGGAGAAGACGGCGCGTTGCTCGCCACCTTTGGAAATAGCGTTCTGATCTCCACGCCAGGTAAAACGATTGTTTCGGAGCACCTCAACATCATCCAACATCCCGGTGGACAAACGAAACAAATTGCAATTCGCGACAACCACCTCGTGGGTGAAGAAGAAAACTTTCTGATTTATGAAACCGACACGATGCACGGTTCGTCCGGAAGTCCCGTGTACAGTGACAATTGGTTTGTCGTCGCGGTACACAGCAGCGGCGTTTCCAATGCCGACGAAGCCGGAGGCGCCAAGACATCGGCTCCGGCGACCTACAGTGCCAATTGCGGTGTTCGCATCAGTCGAATTTTCGAGCATGTCGCAAAACGGCCGGACCTCGCCCCAGACAAACGCGAACTCGTCTGTTCCGTTTTCCGAACCGCACGCGACATTGCTTCGGGTATCGCCCTTCCATAGACCTCCATGAAGTAGATCTATGCGAAACGTCCAAGAATTCAAAACCATGACTTCGTTTTAGGAGACCTCGAACCATGCAAGATTTCACCGCGGACGACACCGAACTGCAACAAGCCCTGGACGAATTCGATCTTGATCCCAAAACCGCCATGGATCGAGTCATTCACAAGCGTAACGAAGGTGGAATGCCAGCGCGTTGCCCCTTCTCGACGGACGCGCTTGAAAAGGGCGATTACGTCACTCAGCGGGATCACGTGCGGGCCCGATTTCCAATTCCCGCGGAAACCGCCGAGGAAGCGAAAATTGCTCGTAATGACTTGCCCTCGAAATTGGTCGACAAGGTCGCGTATTCGACGCTCCAAGACATGGACGCCGCACGTTTGACCAAAGCGCGTCTCGACGAAAGCCCGTGGTCGGACGATTACTGGGCTATTTACTTGGGCATTCTGGGGCATCGGTACGCCGATTCCAAATTCCCGGCATCCGAAGATTGGAAGGCAAATTTCGATTACATCCAAAAACATCCGGCAGCGGCGATTGCCAGTTCGCACGCGGCGTCGGCGATCGATCTGCTTTCGCCTTCGGAAAAATATGATCTGCTCATTGGTGATGCGACCGGTACGCTCACCGCTGCGATGTGGGCAGAAGGGCAACAATATCATGACCAATACGGCAAAGTCGAACGTTGGATGGGCATTTGTCATGGCTGGGCCCCCGCAGCTTATATGCTCGGGCGTCCTCGCAAATGCGTGGAAGCGCTCGCGGCGGATGGCAAAACGGTGGTCCGTTTTTATCCCTCGGACATGAAAGCGCTCGCTTCGTTGTTATGGGCCAACGCCAAACCATCAGCGCGATTCATCGGCGGTCGTTGTGGCGAAAAGAATCCCAAAACCGATACCAATGGGCGCGTCTTGTCATCGTCCGCGTTCGATACGAATCCGGGTACGTGGCATATGTGTGTCGTGAATCAGATTGGCGCGGCAAAACGTAGTTTCGTCATGGACGCGACCTACGATTACGAAGTTTGGAACCAACCGATCCATGCATACCAGTATTCGTATTTCAATCCGCAAACGATGAAAGTCGTCAAAAAGCTGCGTGATGCTACCGTCGCGCGAGGCGAATTCACGAAAGACCGATTCCGCAAGTACCGCACATCGAATTACACCGCCATTGCAGGCGTGTCCATGCGCGTGAAATACGTCGTGGAAACGGCCCCCTCACATGCGACCGAAGACAAACCGTCCAACGACGCGATCCAGGAGGCAACTTATCATTACGATATCGAACTCGACGACGCGGGAAAAATTCTCGGTGGCGAGTGGTATCAAAACAAGCATCCAGACTTTCTCTGGACGCCGGCACCTGGGCTTCGGGCGATTACGTCGTATGATGCGTCCGCCACGGGAACGTGGGATCCAAGCCAGGCATTGCCGCAATCGTGGCGCAATGCCGCGGTGAATGCAGCGGCCGAGGCTACGCCGCTGGCTGGAATCGTCGAAGCGCTGCTCGAAGCGGCCCAAGGTTGATGCGATTCACCCTGCCATTACGCTGAACTTCGACGGCAAACCGCACGAGCGGGGGGGGAGGGGCATACGTGCCAACGGAGGGCGCTGACCCATCAGAACGTATTGTTGCTGATCGTCAGGTTGCTGAAGAGTTGGGGAAACGCCGTCGTATCCACGTAGTTCATACCATTGACCCGGTACGTGATCGCCGCGGGATACCAGCCGTACTGATTGGTATTGACGATGGTGTTGTTGGTGATTTGCAGATTGTCGATGAACGACCCTTCGGCATGGATGTTGTCCCATCTCCCGAATTCAAACAGAATGCCGGGCATGGAATTTCCTTCAATCAGGTTGCCGTCGATGATCCCATTGGGCAGTTTTGGTAAAACGCCCCGGGCTCGATTGTGGTGGAAATGATTGTTGCGAATGAAGTATTGCCCGGTGTTGAAGCGTTTGTTGATCGCCAGATTGTCTGATCCAGCAAATGCCGGTAATGCCGCGCCAAACGACAACGTCACGGCATTGCCGCCCCATTGCACATTGGTCACCGGCGGCGTTGCACCAATCACGCTATGATCGGCGTACCGGCGTAGTTCCAACACATCGCCCACTGCATAAGGAGAAAACCATTGCTCCACCTCGACGAAGAGCGTGGTATCGCTGGTTCGCGTAACTCGCGAGGCCACGTTTTGTTTGATGTTCAGCGCGTCGTCTCCTTGATGGCTGAATTCGCTATTCACGACGCCGAGATACCCCGTGAAATGGCCGATATGCAAACCATCGGCGAACGTGGACAAGATCTTTTTTGAATCCGTTGCCTGTGGGTCGGGCACAATGCGGCAACCATCCAGCAGAATATGGTGCGTATTGTTGGTCAATACGTAGCCCATGTAGCTGCCAGAGTAGATCTGGACATGATCAAAAACGGTATGCGAGACATTGTCCAGATACCAGACGTGTTGGCCTGTATTGGCATTGTTGTACTGGCGAATACGCAAACCTGTGCCGGGAACAGCAGGGCTCAAATTGCCATTAAAACCCGCAATGCGCATGGTCTTGGCATCCAACTTCTGCTGCACGCCTGGATTGACGTACCACCACTCCGCGCCACCTTTGACCGGGGCGAACGTGACCGGGTCAATCATTTCGACATTCGAAAAGTCCAACGTATTGGGAATGGTCGCATCGAGCGGAAATTCGAGCTGAATTTCACTACCCGCGTTGCTCTTGACGAGCGCGAAATAAGCCAGTGGTTTGTTGTTCCAATCCCAGTCGACGATCAAATCCTTGAAGCGTAATTGGGAGCTGTTATCCACCATCAAACTCGCGCCCTTGGTGAGCACCAGCTTTGCCCCATTACCCTCGATGAGAATGTTTTTCCCTTTGGAAAAATTGATGTTGTCCGTGAACTTGTAGGTTCCCGGTGGAATACTGACCGTTCCGCCATTGTTGGCCGAAGCAAAAGCTTGTTCCAGCGCGACCGAGTTGTCTGCGGCATTTTCGGAGACGTTGGCGACGACAACCGCCCCGCTCGCGTCTGGCGATTCTATGACGAAGTCGCTAAACGTGACGCCGCCAGCGCCAGTTCCGGCACTGCCCCCATTGCCTCCGCCATTGCCGCCATTGCCATTGCCGCCATTGCCAACGTTGCCGCCATTGCCACCATTGCCACCTGTCGGATTCTCGCCGGTCGAGCTACTCCCTGTTGGAGTATTGCCATTGCCACCGCAGGCGACCATGGCGCCAGCGCACGATACCGCGCCAGCCAGCAAAAAAAGCCATGCATTTCGCTGTTTCATGTGAAGAGCCTCCTTGCCGAGTGACCCGAGGCTACATCATTCGGGACGGAGGGGCAGGGGCTTTTTATGGCTCATTTGGCTGCTCGCACCCGAAATCGTTGATCGACATGCCTCGACTGCGTATTCCTCGCTCAGTCGCCCTAGCTTTCGGGCGCTCGCGACGATAATTCAACGGGCGGAGAACAGGAACAACCACGGCCGGGTGCATTCTGAGCCAACTCTCCGTATCCGAATGACCAACTGTACCGCCTCGATCAAGTCATTTTGCTGAAACACCGCCCGTGCCTCCTCCAATAAGTCGTGGACGTAGCACGTATTACGTCGTGGAGCCTCGCAATGGTTTGGCTGCTTTGCTGGTTTGAGGTTTGCTGGTTTTTTGGCAACATGGTGCGGACGAAAGCGTCAACAGAATTGCGAATGTTGCTTGACAAAGAATCCTTGCACGATATGCCGTTCCCGATGTCCACTGTCAAGCCCCGAGGCTCGATCAAAATGGCGCGTCTTTCCAAACAAGCCCCAGTCGTGCAGCGGGCGATGGGAAAACTGGATCCATCGCGTAAGCAGAACAAGCCCGCTCCGCTGCCGGAAAGTGTCTCTTTGTGGACCGAGTTTTACCGGGTCGTACGGCGTATTCCGTGTGGGCGCGTGTGTACCTACGGTGCCGTGGCCGCGATGGCGTCACATCCTCGTTCGGCGCGGCACGTGGGGTATGCTCTCGCGGCCCTCAAGGAATCGGGAAAAAATGCGGACGTGCCTTGGCAACGTGTGCTTGGCAGCAAGGGGAAAAAATATGCGGGGATTACGATAAAAGATCCCGTGGGCGCGGCCGTCCAACGCATGCTGCTCGAAGCGGAAGGGGTTGAATTCGACGCGTCGGGACGGGTGTCCATCGAGCGATTTGGTTGGTTTCTCAAACGTCCGTCGACGGGCGCGTAACGCGAGAAAACTCGGGGAAGGACCAAGGAATACCTGGTATTATTCCTTGCCGAGTTCTCTCAGCGCGCTGCCTTTAGCCAGCAGCGGCTTCGACGTCGATTTCGATTTTTACCTTTTCACCGACGAGCACGCCGCCCGTTTCGAGTACCGCGTTCCAACCCAATCCAAAGTCCTTGCGATTGACGGTTGCTTTGGCACTGAATCCCGTGACCGTTTTACCCCACGGGTTTTTCCCCGAACCTTGATACTCGACCTCGAACGCAACGGGGTGCGTCGCGTCCCGGATCGTCAAGTCGCCATGGACGACGTATTCGTTGTCGCCTTTGGATTCGATGCGTGAACTCACGAATTTGATTTTCGGATGATTGGCTGCATCGAAAAAGTCCGCCGAACGCAGGTGATCATCACGTTGTGAATTGCTCGTATCGATGCTGGCCACGTCGACTTCTCCCTCGAACGTGGACTTGGTGAAGTCGGCTGCGTCGATGTTCAACGTTCCGCTGTATTGCTTGAATTGGCCACGCACCGTCGAAACCATCATGTGCTTTACGGAAAAACCCACGTGCGTGTGAACTGCATCAAGTTGCCATGTCATGATTCATCGCCTGCTTTCGAGAGAAGTCGTCCATCGAGGGACGTCACTTTGGTGGAGTCGTTCGTCGCTTGTCGATGGGCGACGCTGTTCATGCCGACATTATTGACGCGCCGATGGATTTGCGCAATGACCGATCGAATGGAAGGAGTTGCTCAGAAATGATCCAAATGAACGACCCGATCGAAACAGCAGAACTGCTTGCTTTTGCGCGGACGATCGAGGCGAAATCGT
>JBGAOI010000524.1:0-5668 GCA_044221885.1 Polyangium sp. (in: bacteria)
GGCGAGCAAATCCACCGAGCTTGCGCCGACAAACGGACGTTCGCCCGTGAGCAACTCGTAGAACATCACGCCAAACGAAAAAACGTCACTTCGCGCATCGACAGGCTGCCCTCGGGCTTGTTCGGGCGACATGTAGCAAGGCGTGCCCATGATGCGCCCGTCTTGCGTATCCGTGGTCGATTCGTTCCTTGACAAACTTGGACCCACGAGCTTCGCCAAACCGAAGTCGAGCAGTTTCACGTCGCCGTCGTCGGTGAGCATCGCATTTTCGGGCTTCAAATCACGGTGAACGACGCCCTGTTCGTGGGCTTTGGCGAGGGTACGAGCGATCGCCAAACCGATCCTTTGAGCTTCAACGATTGGGATCGGGCGGTTTTTTTCGAGCCACGTACGGAGGGTTTGTCCGCGTACGCGTTCCATCGCGATGAACACTGCGCCGTCTTGTTCGCCCACGTCGTACACCGTGGCGATCCCTGGATGGGTTACGGCTGCGGCTGATCGCGCTTCACGCATGAATCTGCGCCGTCGCTCGACATCGCCCGACGCCGGAAGCACCTTCAGCGCAACCTCACGTCCAAGCGTGGTATCCAGCGCGGCGTAGACGATACCCATGCCTCCACGCCCGAGTTCACCGCGCACTTCAAACCGACCGAATTTGTCCCCCACACGCGCAACATGCGCGAAGGCATCACGTCGCTCGGGCACACGCGCGACCTTGGCCAAGAACGGATCAGGCGTGATTGTGCCTTCGTTCGTCGATGCCGCGTCCTCCGGCACGTTCGTTGCAAACTCGTCTTCGGACCCCAAGGAGGCCATGCGTGCCAGAGTATATCGCGATTCCATTCGATGATGGCGCACCCTTTCTGCTCGTGAGGGTTGCGCTCCGCTACCTTCCGTGCACCAATGGACGTTGAGCGATGCGTTCTCGTGACCAAGAAGATCCGGAAGCCACTGGTATTTTCGGACCGCAACTTCGTAACGAAAACACGCTTTTCATGTCCGAGAGCACAGAACCCTCGGCTCCTCCAGGACCTCGCGAATCTTTTCTCGTCCTTTACGACCGGATGACCGACGTAGCGCGAGCTGCTCGAGGTCCAGCGTTCGTCGTGGGGGCGGTGAGCAAAGACATGCGCGTCATCACCGCCGAGCTGGCTGAAGTCACAACGACGGTGACCATCGGTCGCCATACGAAATGTCGAATTCGTTTGCCTTCAGAACGCGTGTCGCTCCGGCACGTCGTGGCAATTGTTTTACTGGACGAACAGGGATCTCCCACGATTCACATTTGGGACCTGAACACGCGTCAACCCTTTTCGACGGAAGACGGAAAAAAGAATTGTGCGGTCGTTTCCGATGGCCCCACCTACTTCGCCATTGATTCATTTGCCATTTGGTGTTTGCCCTGCGGAACGGGGACGGAATGGCCCGAGCGCGCTTCGGCAGCTTGGGATGCAATGCCGCCACGTTCTTTCGTCGACCGTCGCGATCCTTTGCCCGCGGGACGTCGAGCGGGTGTTCATGCATTGCCTCCACCCAAGAAAAAAGGCCCGCCTTATCGAGCATTCGATGAAAGCTCGCGCGTCACGACCCTTGCTCCGCCGCTCCTTTTGGGAGACGACGACGAACCGGAATTGGCGTGGGCGACCATCAAATTGCTCTCGCGGCACGCCAAAGCCAAACGGAATGTTTCGGCCGAACGCTTGGGACAAGGCTTGCTGATCGGTCGTTACGAACGGTGTGGTTTGTCCCTTGGGGAAATCGATAAAAATGTTTCTCGGGTCCATTTTCTCCTCGTGCGCATAGGTGCCGACGTTTGGGTCATCGATACGGGAAGTACAAATGGCGTTCGCAAGGACGGCAAAAGCATTGAAGCGTTGCTTCTCCAAGACGTCGACCGGCTCGAATTCGGGTCGAACATGACGCTCGAGTGGACCAAAGTCGAACACGCCGAGGCGTAAACAGAGAGGTGTTTGTGCGCCGGTTTCTGTTTGCCAAACCGTTTGTCGCCATTCTGTGTGCATCGTGGACGATGACGTCGACAGCCCAGGCCGGCTTGGGTGACTTGGCAGGGACGAAGCCAGGCGAGTTGGATTTTGGCGGGCAATTCGACGCCGCGGACGGATGCGCCTTGTGTCATGGCGGCGGTTACGCTGGGAATTTCTCTTATTTGCCCCACGATTCATGGGCCGGAACCATGATGGCCAATGCGGCACGAGATCCCATTTTTCGCGCCGCACTGACCATTGCCAATCAAGACGACCCTGGCGTCGGCGCATATTGTTTGCGCTGCCATTCGCCCATTGCCTTCGTTCGAGGTCATACGACTCCGCCCGACGGCAGCGCGTTCGATGCTCTGGATATGCAAGGCATTGGTTGCGACACGTGTCATCGCGCTGTTGCGACCGGACCAACCGAAGCTCCTTATTACGTGGGCAATGCGCAAATTGTTTATTCCAACGACATCGCCAAACGCGGCCCTTACGCGGATAGCAATGTTCCGGTGCACGCCACGACGTTCGATGCCGATTTGTCCTCGGCGCATTTTTGTGGGCAATGTCATCAAGTGACAAACCCGACCCGGATGCTGCGTGACGATTCTGGCACGCCGACAAACCTCGAATTTCCGCTCGATACGACCTATTGGGAATGGCAAAGTAGTGACTTTTCCGGTCCCGGAGGAGCTTCCTGTATCGATTGCCACATGTTTCGGCAATCCGGTAATCTACCCGGAGCAACCTCGCCCAATGCGCCACTGCGGAACGAACCTCGAAACCACGCGTTTGTTGGGGCAAACCTTTTCGGCATTTTCGCCGTCATGGATCAAAATCCCGATCGCGCGAACGCGTTCCCCGGTGCATTCGCTTTGGCCATCGAGCAGACGAAAAATGTGCTGGCTCAGGCGGTGACGACGCAAATCCTTTCGCCACCTTCGACGGCCAAACCCGGCGCTTTGGAGAAGATCACCGTTCGAGTCGAAAACCTTGCTGGTCACAAATTTCCGACCGGTTATGCGGAAGGACGTCGCGCTTGGGTCGCCCTCGTGCTCGTGGATGCGCAAGGCGAAGAGACATTTGTTGTTGGCGGATACGATGATGTTCTCGGGGAAATTATCGATGCGCCTTCGACCCATGTTTATCGGGCGCAACATGGCCATTGGAATGGAACATCGGCCGAACCGTCGGAAGACTTGGCATTACACGATATGATCCTTTCCGATACGCGCATTCCGCCGAAAGGTTTTGTGGGCGTGGTTGGCACGTTTCCGACGCCGGAAATCGACTATGGGAATCCAAGTACGGGTTTTCGCGCTTATGACGATATTTCGTTCGACATGACGATCCCCGCGAATGCGGCCGGAGAAGTCGTTGTGTCGGCGCGAGTGTATTACCAAGCGGTTACGCGGGGATATGTCGAGCACCTGGCCAAGGCGAATGTGACGGACTCGACGGGCCAGGATTTGCTGGCGCTTTACGAGAAAAACCCGGCGGCCAAACCTTCGCTCGTGGCTCGACACGACGTAACGATCCGGATCGAAACGTCGGAATCGAGCTCGAGTAGTTCGACGGGGGTGGGCGGCAGTGGCGGTGTGTCGCCTGGTACGGGGGGAACCGACGAACCGAAAACGTCGGGATGCGATTGTGCATCGACATCTCGAACGAACCGCGCGTTTGGCATACCGATTGCGCTCGTCGTTGTTTTTTGCTTGCGCCGGCGCCGTGCGCGCGATCGTTTGTCGCGTTGACAATCGTTTAAAGCTGAAAGGTTTTTCCGGCGAGGTTTTTCCGGCGAGGTTTTTCCGGCGAGACTCGGCGCGCCGTGCGCCATTACGCGATCACGTGGGTGCGTATCAAGAAGATTTTTTGCTGCGGCCACGCGATGCGGCTGCGGCGGGAGCTGCGGGGGCGGGAGCTGCGGCGGCCTTGGCGGGCGCGGCTTTCTTTGCAGGAGCTGCCTTCTTTGCGGGAGCAGCTTTCTTTGCAGCTGCAGCGGCGGCCTTGGCCGGTGCGGCCTTCTTGGCCGGAGCGGCTGCGGGGGCCGGCGCGGCGGCTTTCGCCGGAGCGGCTTTCTTTGCGGGAGCGGCCTTCTTGGCCGGAGCAGCCTTTTTCGCGGGCGCGGCGGCCTTGGCGGGCGCGGCGGCCTTGGCGGGCGCGGCTGCTTTCTTTGCTGCGGGGGCTGCTTTCTTTGCTGCGGGGGCTGCTTTCTTTGCGGTTGTTTTCACGGGAGCTGCTTTCTTTGCGGGGGCTGTTTTTTTTGCAGCTTCCGAAACCGGAGCTGCCTTTTTGGATGCGTTTGTCTTGGCCGCTGCTTTACGCGGCGGAGATTTTCGTTTGGCGGGCTTGACGGCGCCGAAATGTTTTGTCATTGGCGCGACGTAAAACTCTTGCCAACCTTTGTGGTACTTCTTTCCGTCACCTTTGGGAATCTCTGTGTGGACAAACGTTACGTTTGTCCCTCCCTCGACGGGCTCGAAAAGAACTTCAAGGCGCGAATGCGGACTTCCCTCGGGAAACTCGACCGTTCGCCAGGATTGAACCACCTTCTTGTTTTCGACGAGTTCTAGCGTTTCACCGGAGATGTATCCATCCCACGCGGTAAAACGACCGCCAACCTTCGGCTCGACCGATGCTGCGCCTTCGGTCATTGCCGAGTGCTCGGCTCCGGACATCCACGCATTGTAGATACGTTCCGGGCTGGCAGCGATCACCGCGGAAACGCGAATCGAATCCGTTGCCATCGTTCATCCTCCGCGCCCGCGACAACCACGTCGCGAGCAACTCGAAGCGTAGGCGTCCATCGTTGCGCATGGCAATAGTTCGTTTTCGGTTTTGGTTTGGGAAGTAAAAGGGTCCCAACCCGACCTCCTCCTTCCGCTACGTCGGCCCGCATCGTTATCGAGTCTCCTTTCACGTCTTTTCGGAGATACACCGAACGTCAAAACTTTCTCGACGTTCGTACGTAAAAGCGGCTCACCCACGTTTTCGTATCCACCGGGAGCCAACGCAATGTCGTCGAAGTCCATCACCTTGGTTGCTGCCGCCCTTGTTGCAGGGTGCGCATCGTCTACGCCCATCCCCGTTGCTCCGGCGCCTGAATCCAAAAATGCGCTTGCGAACGAAACCCAAGTACCCATGACCGTCGCCGCCAAACCTATCGAAGTCGCCGCCGATGTGCACGATGGTCCTCGCCACGATGGACCCTGGGTCGGAGCTGCTCCTGTAAGCGATTTTATCTTGCGTAATCAAAAGGAAACGACGCTTGGCGTTTGGGTGGACGTACCATCGGGACAAACTGCTTTGCATTCAAAGAGTTCCGTGGCGCTCGTTGTCGACACTTCGGGCTCGATGTCCGGTCCAAAAATCGAACAAGCGCGTGCGGCCGCACTGCGCCTCGTCGATAGTTTGCCCGAGGGCGACATTCTTTCCGTTCACTCGTTTTCCGACGAAGCAAGCGTGCAGTTTGTCTCGTCGGTACTCACGCCCGTGACGCGACAACAAGCTCGTTCCGCCGTGGGGGTATTGGATGCGCGGGGCGGGACAAACCTCTTCGAAGGTTTGCGCACCGGTGAACTCCACGTCGCGGCAAGTCCAGTGACGCACCCGGTTCGTCGTGTCATCGTCATTTCCGATGGCCTCGCAACCGTTGGTCCAACATCGACGGACATTCTTGG
>JBGAOI010000525.1:0-5664 GCA_044221885.1 Polyangium sp. (in: bacteria)
CCGCTCACGGCCGGCTCCACGCGGACCGATAGCACCAATGTGGAGGAATCGCGGGGGACCAAATCGCTCGTTGGGGCGCCGGACGTGACGTTCGAAGGCGTGGTGTCCGAGATCCACTTCGCGGACGACAAGAAGTGGGCGGATCCGTCGCTCGTTGCCCCCGGGCGCCCCAAGGGCGGCAAGCGCTGACCCAGAGCCCGACGGCTCCAGCGCGTCGGAGCTTCTGTCGGATGATGTGACGGGCAAAGGGGGAAGCATGGTCGAGGCCGCGCGGAATATCGGCGGCCTGCGCCTTTTACCTCGATATCACAGACCGTAACTGATGATGCCAACGAGTTCCGTGGGGTGCTGGCTGCTGCTCGACTCTTGCTCTTGCAATTGAATCGAAAGGCCACTGAGCGAAACATTTTGCTGACGCGTCACCACCGACGCTGCGCCATTGAGCGATTGCGTCTGGCTGAAAACGACCGGCGTTGCACCATGGCTCATTGGCAAGGCCACCGATTGCGCTACCCCAATCGGGAGATTCTTCGCCTGAAGCAATGCGCCGTTCGGCAATCGGTGCGAACCGGATTCCACAATCATATACGCTGCCGTTTCGGTCGAATGCGTGCCGTCCAAGTAGTCCCATTCTTCGAGTTGGTACGAGAAGGAACTGTGCGAGACGTTCTTCAAACGCATATGAGCGGCTTGCGTTCCATTGACGCTGTTGGTCATCATGATGACGACCGGAGCAAGGTAATTGCCTTGGTAATTGCTCAACGTAAACCATTTCCCTGCGTCGTCCTGCGTGACGCTGACGCTCCCGACTTCGCCAATCGTATATCCGTCCTCGTCGATGATGGTTCCCGGCTGCAAGGCCAAGTAACCAACGACTTCGTTGCTGTGTGTCACCTCGGAATCTGCCGATTGGTCCTCTTGGACAAACACCTTGAAGTTCGACGTCGTCACCGGGCCAATGCGCGTATCGGCAGGATCGTTCCCGGTCATGGTCTGCATTGCGGCGAAGACGACGGGCGCTGACGAAAAGGCACTCGAGAACGTCGCCGTGACCGTGGATTCGCGCACGTTGGAAACCAGGTTCTTGAGCATTTGTGGCGGTGCGGCGCGGTAATTGAGCAGCGCCGAGATTTGCGGCCAGCTCGCTTGATTACATTCGCCCGCTTGCACGATATCGAGCAAAAAGTCATCCGTTGCCATTGCGCTGAAGTCGTTGGTACGGCACGTCAAGTACATCTCCGTCCAATGGGTCCAATCGCAGCTATTGAGCGCGACGTATTGCGACACGCAGTCCATCGCGTTGGCCAGCGTCGTCGGTTGCGCGCCACGGTAATCGATGATCGAAGAATAATTGGCCATTTCGCGCTCGTGCATTCGCCCGCTTGCACGATATCGAGCAAATAGTCATCCCCATCCATGGCGGTAAAACCATTGGTATTGCACGTCAAGTACATGTCGGTCCAATGGGTCCAGTCGCAATGATTGAGGCCCACGTATTGCGATACGCAATCCTGTGCATCGGCCAATGTTTGGGGCTCGGCGGCGCGGTAATCGATGATCGCCGAATAATTGGGCCACTTCGCACTGGTGCATTCGCCCGCTTTCACGAGGTTGAGCAAATAATCGTTGTTGTCCATGGCCGGAACTTCGTATGTCTTGCAAGCGAGGTACATCTGCGTCCAATGGCTCCAGTCGCAGGTGTTGGAATTTACATACCCCTGCACGCAGCTCAAAGCGGCATCGAGCGATTGCAAGGCGAGATCGGCCGAAGCGATGTTTTCCTCCACGATTTGTTCTTCCGGTTGCGTCGCACAGGCAGAAACGGACGCGGCTATCGCAATACCAGCCATGCTGTTGAAGAAACGAAGAGCAAGCGATTGATTGAAGCGCGTTTTCATGGGTCGAGTTCCTTGAGTAAGTTG
Source organism: Polyangium sp. (in: bacteria) (assembly GCA_044221885.1). Lineage (GTDB taxonomy): Bacteria > Myxococcota_A > Polyangia > Polyangiales > Polyangiaceae > Polyangium. The sequence continues at coordinate 1,923 of JBGAOI010000525.1, forward strand.
CCAGGTCCGTGACGAGGATGGTTGTCGTCGAGCTTGTGCCTGGAGCAAAAGCAACCGCCGTGCCAGCCCTGCCCGTTCGATGGAATCATGGGTGTTTCCCGTAGAATCACGCGAGGTTTTTCTCATGAATGCTTCAGCTCGAGGGGCCGGAGCATCGCGCCTGGAGGTTGAAACCTCCAACGGCCCGCCTTCGCTTCTTGAGCCGCGAAAACAAGGCAAAAAGATAACGAACGTGTCGGGTAGGAAGAGACTTGTATCTGCGTATCTTGGCCTTTAACCACGCGAAGAATGGCATGTTGCTACGGACCTACAACCCTGGGGGCTGGAACCTCCATGCGCCGTCGAGTCCACTACGTCGTCGGTTGTCAAACGTGTTGGTCGATGGATCGCCCGGGCATTGACGTGGTATTTGGGACCGGTTGTTTTCTTTGATTTTGTATTCCGATAAAATCACGCATTCCACGCATGACGATTGCAGGGTCGATCAACGACTACGCGATCTCGTCCAGTGTAGGAATGCGGGCACGAATTGCACAATTGCGCGAAAGCGGCCGTTTTCGCATCGGCACGCGATATGTATGGACCGTCTGCCGGATACCAAAAAGGGGCAAAACCCCAAAGGAGCAAGCTCGTATGAAATCATATCGCACGCTTTTCGCAATCGGTCTTGCGGCTCTGGTGTCAATGGGCACGGTCGGCTGTGGGTCCGATACAGACGAGGGGACCGGGCACGGGAACAAGACTGTTTCGAGCCTCGATCTTACGCCCGATACAGCATCGATGAAGCTGGGTGAGAAGCTTCAGTACAAACTGGTCGTCAAGTTTTCGGACGGCACGACCGAATCGGATATGGCGAGACGCACAGGCGTGGAATGGATTTCGAGCGATCCTGCGGTCGCGACAGTATCATCCGACGGGATGGTGACCGCTGTCGCGGCCGGAACGGTCAAGATTACCGCTCGTTATGGCGGTAAAGAAGAGTCTGAAAGCCTGATTGTTTTGCCGTGACCATCGATTGATGGAGCTGCACCCGCTCGAAATCGTCGGTCGATATCGATCTACGGCATATTCCTCGCTGCGTCGCCCTCGCACGACTCTGCCACTTCGTTGGTTGTGCCCGAAACTCTCACGCTGCGCGGGCTCGAGCAGTGCGGCGCCGCCGCAGTCGTCTGCCGAAACAACGGCATCAAGACCCAAGTCATTTCGTCATTGACACACCTCGAAAAATCGTCTTTTCTGCGCGCGATGAGCGAAACGACGGAAACCAAGACCTTTGGCGATATCACGGTGGTGATCACGCGTCCGGCGAGCAAGCTCGGCGAGTTTGCGGAAAAGGTGCGCGCGATTCTTGGGCGGGATCTTCCCGAGGAAATCGCAGCGTTTTACGCACAAGGCGATGGAATGCACGTGCGCGTCACGCGCGGCAACGACGAGCTTTGGGGCGAAGCTTCGATATGCGGGATTGAAGAAGCATTCGATCAATTTCGTCCGCATGTTCAATATCGCAGCCGCAAGGCCCATGAAAAAGACATCGACGAAGGGGACATTTATTCGCAAGCGTTTTGCGAGCAGATCTGGAGCGATAGTTTCGATGTCGAAACAAAACGCGATCTCGATCGACTCAATGCGCTGAAGCGGGCAAAGCTGCTCGTGTCGGTGCCCGGTGAATCGGTATGGCTGACGATTGATTATTTCGATCCGCAAGGGGCGCCATATCGGATTGGCGTCGCGCATGACGGCTGCGAACTGTATCCGCTCGATGTGTCATTCACGGATTTCGTGGAGCATTTTCAGCGATTCGGCGCGAGGCATTGGTATTACGCATTTGCCGGGAAAAAAGCCGCAAAGGCCATGAACGTCGATTTGGGCGAAGACGTCGAGCGGAGTTTGGCGGAGTTTGCGTCGGCCATGCCCGTCGAAGTGGAAGCATTGGTGCGTCGAGCCAAAGGACGCGCGTAGCAGCCAGCAGATCGCTCCCAACAACGTCTATGGGTATTGGAAGCCTCGGCGTCTATTTCACCGACGATGCCGATCGTTCGACCGGTTCCATGTGCATTCGCCTGCGCATTTCATTACGTCGTTGTTGGTCTTGTTCGGCTATCCACCAGCCTCCTACGAGCCACCCGACAAACGCGACGACGGCGGCCACTGCCATGGACCGCCGAAACAAAGCTCGTTTCCAGATGCTCGGTGCTGGCGTTTCTGCCGAAGACTCACTCCCGGTATCTTTGCCGCGAATGCGCCGGACGACGGCGTAAATCGCGACACCCAGCACGAGCGTCGTCAATACCCAGACAAACGCCAACATGCTGTATTCGACCGGGCCTGGGGCAATATCAGCTCGAGCCGTGGACGGCAACGCGATGGAAGCGATTCCAAGGGCCCAACGGAGAAGGTATACGCGACGAGGCATCGAAGCGAGCCACTACCACGGGCGAACCCGGGCGACAAGTAAAATGTCAGGATGTTGTGCTCGAGCCTGCGGCCCGTTCACGCCCGTTCCCATGCGCGCCAGCCGTCGAAAACGGTGAGGCGCAGGGCTTTGGCTCGCGCATCGGGTTTGAATTGAAAAATCTGCGCGAAGGGACGGTTCTCGGTCGGCGCCACCGGACGCGCGGAAACCATCGATTCCCAGCCGTCGGAAATGGGGGCACCTTGTCCATTGACCAATCGACCGGCCCAAAATCGCGCAACATCACCATCGAAGCGTAATTCGTGTGGCCCGACAATGGAGGGTTCGACACGGAGCGCTCGGAAGATGTCGTATTGGGATTGTTCGAACGGTATTTCGTGGAACGGCACCGGCAGAAACACGATCTCCGCCGTCGTCCGACACAAAACTTGATAATCGATCACGAGTTGCACCGGCTCCGTCAGCGCATGATCGGCAAAGCCAGCCCACGTGGGATAGTCCCCCGACCCGTTGGCTGTGGAAAATGCCGTCACGATTTGTTCACGCTCGAAACGATACACCTCGATGCCCGCAGCGATTTCGATTTTCTTGACAACGTCGCCAGCGACGGGATTCGACTGAGCGCCACGCGCGGCAAATCGCGAAAAACCCGAGTCGACCGTGTGCGTTGCATACACATGCATCGTCTCGGAAGCGTCGCGGAACTTGTCTTCCAGCGCATACCATTCGAGGATCGGTTTGTCCGAGATAAGCACGCGCGCCGCTGCAACCCGAACCTTGCCGTTTGGTTCTGTGGCGAGGCATAACTCGATGGGATAACGTCCTGGGGGCACAGTGATATCCAGTGTGTGACCAGGCGGCGGGTCTTCGCGTTCACTGCGCGGATCGTACACGTCAATGGTTGCGTCTTCCGGAACGTTCAACACGCCAATGGCGACAACGCGCGTCGTAATGGTTTTGCCTTTTTCGTCCAAAAAGGATCCGCCTGCGAAAGCGTGCTCGAAGTCGGTGCGGTCGATGATCTCCTCATCCTCTTCCTCGTCATCATCGAAACCATTGTCATTCTCGATCGCGTTGTGTTGCATTCTGATTCCGGGAGGTTCTTCGAAGGTTGTTCCAAGCGCAGTGTTGTGCGGACGAGCGTCATAGTCGGTTTGTAGAAACGGTTCAACAGAAATCGTGTGCCGCGCCGATGCGGTTAGCGGTCCGTTGATTTATTGAAGAGGCCAATGTATAGGGGTAGGGACGGCCGGTTTGTCCCCCGGCCGCCCCTCCCTCCGAACCGGACAGGCGGATTTCCCGCATCCGGCTCTCCAGTTGGTGATCTCT
>JBGAOI010000526.1:0-5626 GCA_044221885.1 Polyangium sp. (in: bacteria)
ACCCAGTCCAATTGATTTGGAATCGTACGATTCGTCGGCTGCATCAAGCGTCGCCGGCGGCGCGTTTCTGTTGGCGAAGCACACGATCGCCGCGGCTAGAGTCCCTGGTGAAACGCCCCGGACTGAAGGATTGCGTCCTTCTTGGACAGACCCCTTGACGGCTGCGTTCTTCACGACTGTACTGCGCGCGCATGAAGGGTACGTCGCTCGTTTACAGCTCGCACAATCGCTGTCGCCTCATCCATGATCACTACATCGTCGAGCGTGCGCTCCGCGGTGTAGACAACAAGCGCATCGTGTTCTTGCCGATGTCCGAAACGCCCCAGAACGGCAACGAGATGGAGCGCCAGGACTTTGCGTGGGGCAACTTTCGCTGGTACTTGAGCCAGTTCGAAAGGTTTGGCTTGGACTATATGCCGTTTTTCTGGACAAGCGGCATGCGTCAGGAAGACGTCGAAGCGTTCTGGTACCAAGTCGCGACGTGCGAAGTGTTGATTCTCGGTGGCGGACACAGCGTCACGGGCCTTCATCGTTACAAAGACCTCGGAGCGCGCTTCGCGAACGAGCCCGGAAAATTCGGACGCCTCTTGCATGAACGCAAATCCCGCGGCCTGCTTACAGTGGGTTTCTCCGCGGGCGCCGATCAATTGTGCGAGTACATCTTCCGCCGATCCTACGATCCGCACACGGATACGAAAGGGTTTGGCCTCATGCGCAACTCGATGATTACCCTGCACCACGATTCGAGCCGCAACAACGACATTCGCAACTGCGCCCTGAACTTCGGCCACATGCGCGTGTTTGGACTTCCAAATGATTCGGCGCTGAACGGTGATTGGGGCGTGCTTTCGTCAGGAAGCATTTGGCAGGTGTACGAATTCGTTCTCGATCGAACCTACGATATACCGAGCGAACAATTCCACATTCGTACGCGCCACGGGGGCAAGATTGAGCATTTCGATCCCGAGGGGCGTCATTGGGGATTTGATCACGGCGATCACCTTGTGCGCATCACGTCGCAAGATGGCCGCTACGACGAAGGGTGGATCGTTTCACGCGGATCGATTTTGAATTATTGGTCGCGCACGCCCAGCCGCTACGACAGCATTGCGGAGATCTTGGCCGCGCATTGAGTTTGTCGCGTCACCATCGATCCGTCTGGACTCGATCTGCTCGATCTAGATGACGATTGGTTTTTCTGCTTGACTCCGCCAAACGTTTGTCGTTTGGTCCCTCCATGGTTCAAGCAATCCCCGAAGGTTTTCACTCCGTCACTCCCTACCTCGCTCTCACCGACGCGGCCAAAGCCATCGCGTTTTACGAGGCCGCACTCGGTGCCAAAGAGGTCTACCGCCTTCCCATGCCGGATGGCAAAATCGCTCACGCTGAAATCACCATCGGCAATTCGCGCATCATGCTTTCCGACGAAATGCCGGGCTGGGGCAATGCCAGCGCAAAAACGCTCGGAGGTTCGCCCATCGGCTTGTGCGTCTATGTCGATGACGTCGATGCGCTTGCGGCGCAGTTTGTTAAGGCAGGTGGAAAAGAAATCCGCCCGTTGTCAAACCAGTTTTACGGGGACAGAACGGGGCAATTCGAAGATCCCGAAGGTTACAAGTGGACCCTCGGACAACACGTGGAAGACGTGTCGCCCGAAGAAATGATGGCCCGCATGGCCAAAATGGGCGGTTGATTCGGTAAAACCCCGGTCAATCCAAGTTGCCCGTCGTCGAAATATCGAAAAATGTCTTCGACGGCTTCTTCTTTTCCCGATCCAAAAAGTCGCTCACCTTCGCCAGCACCGTCGCTGTCCGATGCCCCTCCATCTGTTTCGGATGCTTCTTGCCCTGATCCAAGTAACACCGAATGAAGAGCGCATCGTCCGTTCGCGGCAATGCTTCCACGTTGCGCAACCACTTGGTCCACACCGGCGGTTCCAGCAAGTATTGCTCTACGTTTGACACGTAAAACGTCGTTACCTTCAAGTCACTCTTCTTCAGGTGATCGGCAATCGCGGCGAAGGCCTGATCCCCTCCAAAGTCGCCCACCACAGGAAGCACGCGACCTTCACGCTCCATCGATTGCACCAACCGAAACGACTCGTTCGTCGCCAAAAAGCTCCGCGCGACGCCAGCAGGATCCTTCGTATCCATGAGCTCGCGCAACGTCGGGTATTTCCGGCCAGACGATTCTTTGAGTTCAAACCTTAGATCGAGCTGTTTGTCGAAAAAGACCTGCGCCATTTTCTTGATCGATTGCTTGTCCTTGTCGTCGAGGCGCACACCCCATTCGTTCGTGATCCGCAAAATGGCCACATCCACAATGCCCTTCTGCAGCTTCGGATCCGGAGCCATCTTCTCGGCATGTTTCGCCACCGTCGCGAAGTCCGCGTTATCCGGAGGCGCAGTGCCTTCGTCGTAAGGACGTCCCACGAGCAGCGAAAGGAAGTGCGATCGGTCCTTCGCTTCTTCGAAGAGGTACCGGTAATAAAGATGTTGCAAGAGATTGTCGCGACGAATGTCGACGATGATCGCCAGCTTCGGCCGCGTCAACGCGAGATAACTAAAATTCTGCTCAGGCCCGACGCCGATGTACACGCCGCCTTCGGGACGCGCGAGAAGCTGCTTCGTCGTTTGCAAGTACGACGTTTCGTTGGAGATCAAATTATCCGAGATGAAGTCGCCACCCTTCTCGGACAAACGTTGGAGCGTTTCGCCAAACGCACCTTTCAAGATCGACGGCGGAGCTTGAACCGACGCGGCCGTCGACACCGAGAGAGCTGGTGTCGGAGCAACCGTCGCGGGGGTCAACGCGGCCGAAGGAATCGAGCTGCGAACAGGTGTCGGAGTGGCATCCGGTTTGGAAGCAGATTCGCATCCGGCGAGGAGAGCAACGAACAGGACAAAGGTGGATCGATGGAGGCGCATGTTGGCATGAGTAACGCGCAGGGGCGCATCGATCGTCCAGTGAAATTTGACAAGTCTTCGCTTGGCAACGGACCCCCGACCATGGCATGACGGTAGGTGCATGAAAAAGCCCAAGAAACGCCGTTTTTCGATGATTCGCGACTTTCAGGTTGCTGATTTCTTGACCTTGGGAAACGGCTTCGCGGGCATGGGATCCGTTTTGGCATCGATGAAGTACGTCGCGACGAGCGACATCGTCATGCTGCAAGTCGCGTTTGCTCTGCTGCCCATCTCGCTCGTGTGTGACTTCTTGGATGGCCGAGTGGCGCGGATGCGACGCGAAGTCTCGTTGCTGGGACAAGAACTCGATTCACTGGCGGATCTCGTCGCGTTTGGTGTAGCTCCTGCGGCGCTCGCGTTTGCACTGGGCATGCGTGGAGGGATCGATGCGATCGGGCTCGTGTACTTCGTCGGTTGTGGCATCAGCAGGTTGGCTCGATACAACGCGACCGCATCGTCGCTGTCCGATGCGTCTGGAAAAGTTGCGTACTTCGAAGGCACGCCGATCCCAACGACTCTCATCATTGTCTTCTTCTACGCGGTGCTGGCGGCGAAGGGTTTGATTGGACCAACTCTTCTCGGGGGTGAAGTTCTCGTTGGCCCGTTTGTCTTTCACCCGCTTGTCCTCATTCACGTCGTCAGTGGCAGCGCGATGATTTCCAAGACGCTCCGCATACCCAAACCGTGAAGCAGAGAATCGTCCCCGTACGGAGTGGATGTTCAGGGACAAGTTTTTTGTTTCATTTGTGATTTTCTCGCGAAATGGGGGAATCACGGAGTGGATGTTCAGGGACAAGTTTTTGTTGACGAATGCGATGTGAAACGGGAGCACTGGCAAAAGTTTGGCCCTCCGGAATCACGACCTGTACCGGTCGGTCATTCCGATGCTCGAACAAGCCCTTCGCAAGCTTCCGGTCCCTGTTGTTCAACCCTTGCCCCAGCCGGGTCCCGGGCCTCTCAAGGCTCGAGGTCGTGCGCGTCCCGATATTCGAGAAATCGAACCGGGAGCTGCGAAACCCTTCGTGAAATGGGTAGGCGGTAAACGACAACTCATTCACGAGCTCGAACCGCGCATTCCGACGCGATTCAATACGTACCACGAGCCGTTTGTCGGAGGCGGGGCATTGTTTTTCCACATGCTTCCGGAACGCGCCATCTTGGCCGATACGAATGAACGATTGGTCCGGACGTACCTCGGCATTCGCGATGACGTGGAAAACGTGATTGATTTGTTGATGTCGTATCCGCACGAGAAGGACTTCTTCCTGCGGTTGCGCGGGACCGACATCGACAGCAAGACAAATACGGAAGTCGCGGCATGGTTCATTTATTTGAACCGCACGGGCTTTAATGGCTTGTACCGCGTCAATCGCAGCAACGTGTACAATGTGCCGTTTGGCGATTACGAGAATCCGATGATTTGCGACGCGGAAAACTTGCGCAAGTGCGCGGTCGCCTTGCGTCATACGGAAATCTTGCATTCGTCCTTCGAGACGGTGCTCGATCGGGCAAACCCAGGTGACTTTGTGTATTTCGATCCGCCGTACGTACCGCTTTCGGCGTCATCGAGTTTCACATCGTACACGAAAAACGGGTTTGGCATGCGCGAGCAGGAAAAACTGCGCGACGTCGCTCGGGAGCTCAAGGCCAAAGGCGTGCGCGTGCTTTTGTCGAATTCGTCGGCGCCCGAGGTGTATTCGTTGTACGGGACGGGGACGTTTGAATTGGCGGCCGTCGGTGCAACGCGGGCGATCAATTGCAAAGCGGCGGGTCGCGGTAAAGTTCAGGAATTGATCATTCGCTGAACCTCGCGAGATGCAGGCACGAGAAAACCGCCAAGGCGTTAGGCCGAGGCGGTTTTGATTTGCTTTGCATTTTAATGATTCAGTCGATGGAGCCAATAACCGGGATGACGGCTCGTATGAGCGATGGCGACGACCCAGATGGACTCACTGTGAATCGTGTAGAACACTGCGTAGGGGAATCCTTTGCATACATACCGTCGCGCTCCTCTCGAACCTGGCATCACCGGCCATGCGTTCGGTGATTCTTGAATCAACGTAAGCGCATCGTTGATTGCTTCTAGCAATTCATCGCCGAGGCCATCACGCTGCAGGTCGTACCATTTTGTCGCGACCAACAATTCGGCAAGTGCTTCGTCGAGAACCCGAATCATGGTTGCAAAGGACGAACCCGGCTGGCAATACGGGCGCGAGCAACCTCCCAGGTTTCGTATTTCGCCGTGCCTTGTTCAATTTTTTCGATACGCTTGTCGACTTCTGCCAACCACGCAGCCTCGACATCCATTGTGGTCGTTTCGTCTTGGTCGTGCAGACTTGCCGCAAGTTCTTTGACCAACTCGGCCCGCTCTGAGCGAGGAAGTTGCATTGCAGCGGTGAGCACAGCATTTCTTGACGACATGACACGAGCCTACCCGTGGGCCGCCCGAAGCGCAAGCCAAATTCTTCGCGGTTCGTAGTGCAGAACTTGACCTAACAGCGCCATCGTTTGTCATCGAAAACTCGCGTCGAGCGGCACGCGCGGTTGCGCGTGGCCCGAAAACTGTGCGCGCGCCTTGCGCACATTGACCCAATCGGTAAACCCGTCACCCCACCAGGCGTCGTTTTCAGGAATGCGGTGAAATTGCGGGAAATAGAACG
>JBGAOI010000527.1:0-5618 GCA_044221885.1 Polyangium sp. (in: bacteria)
TGGTGAGCTTTCTGAGCTGCTTCACGAAGGACAGCCCAAAATCTCGCGACATGCCGCTGCATTGCGGGATGCTGGATTACTTTCTGCGCGCAAACAAGGCACGTGGACTTTGTTACGTTTGTCGCCGGGGGTCATGTCGGATCCGGTGATTGCGGATGCGGTTCGTTCGGGAACAGCGGCGTGTTCGTCAGATGGAACCTTGGCGCGTATTGCGGAGGTCATTTCGACGCGAGATGCGGCGACGCGTGAGTTTTTTGCCCGAAGTGGACGGCCATTGCGTACGGGTCCGCCGCTCGAGTTTGGCGCATATTTGGCGGCCATTGCTCCACTTTTGCCGCGACGAGCACTGGCGATTGACGTAGGAACGGGTGATGGATCATTGCTCGAAATCTTATCGCCTTTGTTCGACGTGGTTGTGGGCATTGACCGTTCCGAAGTGCAAATATCTCTGGCCGAAGAACGAGTTCGTCGTCGCGAACTCAATAATGTGGAGTTGTTGATGGGTGAATATGACGGGCCCGAGGTCGCTCGGACGATGCACGCTCGCGGAGGCGCCGATGTGGTCGTCGCAGCGCGTGTATTGCACCATGCGCCGAAACCGGCACGCGCAATGAATGCGTTGGTCGACCTTGCCAAACCTTCGGGTGGTTCGGTATGCGTCATTGATTACGAAGCGCACGAGGATCAGGCATTGTGCGAGCAAGAAGCTGATTTGTGGCAAGGATTCGAGCCTGAAACATTACGACACTTGGCCGAAAGCGCTGGTCTTTCGGGCATTACGATTCGCCGTCTTCCTCGCGCTTGGCAAGGAGACGGCCCAGATAGAAACCTCGTCTGGCAGCTATTGGTAGGCCGGCGCGACGAGGCAGCATTGGCCTGCACGTGATAAAAGAAGAAACGAGGACACGATGAGCGAGAAAGCACGATACAAGGTTGCCGATATGAGTCTTGCCGACTGGGGTCGGAAAGAAATCCGCATTGCCGAAAAGGAAATGCCGGGACTCATGGCATTACGCGCAGAATACGGGAAGCAGAAGCCTTTGAAGGGTGCGCGTATTGCTGGCTGCTTGCATATGACGATTCAAACGGCCGTGCTCATTGAAACGTTGACGGAGCTCGGCGCCGAAGTGACGTGGACGAGCTGCAACATTTATTCGACGCAGGATCACGCGGCGGCAGCGATTGCAGCGACGGGCGTTCCCGTTTATGCATGGAAAGGCGAAACGCTCGAAGAGTACGATTGGTGTATCGAGCAGCAGATTTACGCCTTCGAGGGCGGAAAAGGCCCGAACATGCTGCTCGACGACGGTGGCGATTTGACCATCATGGCGCACGAGAAGTACCAGCACCTCTTTGAAGGAGACGATCCGATTCGTGGTGTATCCGAGGAAACGACGACGGGCGTCAATCGTTTGTATGAAATGCACCGCAAGGGATTGCTCCGGGTTCCTGCGTTCAACGTGAACAATTCCGTGACCAAGTCCAAGTTCGACAATCTTTATGGTTGCCGAGAATCGCTTGGTGATGGCATCAAGCGCGCGACGGACGTGATGTTCGCGGGCAAAGTCGCGGTCGTGTGTGGTTATGGCGATGTTGGCAAGGGTTGCGCGCAATCACTGCGCGGCTTGGGCGCTCGCGTCATCGTTACGGAAATCGACCCGATTTGCGCATTGCAAGCCGCAATGGAAGGTTACGAAGTGCGCTCGATGGAAGCGGTCGCTGCAGTTGGCGATATCTTCGTTACGGCCACGGGATGCAAAGACGTCATTCGTGGCGAGCACATGCTCAAGATGAAGGACGAGGCAATTCTTTGCAACATCGGCCATTTCGATTCCGAAATCCAAATGAGCTGGCTCGAGCAGAATCCTGACATTCGCGAAGAAAACATCAAGCCCCAGGTCGACCATTTCGTGTTCAAGGACGGCAAGCGCATCATCGTCCTCGCGCGTGGTCGTCTCGTAAACCTCGGTTGTGCCACGGGCCATCCGTCGTTTGTCATGTCCACGTCCTTCTCCAATCAGGTTCTGGCCCAGCTCGCGCTGTGGAACGAGAAACACGCGATTGGCGTGTATTTGTTGCCGAAGAAGCTCGACGAAAAGGTCGCCGCATTGCACCTCGGCAAACTCGGCGTGGAATTGACGAAGCTCACGCAAGATCAAGCCGACTATATCGGCGTTCCGGTCGAAGGTCCCTTCAAGCCGGAAAACTACCGTTACTGAACGTCAACTCCGCTTGCTCATCCCGCCCATTCTCCACTTGACAAGCTGAAAAAAATCGACGACGTTGCCGGCCGATGAGCAACGTCGTCGAAAGAATCCTTGCGGAGAACAATGATTTCGAGGGAGCCAAGCATCTTGTCGAGGTCGAGGGGCTCTCCGATCCCAAAGTTTGCAATCTCCTCAATCGGCTCGTCGCCGCCATGCCGGCCGATCAAAAGTACCTCGAGATCGGCACGTTCAAAGATTTGACGCTTTGTTCGGCCGCTTATGGGAACAAGGGCAAACACTGCATTGCGTGCGACAAGTTTCGATTTTGGAACAAATACACCGGCTGGGGATTCCAAGCGCGGGCTTCATTTCACGCGAACGTCGACCGATACAAGGCCAATAGCGCCACGGTCGAATTTCACGACATGAAATCGTTGACCATGTTTCGCAAGGGACTCGTCAAAGGTCCGATTGGCGTCTATTTTTATGACGGCGACCACAGCTACGAAGCGACACGCGACAACATTCTCGCTGCTGTACCGCTTCTAGCGCCCACGTCGGTGTTGCTCGTGGATGATTGGCGCGATCCGATCATTCAATCGGGGACGCGCGATGCCATCCAGCAAGGCGGTTTGCGTATCGAATGGGAACGGTCACTGGGCGGAGACCGAAGCAAAGGGCGCGATTTCTGGAATGGTTTGGGCGTGTTTGTCTTGGCGAAACCCTGAACTCTTTGCGTCAACCGCGTCTCGCCTTCTCCATGGCCCGGTATTCATCGAACCAATCGAAAAGTTTTTCGTGCGAAACCCCGGCCCGTTGAGCAATGGTTCGAGGCGATTCATGCCCTTCGAGAAGCGCCTTGACGGCGTCCATCGTCGATAGGGTCATGATCGCTGACTTTTCATTGACCGAAATCTTGGGAACTCGGGGCGGAGGCCGCACTTCCGGCTCGGCTTGTGGCAAGCGCACGGCAGGATCGCCAAGAAGAATATAGCCGCGCAAGTCATTCCGGGTCAGCCAGGTTTGTCCAAGTATCGCGGGCTCGACCGGGTCGGGACGCTTGTTGACGCGAGCATCATCGCTGGCTTCGTACATCGAAGTCAGGCTGAAGTTCATCGTTCGAAACCATTCTGTGATTTCTTCGTGCGCACTACCCACACGCGATCCGTCGGCCATTGCATGCAACGCTCGAGTGAATTTGCTGCTGCGCCTTTCTTTGGGATCGTCTACATCGAGATACCCAAAATTCCAAGCCAAGTCGACATGTCCCACAACAGCAAGCGGCCCGTTTGGATTGCGCAACGCGGCTTGCGGCAATGCCGCCACAAAGCCACTCCCCGAAGTATCCAAAGACCGCAAGACAGCCCCTAGGGAATCCCGATAAATGCCCTGTTGCGCGAGTTCTTCGAGCCATCTGTGGTATTCACTCGTCATGGGAGTCCCTGCACCGAAACAGGCAAAGAGAAACCACAACCCTCCCGGCAAAAAGGTTTTTCCAGCCAAAGCATCGCCATCAAGCAATTCTTTGGGCCCGAGCACCATCGCTCCTTGCCGACGTCTTTGCGCTTCGGCACTTCCGAAATCTTCAATGGCGCCTCCAATTCCGTGACTCACGGAAAAAAGCACCGAAGGTCGACCTACAGCCCCCGGAGGAGCCGACACGCCAGCGAGCAAGTTATCGACAGAACCAGCGTCGACTTCGCGCACAATGGCCGGAAAGCGACCCTTTTCAATGGCTCGGCGCGAATCGTCGCGACTCGGTGAAACCAATTTCGGCACAGCATTTCGAGTCGCTCGGCTACCGTCCGGAGCAACGTAATACAAAATTTCCGGTGGCTCCTTCGTAAAACCTTCGCGTGCGTACTTGACAACCTTTGCAGCGTACGCGGCATAAGCATCGACATCCAGCGAACCGTCGGGTTTGTCAAAGTGAACTCGCCCTACGTAGGCCGTATGAATTACCGTTTGTTGAAAATCGAATGACGCCTGTTGTGGGCTTCCGAGCAGACACAGATAAAGCGGGCGCGCACGTTCTTCAATGTTTTCACTTTCGTACACATTGAATAGCCAGTTCTGAGAACCTTTGCGATCCAAATTGGGTTTCACGCGGAAAACCATGGGGGCTTCCCCCTGCTCTTCGGCGCGAAAGTCCATGAGGGGCTTGATGGCTTCCAGCATCGCATCGCCCTCTTTGCCGTCAGGAGCAACGACACCCCAACGTTGGATGTCGAGATTGCTCCGATCTTTACGGCGATCTCGGCGCAAGTGCGTCGTGTCTTTTTTTGGCTTTTGCGTCCCGGTGACCACATCCGACGTCACACCTTCATCCAGGACAGGTGCAAAATCGCGGGGATTCGCAAGCAAAAGATCAAGTTCTTCCGCACTCATGGCGCATTCGTCTCCCGTTGTGGATCAGCGCAAATCGAAACTCAATTTGCCCATTCGTCGGCCAATTCCGCCAAACTTGATTTTTTTGATGATTTTAACCATGCAATCGATGGCATCTTCGCCTTTTTCGTTTGGCGGGGCAATCCCCGCCGCCACGGGCAGCCCATCGTATCGCAAATACGCCGTCGCTCGAAAAACTTTGCCCCACGTGCCATTCTTACGGCATTTGTTCGTTTCTTTGCTGACCAGCGCCAGCGCAACCTTGAACTTTTTGGCATCGAGGTCCTTCACTGGCGAAGGCGGCTCTACATCGAACGCTCGTTCGGCCAAACCATCGCCACCCACGGGCAAAGGCCAAGACTTGGCACGAGCCGCGTCGAGCAAGCATTTTTCGGTATCACGATCACCGAGCGTCGATTCTGGCAAATATGCCCAGCGCAAGGCACCTTGCGGGTCGATACGCAATTTCATTTTCACGTGTCCACCAAGGGCACTGATTTTGCCTGTCCCATTGGCGAAACAGTTTTGCACCGCGTCATTCATTCGTTCGAAGGATCGGGCAACGGCCTCTTCATTTAATCCACCGATTTCAGACTTCATCGCGGGCGACGCAGCCGAATCGTTCGTCTCCGTATGTACTTCCTGGGGCGGTGCCTTCACCGGTACCGGCTCTTTCGACCCGCACCCCAAGACACCGGCGACCAGGGCCCCCAAAACGACGATTGTACGCACGGGGATCGTCTATCACGCTTGCCCATGGCTGCATAGTCTTTGACGACAAAGTTTCATCCGAGGGCTTGACAGATGCACAGCGACGGGGTCATTTAGCGCGCATGTCGAAGCTGCCGTCCTTTGCCATTGCGTCAATCTGCGCGTTCCTTCTTGGTTGTGGTGCAGCCATGCCGGTGTATCCGCCGCGTCCTGCAGAAGCCACCGCCAAACCCATCGCGGATCCCACTCCTTCGCGCGTCGTCATGCACGCAACGATCACGTCCTCTGCGTTGCGCGAGTCTCTCGAGCAAG
>JBGAOI010000528.1:0-5614 GCA_044221885.1 Polyangium sp. (in: bacteria)
CCCTCCGAAAGTGGCTGGGCCCATTCAATTGCCGGAGGACGGCACGCCGCCATCGCCGATATCCAAACCATCGCCGCCGTATCCCGATTCATTAAATAGTGAAGGTGTGGAAGGTACGGTGGTCGTGAGGTTTGTCGTTACTGAATCGGGGGATGTGAGCGGTGTGTCGATTGTCCGGGGACATCCGAGATTGGATCCCATTGTCATCGACACCGTAAAGACGTGGAAATTCAAGCCCGCCATGGTGGCAGGGCATGCTGTGGCTACCTATCAAGTGGCCCGGTTCAACTTCAAAATCAAGACGTGAGAAGGAGCAAAGAACATGCAATTCGATCTTGCACATATTTGGGCGAGCATGGGGCTCGTGTCGAAGCTGATTGCGTTTACGCTTGTGCTGATGGCCATTGCAAGCATTGCGGTGGTGGTGGAACGCATCATTGCGCTTTCGCGAAGCAATGCGGAAACCGGCCGATTCATGAAAGTCGCCGGTCCGTTGCTCGATGCTTGGGATATGCCGGAAATCGTGAAAGCAGCCGATCGGCATCGCGTATCCGCGCTGGCGCGCCTCGTGGGTGGGGCTGTTCGTCGGTACGTACGCGCGGAAAACGAACCGGATGGCAATTTGTCTTCGGTCGAATTGGCACGGCGTGAAGTGGGACGTCGACGTGAAGCCATTTCTATGGACTTGCGTCGGGGAATGTCGGTTTTGGCCACCGTTGGATCCATTGCGCCGTTCGTGGGGCTTCTGGGCACGGTCGTTGGTATCATCACCGCGTTTCAAAGCATTGCTGCGACCGGATCGGGCGGACTCGGTGCCGTGAGTGCAGGTATTGCGGAAGCGCTCATTGAAACGGCGCTCGGTTTGTCCGTCGCCATTCCCGCGGTGCTTTGCTTCAATTGGTTGACGGGCAAGATTTCCGTGGTCGAAGCGGCACTTGATCGCAGCGCGGGCGAACTTCTGGACGAAATGGAGAATCATCATGGGCGCGCAAGTGGCGAACGTTTGGTCGAAGAAGCGGCAGCCTGAGCCGGAAATCAACATCACGCCGCTCGTCGACGTGGTGCTCGTGTTGCTGATCATCTTTATGGTGATTGCGCCCGAACTAGAGCATGGAGAACGGGTGGAGTTGCCGAGCGTGGTTCAACCTGACGAGAATTCGAAATCGAAGTTGGATCCGATTACGGTGACTGTGACGGCTCGAGGAAACGTTTTTCTGGAAAAAGAGCTGATGGGGAATTTGACGATGCTCGAAATGAAGCTCGGACAAATTCACCAAGCGGAGGCCGATCGCCGCGTCGTATTAAAAGGCGACGCTTCGGTGCATTACGCCAAGATGCGCGACACGTTTGCTTCGTGTCAACGCGCGGGGTTCAAAGGAATTGCCTTGAGCGTGAGCCAAAAAGGATCCGGCAAACCCGACGAGGAGAGTTGAAATGGGCATGCATGTCAGTTCGGACAAGAAAAACGCGTCGGTGATGCCGGTCATGAACGTGACCCCACTCGTGGACGTGGTGCTCGTGCTGCTCATCATTTTCATGGTGGTGGCGCCATTGCTGGATAAGCAAATATGGCTGCGACTTCCAATGAAGGATAATACGCAGAAAAACGAACCACCACCGCCGGATGCGGACAAACCCGTCGTGCTCACGGTCGACGCGTCGGGAACGATACGCATCAATCAAAACGTGGTGGAAAAATCCGATTTACGCGCGCGGCTACGCAAGATCTTCGCGGCTCGTGCGGATCAGGTGTTGTATTTCGATGCCGCGGATGACGCTCCTTATGGCACTACCGTGCAGGTGATGGACATCGCGAAACAAGGTGGCGCCAAGGGGATTGCCATTCTGACGGAAAAAGTCGCCGGCAACTGAGTTTTTCTTGCTCAACGGCGTAACGAACGCGCGAGGATTCGCGTGCACAGGATAGGTCCATGCGACGAATGACGATTGGGTTGGCTTTGTGGGTTCTATGGTTTGTCCCAGCGGAAGCATCGGCGGCTGACGAAACGGCTCCCGTCGAGGCCCAAAGTACGCCGACGGATGCTCCTCCGGCAGATGAAGAAGATCCCGCGCGTCCTCCACCTTCCGGAAAAGGTGTGGTGTGGGGCGTCGTCGTCGATGCAAAAACCAAAGAGCCTGTGATCGATGCGCAAGTTTCGGTCATGGGAACGAATAAGAAGACCATTGCCGACTTCGATGGGCGATTTCGCTTGGAACTCGCGCCCGGCGTCTATGAATTGCGCGTATTTTACCAGCTCTACAAAGCGCAGCGCGTACAAAACGTGCGGATTGTCGCCGGAAAAGTCGAAAAACTCGATGTTGCGTTGTCCACCGAAGAAAACAAACAAGAAATCGTGGTCGAAATCGAAACGGAGCCGGATCGGGCGACAGCGACTGCGCAAACGCTCATTCGCAAAAATGCGGCGGCTGCGGGCGATGCCATCAGTGCTCAGGAAATTGCGCGCACGCCGGATCGTAATGCAGCGGATGCCGCAAAACGCGTCGTTGGGGCGTCGGTCGTCGGCAATCGTTATGTCTTTGTTCGCGGATTGGGCGAGCGATACACCAATGCCCTCATCAATGGAACGCCGCTGCCGAGTCCCGAGCCGGATCGTCAAGCTGTTCCCTTCGATATGTTTCCGACGACGGTGTTGAGTGATTTGACCATCATCAAAACGTTTACGCCCGACATGCCTGGTGACTTCACGGGCGGCTCCGTGCGAGTACGCACGCGCGAATTGCCCGAAAAGTTTACGATTTCGGCGACAATCAACATCGGATTCAATACGGAGAGCACGTTTCGCGATCGATTGACGTATCGCGGTTCGAGCACCGATTGGCTCGGTATTGACGATGGGACGCGGGCGTTGCCGTCTTCGATTCCGAACTATCGCGTGACGCGTCTTGGGCCGAAGCCGGACGGTTCGGTGATTACGCGTGATGATTTGACGCGTTGGGGGCAAGACATCAATGCGTACATGAGCACCCAGCGAGCGATCGCCGTGCCAAACCTTGGCGGTAACATCACCGTGGGCAATACGCTGAAACGCGGCGAAAAACACGAAATCGGTTATATCGCGGCATTGACGTACGGAATTCGAAATCAAATCCGAAAAGACGAAATCGCGAGGACGTTCACGACCGATCCCAATGCCGCCACCCCCGAGCTGAAATTGCTCAATGACTACCGCGTGGAAACGGGTCTCGAGAGCGTGACGTGGGGCGGATATGGTGGATTGACCTACCGTTATGCCAAAGACCACAAAATTTCGTTGATGGGCTTGCATACGCGTTCGTCCGAGAACGAAGGTCGCGAAATTGCTGGATTCAACGAAGACGCCGGGACAACCGTCTACGATACGCGTTTACGATTTACGAGTCGCGCGTTGACGTTTGGGCAATTGACGGGCGAACACAAAATCCGAGCTCTGAAAGACGCGGCGGTCGATTGGAGTTTGACGCTTTCTTCAGCGTCGAGTGCCGATCCGGATATGCGTGAAAACGTGTATCAATTGGCGGAAGGCGGGCGTAAGGTTTGGGATGATGGTACGCAGAGCGGTTTGCACTTTTTTGGCAGCCAAACGGAAACGATCTATGGCGGGCTTTTGAACTGGACACAGCCGCTAACTTCGGGCGATAAGCCGACAAAAATCAAATTCGGCGGTTTGGCTCTTGTCCGAGCTCGTGATTTCGAGGCGCGGCGTTTTCGGTTTTTGGCACGAAACCCTCCGGGATTCGATTATGCGAAGAGCCCGGACGAACTGTTCGTCCCTGCAAACATCGGCCCGGCGCTCGAACTGGATGAATGGACGCGAACGAGCGATTCGTACACGGCCCAGCAGGATCTTTTTGCCGGTTATGCGATGAGCGATACGTCGCCCACGCGCTGGATGCGCATCATATTGGGTGCACGTGTGGAGGCATCGACGCAAACGCTCGAATCGTTTGATCGGTTCGACCCGACGATTCGTTCAGAAAGCACATTGGCGACGGTTGATCTGTTGCCTTCGGCGAATTTGGTTTTCAAAACGACGGCGAATTCCAATCTGCGGTTTTCCGCAACGCGTACCGTGGCTCGACCGCAATTGCGTGAACTTGCGCCGTTTCTCTTTACGGAATACTTCGGGGCACGGGATATTTACGGAAATCCAAACCTCGACCGAACCAGCATCGTCAACGTTGACGCGCGTTTCGAATGGTTTCCAACGCTTTCCGAAGTTGCGGCAGTGAGTCTTTTCTACAAAGATTTCACGAAGCCGATTGAGAAGATCATCTTGCCGGCGGGAAATCGTGGGACCGATAGTTTCGAGAACGCGGCGGGTGCGCAAAATGCCGGTGTGGAATTGGAATTGCGAAAAAATCTCGCTTTTGCGCATCCGCGCTTGGCGAATTGGGGCGCATTGGCCAATCTGACGCTCGTGTATTCGCGCGTGAACCTGAGCGAGTCGCAAACTGGCTTGCAAACGAACAATGAACGTCCGCTGGCTGGACAATCGCCGTACGTTGTGAATTTAGGGGCCGACTATGCGAATGACACGAGTGGGACGCGTTTCCGTTTGCTCTATAACGTGTTCGGGCGACGCATTACGCAAGTGGGTGCATACGGGTTGGCGGATGTATACGAACAACCGCGTCATGTGTTGGATGTGACGGTTGCGCAACGAATTGGCAAATATCTCGACCTGAAACTTGCCGCGGAAAATATCCTTTTTGCCCCGGTAACGATGACGCAAGGTCCCGAAAAAGCCGACGACGGAGCGAATATCGTGGGGCAATTCCAGCCTGGAGCGACGTTCACGTTGAGTGCAACCATGCAAAACTGATTCGACTCGAAAATGTTTCAAAGCGCTCGCGTATTCGTAACGCAGCGTCGCCATCATGGCCTCGCGTAAACGCAAACGAGGAGGATCCATGAAATCTCAATCCATCTTGAAAATGTTGGTCGGTGCCTTGCCTCTGACGATGTTGGTGGCTTGCGGCGATTCCAATACCGATCAACCGCCGTCCGGTAATGCCGCATCGAGCTCGAGCAGTTCGAGTTCCAGCGGTTCGGGCAGCAGTAGCAGCAGTGGTGGTATGGGTGGTGGCGGAGGTGCCGGTGGCGGAGCGCCATCGAAATGCGTCGACAAACCCATGCCTGCAGAAATTGCGGCGACGGTTTTCGATGCTGTCAACGACGAATACGAAGTCAAGACCGATACGACGCTCACTTCGGACAAAGTTTGGACCTTGAAACACAAGGTGCATATCCGCGCTGGGGCGACATTGACGATCGAGCCGTGTACGACGATTGTTGGCGACAAGGGCACACTTGGTACGCTCATTATTGACCCAGGCGCCAGGATTCTTGCCGAAGGTGGTCGAGACGAACCCATTGTGTTCACAAGCCAAGCGCCGGTGGGCGATCGTCAAGCGGGTGATTGGGGCGGAGTCATGGTTCTCGGACGCGCGCCCATCAACGTACCGGGTGGAAAAGCGAATATCGAGGGGCTCAATCCGACGCCGGAAACGCAATACGGTGGCGACAAGCCTGATGATGACAGCGGCATTCTCAAGTACGTGCGCATTGAATTCAGCGGTATCTTGTTGTCACAAAACAACGAGGTCAATGGTT
>JBGAOI010000529.1:0-5599 GCA_044221885.1 Polyangium sp. (in: bacteria)
TCGAGGAGCAACATGCGCAACAGAACTTCATGGTTGTGCAGCGCGCGATGAAACGCGTTGTCGAATCCCAGCGCGCGTTCGATGCGCTGCATGCGTGCGTAGAACACACGCGCGAGACGCACCATCGTGTCGGGAGTCATCGTGAAGCGTCGAGCGGCGTTGAGATCGATGCCTTCGGTCAGAATGGCGCGACGCAATACGGGCGACAGGATCGGCCACGCATTGGGGCTGATCTTCGTTTGAACAAAGTCGCGCAGCGTGTGCTCGTCACGGCATGCAATCGCGGGCAGGACATCGTCGCTCGCGTCCGTCATGCGTGTCTGCTCCATCCAAAAAAGCACTTCGCACGCGCGACATCACATACGTGAAGCAGCAACGATCGCGCAGAGTGCGGACGCTCAGACGAAGGGACACGAGTCATGTTGCGGACGTGCGGCAATCTTAACGCCACTCGGGGCCAACTTGGGAATACGGACGTACGCGAACGACCGCTGATGACACCACGGAGCTGATCACCTGCGACGTGCGTGTCGAGAATCACCTGTTTTCGGAGCAAAAACAGGATGAGCACGTCACTCGGTCGGCTCGTTTTCGATGGCGTCTTTGGTATTTGCTCCGCTCAACTTGGCTCCCGTACGTGACGCTTTGACCAACACGCTGCGCCGAAGATCAGCGTCGCGTAGGTCAGCGCCATCGAGAACGGCGTGCGAGAGGTTGGCGCCCCCCATCTGGGCCGCGCGCAGACTTCCATTCGTGAGGACCGCGCGGCTCAAATTACTCCGGGCAAAATCGGCTCGCGGAGCAAGCACATTCGACATCTTCGCGTCTTCGAACTTTGCTTCGACAAACTTGGCTTGGCGAAAGTCGACACCTTCAAGGTTGGCCCCGCTCAAGTTGGCCGCGTCCCCTTGAGCTCGACCAAAGTTTGCCGCGCGAAGGTTCGCATTTACGAACGTCGTTTCTCGACAGGTCGTACGGACAAACATCGCATTTTCCAAGCAAGCGTCGTCAAAGACGGATTGATCGAGTGTCGCGTTTTCCCAAACGGAACTCTTGGCATCCAGGTTTCGAAACGACGTCCCAACAAGTGTTGCGCCGTCAACACGAGCGTGATCGAGTCGAGCGTGATCGAACTTCGCTCCTTTGCCCCGAGCATCGTTCAGCTTCGCGTCGGGCAACACAGCCCGTTCGAACACCGCGGCATCGAGCAGCGTCGCCGTGAAGTCCGCTCCAAGGACGTCGAGATTTCGGAACGAAGCGTTGGGCCATTGTCCTCGGGCAAACGATGCTGCCCGCCCTTTGGCGCCATCGAAGATCGCCCCAGCTCCTTGCGCCGCAGCAAAGTTCGCTGTGTCGATATTTGCGCCAGTCAGACGCGTGTTTGTCAATGTCGCCCGCGTCAGGTCGGCACCAGCGAGATCGGCATTTTCGAGATCCGCGCCTTCGAGATCCGCATCGATGAGCCGCGCTCCACCAAGGCGAGCTCCGCGAAGGTTTGTCTTACACAACTTGACGCGCGTGAGATCATGACCCGACAGATTTGCACCATGCATGTCGAGTCCGCTGAGGTCGGCGCCCACCACGACGAGATCGTGTAGCGGCGCAGGAACGCCCGAACGCAAACGTTCGACGATGGTCGCGCGAACACCTGATTCATCGGATGCCGATGCCGCAACGGGGGGCGAAGCTTCGGCGGTCACGACGCGAGGCACATCGCGAGGTTCTTCAGGAAGAACTGCACTCGGTGGCGCAACAACCGCAGGCGGCGGTGCTTGGTCTTTCGGGACAACCACCTCGGGCGGACGTGGCGTCTCAGGCGCACGTGGTGCTTCGGGCGGAGACACATGCGCAGGCACGACCATCGGTGGCGGCTCGACGCGTGCCGGCATTTCTGGACGCCCCAGCAATTCACCAAGGGAGGGCGGTTTGAGCGCAGAAGATGGCGCAGAAGAGGGCGCAGAAGAGGGCGGCGCAATCGCGGCGGAAACAGCCGCCCGCACCACATCGTCATCGGCACTATGCGTATGAGGATCGTCGATGTTGAACGCTACCGCCGTTGGTTTGGTCGGTCCCTGCGGAGCCCATGGAGCTCCCGGAATGGGCTGCGCCGCAGGCTGAGGTTTGACGCCACCGCTCGCGGCAAACGGCGTCACAGCTACACGTTTGGCAGAGAGTTGTTCGATGTCGATGGCTCGCGTCGATTCATCACGATCGAACGATCGGGGCTCGAACTTCCGAGGTTCAGGCTTGCTGGGATAATTCGGCCCGGACGCACTTCCCGCAAAGGGTGTGACGGCAGCTCGCTGAGCTTCGAGTTTGTCCAAATCAATCGCTCGCGTTGCGTCATCATCGTTCGCGGGGCGACGTGGAACAGCGGGAGGCGGCGGTGGCGTGCTACGTGGCGCAGAGCCAACAGCTCCCGCGACAAACGGTATGGCCGGACGAAGTGCGCTGTCTTCGGGATCGACTGCCGTTGTCCGCATGAGCGGATCATGGTCGAGGTCGACCCGCGGACGAACCGGCTGCGCCGACATGAAGGGCACGACGGTTGCCGCTCCTGGAGGTTTGGGCTGAAAGGGAATCGCCGGTCGGCTTGCGCTGTCTTCACGAGCGGGCAACGTCGTAAAAATCGGCGACGCTGACGACGCTGACGCGTTTGTCGTGGGCGCTATCGGCGCCGGGGCTGGAGCTCGGAGCACTTCGGATGCTTCGGGCCAACGCACCGGATTACCCGGCAGTTCCACGTCTCCGAAGACGCGCAACCGCGGAAGCACATCGAGTGATTCGAGGGGCAAACTGCCCCGAAAAACGACCGACGCGACAAGTTTGTCCGCGTCGATGACCACCATATCGGGCACCAGATCGACAACTTGGTTGTGCGTCACTGCGTTGTTCGCGGTGAAATAGACGCAGACTTTCCCGCGCATTTGGGGAAGCTTCGACTGCACGCGCGGCATCGTCGGGTGCATGGCATCGAGCACGATCCACTCGTCACCTCGCAGATGTTCGATCTGTTGATCGAGGGGTGCGGCGTTGTAGTAACGAAAGTCGAATCCATTCGGAAAGTCCGCAACGGGTGCGTCGATGCGCGTCAAGTCGGTGACCCCGAGCAAGCGTTTGCGTTGGGGCCATTGACGACTGATGGGCCCGAAACCAATGGCTTTCGTCGGGTTTGTCGGATCGCAGATGCTGGGAAGACCGACCGCTCCTGGCGCGACGCCGACTGGATTTTCGTCGTTCCCGGGTCCTCCCCACGTGCGTTCATAAACAAGCGGAACGCGTTCAAAAGGCCGCGGATGTTGTGGCGCGCTAGCTGCGCGTTCGCCGAAGACGTGGGCGGTTTTGTCGATGAGGCTTCGCTCGCGAAATAAGGCCAATCGCGCAGAAAGAGCCGGCGTGGGTCGTCCTTGGGGCGCACACGCGTGGGCGAAGAGAATCACCGCTGCATTGGGCAGATACGGCGCCACTTCCCCCACTTCGACCAAACTCGATTGTGGATTGGCGTCACGACGTCGATCTTCGAGCACGAGTTCGTGTGGGGTGGTCGGCCAAGCCGTGCGTTCGTGCACCAGGGACAACGAGATTTTGACAATGAACGTCGCGCGCAAACTGCCGGCGCTACGCCACAACACCGATCCGCAAGAAACGGGTTTGAGCGCTGAAACAGGAATGGGAAAAGGGCCGAGCGAAGACACGGACGATTTTTTGGGTGCTGCGTGAGCCGAAGAGCGAGAAATGACGGTAACGCTAGGGACAGTGGGGGTGCAAGACGGTTCGCGGCGCCTGCTGCAGGGCCATACACGAGAGGCCTTCCGTCGACCTCGTGAGGCATTATGCTGGACACAGCATGTCCGAATCCTCCAAGAACGAGCAGCCAATCGTTGGGGCCACAACCGGCGTCACGACAAACGCCAGCACTCAACGACAACGCCTCGGCGATTTGCTCGTGAATGCAGGGCTCGCCGAACGCACCGTCATTGAACAAATCGCGGCAGATGCACGGGCGCATAACGAGCGTCTCGGCGAGTCGCTGACGCGGCACGGTGTTGTTGAGTCGATTGATGTGTATCGCGCGCTGGCTGCGCAATGGCGGTTGCCATTTTCGACCGTGGAATCATTGACTCCACTGCTCGACGCAACCTTGTTCGAAGCGTTGCCCCGAGGTTATCTCGAACGTAATGGCATCTTTCCCATCGTTCGCAGTGGAACGGATCTCGTGATTGCCACAACGAACCCCACCGTGGTTGTCGATGACGTTCTGAAGGCTTTACATTGCCGAGCGGCTCGTTTGGTGCTTGTCACGCCAACCGATTATCGGCGCATCTGGATGCTCACGGATCTGCGCCGCAACCAAGATGAAAAAGTCCTCGCAAGTCCCGTAGTCGCCGGCCCGCGACCAACGGATCAGCCGGATCTATTGGCTCACGACACGCAAACGCATCCGCATCACATTGCCATTTTCGAGGCTTTGCTCATTGAAGCGATTTCCGAACGAGCCAGCGACATTCATCTCGAGCATGAAGGAACTCGGGTTCGACTTCGCCTTCGTGTCGACGGCGATTTGTGTGATCTCGAGCGAATCAACGTCACGCCCGCTGATTTCACCGGACTCGTAAACGTCATCAAAGTTCAAGCCCGCATGGACATTGCCGAACATCGCGTTCCGCAAGGAGGTCGCATTCGGCGACACGCGGGCGGCAAAGCATTCGACATGCGTGTGCAAACGCAACCATGTTTGCACGGCGAAAATGTCGTGATTCGGTTATTGCCGCAAGAAACCAAAGTCCTCGAAATTGAAGATTTGGGGTTTTCGGAAGTCATTGCGAAGGGATACCGTCGATTGCTCGATAGCCCTGGCGGCCTGGTTCTCGTCGTGGGTCCGACCGGTTCGGGCAAATCAACGACGTTGTACGCTGGTTTGCAATACGTGGCCAAAGATACGACGCGCAAAGTCATTACGATTGAAGATCCCATTGAATACGCCATTGCCGGCGTACAGCAAGCGCAAGCTCGGGCAGATTTGGGTTTTACTTTCGCAAACGCCATGCGCGCCTTCGTTCGCGAGGACCCCGATGTCATTCTCGTCGGCGAAATTCGCGACGATGAAACTGCGCTGGAAGCCATTCGCGCGTCCCAAACGGGCCACCTCGTGCTCTCGACGCTCCATTGCAATGACAGCATCGACGCAGTCCAGCGCCTCATCGACCTCGGTATGCATCCCAATTCCGTGGCCAGCGAGCTGGTGGCAGTATTTGCACAACGCTTGGCCAAACGCATTTGTGAATCGTGCCGAGTACAAGTCGAACCGGATCCAGAAATTGCGGCGGAAGTTTTCCCGTTGGGTTGGCCCAAAGACTTGCCTGTTTTCAAAGGACGAGGATGTAATCGATGCCATCGTCGCGGAACGCTCGGGCGTATCGCGGTCGTCGAGTTTTTGCGCCTTGGGCCAACCATTCGCAAAGCGATTTCGCGCCGAGTTCCCGTGGACGAACTACGCGAGATAGCGATCGAATCGGGAAGTGTAGCCATGCGCCAAAGTGCTCTCGAGCTGGTGCGCACCGGAACGATACCGCTTTCGGAGATGCCCTGGGTTTTGCCT
>JBGAOI010000052.1:0-22247 GCA_044221885.1 Polyangium sp. (in: bacteria)
GCGCTCGCGACGATAATTCAACGGGCTGTTAAGCTCGACGCCGAGCGCGTTCATCAACTCATCGATGATGCGCGCGGATGCTCGTGTGCGCGCTGCCGCCAACGCGAATGGACGGCCGAGAGGCTTTGTGCGCGCCCGACGACGGCGTGACTTTTACCCGCGCGCTTCCGCTCGCTCGAACCGACGGGGCCGGCTTCGATGTGGGAACACGCACCCGCGCGTCGTTCGTTTGTAACACACGCACATGGGGGCGCGCCGGCCGGTGAGCAACATGAGGCTGCGCTGCGCGATGAACAACACGCGGCTGCGCCG
The DNA here is from genome assembly GCA_044221885.1 of Polyangium sp. (in: bacteria). GTDB lineage: Bacteria > Myxococcota_A > Polyangia > Polyangiales > Polyangiaceae > Polyangium. Next base: position 313 of record JBGAOI010000052.1, read on the forward strand.
TCACTCGATGTTGTACCGTGCGTCCCGAATGATAGTGGTTCACCACGTACACGGGCGCGGCATTCACGGCGACCCAGCCACGATTCGGATACGACGAGCGATACCAAACGTCTCCTGAGTAGGTCCAATAGGTATCGTCAGCGTAATAGACCGACGGTTGACCGCGAACGATCCACACATTGGGTCCGGCGGAAACCAACGTCGGCTCGACGTAATCGTATGTATACGCGTCATTCGTCACGACGTAACCCGTTTCCGCATAACAACCCGTCGTCAAGGCCCCAAGACCCGCGACCACGATTGCTGCCAACAAGCTCAATTTCGATTTCATGACGCTACTCCTCTTGAACGCGACACGTGACGTCGTTGCATGAGACATGCCAGAACGCCGATTCATTCAATCCGCTGCAAATTCACCTCAAAAAGAGCATCGTGCAGCGCCGTGGGCGCCAAGTGGCTCCATTTGTGTCTCACTGGGTGTGGCATTTTGTTCACCATGGAGCCGTAACATCGGGTCATGAGCACCCGAGTTCGCGGCGAGGTACGGCACTTGTCAGCCCATTGAATGATCATTGCAAGCATCCGCAAGTTTGCGCATAAAATCACAGATACGCCGTAAAATTCACCATTAACGAATTAACATCGCCCCGATAAAATAGGTTGGTTCCGATCGACTTCAGCCTCGAGGAAAATCTATATCCCGCGACGCATTGCCGTTGCTCGAATCGCCTGCGTATGTGGCGATCTGTTCACTATCAAACGTAAGCCTAAATCCACCTCGGTCTTGAAAGAAAGCCGGCTCCGTATGTCGATTTCCACACAAAATCAAGTGCCGCTGGGTATTGATCCACGCATACCATGGACCGCTTTTGGAGGATGCGAGAATTCCACTTTTCAACACGTGCCGGGTGGAGTAGGTTCCAAGATCATCATGTCTGATCTTATGCAAACCGTCGAACTTGCAGACGGGGCTTTGTTTGCTGACCGCTACAGAATCGTGGGGATTTTGGGCCGAGGGGGTATGGGGGTCGTTTACCGCGCCATAGACCTCACACTGGGTGAAGAAGTAGCACTCAAGTTGGTCCATTGTGTTGTCGACGGGCGAGCGGACGTGGTGACTCGTTTTCGGCAAGAGGTTCGATTGTCGCGACGCGTAACGCATCCAAACGTAATTCGGGTGCATGATTTGGGTGAACAAGACAACCAATTGTACATGACCATGGAGCTCATCACCGGTTCGACATTACGAACGGTTCTGCGAAATCAATCGAGTTTGCCGCTTAATCGGGCCATTGACATTGCAAGGACCATGGCGATGGCTTTGAACGCCGCGCATGCCGTAGGCGTCATTCATCGCGATCTGAAGCCTACGAACGTGCTCATCGATTCTACGGGACGAGTCGTCTTGACGGATTTTGGTATTGCTCGATTTCTGCACGATGATCGCAATTTGACGGACGGAATCGTCGGCACCATGAGTTACATGGCGCCGGAACAAATGATGAATGGTCCGATTGACGAACGAACCGATTTGTATTCGCTGGGCGTCGTATTTCATGAAATGCTCATTGGCGTGCGTCCTTCGGGCCCAATGGACCATATTGCCGCCCGTTTGTCGCAAGAATTGGCCAAGGTCCCGCCGCGCGTGGCCATGTTATTGATGAGTTGCTTGGCGATTGAACCTGATTTGCGTCCCGCCTCGGCGGCTGAATTCATCGCCGTTCTCGATACCATTCATGCCGGAACGGACGATGCCACGCTCAATGCCGAGCACACGATGATTTCACCCAATAAAACGGGACCTTTGGCGGTCACGCCAAGAAAAACCATTCCTCCCGTTCCGATCGTCGAACCACCCAGCCCCAAGTTCACGATTCCGCCCATTACGCCTGCCGCGGCATCGATACCGCCTCCGCCGCAAAAGTTGGCCGTTTTGCCGTGTCGTTATCGCGGTCCTTCGGAGCATGAATACCTTGCCGATGTTTTGACGGACGAACTTGTCGACGCCATTTCACGCATTCGCGGATTGCTTGTTTTCGGCAGTGGAGCCACGGAACGATTTCGCACGACCCGGGATCCTGCAACCATCGGCCAAACACTGGGCGCCGCTGTCCTCATCGACGGAACGGTACAAGCGATGGGGGACCGTGTTCGTGTTGCCGTTCGTCTCGTCGAAACAGCGACAGGATTGCAAAAACTAGTTTTGCAATACGATGGCCGAACATCGGAGATTTTTGAATTTCAAGAATCGGTCGTGCGTCGCGTCGCGGAAGAGATGCGCGTTGAAATCGTCAATATGGCGCATGCCGATGAAGTCCGATCGGACGCCGTCGATTTGTACTTGGAAGCGCGTCGTGAATTGCGTAATCCGGATCCTGAATCCACGGTGCAAGCTGTCGCCTTCTTGGATCGAGCCGTTGAAATGGCGCCGAATTTCGGACCAGCCCTGGCCGCTCACGCTTTCGCTTGCACGCGCGCCTGGTTTCTCCATATGTTCGGAGATCGTCAAGCCTGGTTCGACCGCGCATTGGCGAGTGTAAATCGAGCGACCACGTACGCGAATCACATTGCGGAAACACATCTCGCTGAAGGTTCATTTCGAGCGAATTCGGGGGATTACCGAGCGGCTGCCGCGGCCCTCAAACGTGCCATCGAATTTGCGCCCGGTTGTGCCGCGATACACGAATACGTCGGTATGTTGCAATGCGAAGCTGGGCATGTCAAAAAGGGGCTCGAACACCTGGAACTAGCAGCCGCAATGGACCCGTCACGACCGCTGACCTGGGGCAACGTTGCGCGCATTCGGTCGTTGTCGGGGGACAGGAAAGGAACCATCGATGCCTTGCAACGTCTCGAAGCCCTCGAACGTCCAGATCGTTTTCAGGCGTCGGTCATTCTACGAATTCGTGATGCCCTTTGGTGCAAAGATCCGGAAGCCTTGGATCAATACCTTTTGGTGCTCGAAGCTTCATCGAACGCGACAAACAACACGTTTTTCCAGATGTACGTTGCCGCATTGCAGGGTTACGACGACGCAATCCAGCCTCTGGCCCGTTATCCCTCCGAGTTATCGGGGACGGTGAGCCCGCGCTTCAGAATGGCCACATATCAATGGGTCACGGAAGCTTTGCTCGCCGCGAAACAACAAGATTTGGCCCTCGAAACTTTATGCAGCGCAGCGACGACGGTTCTCGTGGACTTGTACTGGCTGGAGAAATGCCCGCTGCTCGCCCCGCTCCGAGACGATTACGCATTTCTCGAATCCGTACGCCTCACGCGGGAACGAGCCGCAGCGATTACGCCGTTTTGAGTTTCAGGTTCGGGCGCGAGAGCGTGAGGAAACCCAAAAGGCAATTTCGGTGACGGCTCGTCTCCAGCGCCTTGCGTTGCCCTCTTGATCTTCTACGCCAACACGCGTATCGTCGAAATCAACATCATGCGCACTCCTGTTTTTCCCCTTGTCGCAGCCGCAATGTTCGGCCTGACCACGTTCTCGACTTTACCCGCCGCCAATGCCTTCTGCGGCTTCTATGTCGCGGGCGCCGATGCCAAACTCTTCAACAACGCCACCATGGTCGTGATGATGCGCGAAGGCACAAAAACCGTGCTTTCGATGCAAAACAATTACCAAGGGCCGCCTGAAGACTTTGCGATGGTCGTGCCCGTGCCGATCGTGCTGAAAGAAGACAACGTCAAAACGCTTCCCGCAGATATTTTCGATCGCGTGGACAAACTCGCTGCCCCGCGCCTCGTCGAATACTGGGAGCAAGATCCTTGTTACGAGCCGCCGGTCTATGACAGAAAAGGCATTCCAACGATGGACACGGACCCGTCATCGGTGATGGAAGGAGCCGCGCCGCCACGAGGAGCCGGCGTCAAGATTGAAGCAAAGTTCACCGTCGGCGAATACGAAATCGTCATTCTCAGCGCCAAAGACGCCACGGGCCTCGAAGAATGGCTCGTCGACAACAAATACAAGATTCCTTCGAGCGCAGCGCCTTTGCTTCGGCCTTACGTGCAAAGCGGCATGAAGTTTTTCGTGGCCAAGGTCAATAGCAAAAAAGTCAAATTCGAAAAAGGCATGGCCAAGTTGTCTCCGCTCCGTTTTCATTACGACAGCGAAGCGTTTGCTTTGCCCATTCGGTTGGGCCTCATCAATTCCGGCGGGACGCAAGACTTGATTGTGCACATTTTGGCCCGAGGCAAACGGTACGAAGTCGCCAATTACAAAAACGTCACGATTCCGACGAACTTGGACGTCAACGAAGAAGCTCGGGCGCAATTCGGAGCGTTTTACGCGGCACTTTTCGACCGTACTGTCGAGAAAAACCCGGGCGCCGTCGTAACCGAATACTCATGGGGCGCTGAATCGTGTGATCCTTGTCCAAGCTCGCCGCTCGACGGAAGCGATTTCACGACGCTGGGCGGCGATGTGATGCCACCTTCCACGGGCGATCAATTCGATCCACGCAACAGCATGGTGCTCACGCGCCTGCATGCCCGTTATGGCAAAGATTCCGTGGGCGAAGATTTGGTGTTTCGCGAAGCACCGCCCATTGTTGGTGGGCGCGAACATTTGCAAGAAAATGGGAAGCTCGAAACCGGCTCGAAGATCATGACCGAAGGCGGAGTGAGCAATTTCCAAGGGCGATATGCCATTCGTCATCCTTGGAAAGGCGCGATTGCGTGCAGCAATCCAAAACGTGGCATTTGGGGCGGACCTTGGGCCGGTGAACAATCCAAGGGAACGCAGGTCGCGCAAGACTTGGCCTTTGCACCTCGAGGTGCATTGCAATTGGCGAGCGTCGTGCAACACGATGTGCCAGAAATTGCGTTATCGAGCGAAGGGTCGAGTCGCGTTCCGGAGCCCGGAGGACTCCCGCCGACGGAATTGCGACGCACGGGCGGATGTGCCGCGTGTTTTATTGGCCCGGGCGACATTTCAGGCCGTGCGGCGTGGATGGCGGGTATTGCCGGCTTGGCTGGAATCGCCGGGTTTGTCGTACGTCGTGCCAAACGAAAAGATGCGTGACGCTCGCCGGTTGTTTCTGATTCGCCAGCGCAGGGTCTTCCGAGCATGGCCGAGGCATCGCAACATGGTCCACGAGCGCGTGTGAGACAATCACCGCATTGCGTCACGCGACAATTGTGATTCAGAACATCTTCCCGCCGTGCTGTAAGAATTTCTGCTCTCGCGGCAGCAAAACGGTCTGAAAATTCCATCAAAATTTCGTTGCACGACGTGCCGCCGTGGTTTGTGGCCTGCCTGGGAGCAGGTGCGTCCGAACAAACCCCAGCGTTACGCGGAGACACGAGAAATCATTTGTCTACAAACGATGTACGTCGGGACGATTGTTTTGGGTTTTGCAGCCGAAATGTGAATGTCAACGGCGAGCGTGACCATTGCAAAACGGCTGCGTCGGTTCGTACGCGACACAATGCCGGCAACTACGGCAAAAATGAATCTTTGGGGTAGGGTTGAAACAAAAAACCTGAGCTGTTTTCGATTCTTGTGAATCTGGCTGAATTTGACGCTGTGAGCATTGGCCGGCTCATTGGTGGTCAATGTCGTGCCCACCCAAGCAGCGAAATGGGAAGCTGAAAAAAGTACGGAATACGAAGAAAGGGCTCGTCATTTGTTCCGTGAGCGGTTATGGTTTCGTTCTCGCTTGCAGGTCCTTTCTTGCGCGGTCTTATGACGGCGGTTCGTGGATTGTTGTGGATCCGATGTGATTCCGACATTGATCGCGAGCGATGAACCAACCGAAGTCTCGACAGTCGTTACATTCACCTACCAAAAAGAGGTCTCACGATGCGAATCTCCCGTGTTGCGTCCATCCTTCCGATGTTTGCGTTGCTTGCCGGCTGTGCCACTGAGGAATCAGGGCAAAAGACCGACGAATCCATTTTCGCGGGTGCGGATCAAGATACATTGCAATTTGCCGGTGAATTGGCCTTGAGTGAGGCATTCGATCGTCCGGCGATGTTTGAACGAGCGGGGGAATTGACGGTCAGCCGTGTGCTGATTGATGACGAAGGACGCGCGCATGCGCGTCTTGGTCAGACAGTTGGCGGCATTCCGGTATTCGAAGGCGAAGCCGTGGTCCAATTGGGCAAAGACGGCAAGTTCGATACAGTCACCGATCGTTTCGTGCGCGACGTGAAAGTGAACCTCGTCCCCACCATCAGCGAGAAAGAAGCGCTCGAGATTGCGATCAATGAATTTGGCGGCTCGGACATGCTCGTCGGCACGCCGAAAGTCGATATGCAGATCATCCGGGATCGCCTGGGCGATCATTTGACCTATCGCGTGCAGGTCGACATGCGCGACGCCAAAGATGAATTGACCATGCCAGTCGTTTTCGTCGACGCGCATTCGCGCGACATCGTCCGTTCGTTCGATAACCTCGAAACGGCGAGAAGCCGCACGACGTATACGGCGAAGAACCGCACATCGCTGCCAGGAACGAGTCTCCGTACGGAAACCGGAGCACCTGTTGCCGACGCCATTGCCAACCAAGCGCACGATGCCGCAGGCAAAGTTTGGGATTACTACTCGGCCAAGCACGGCCGAGACAGCTATGACGGCGCCGGCGCCATGATCAAGTCGACCGTTCATTATTCACGCAATTACGTGAATGCGTTCTGGAATGGAACGCAAATGGTCTACGGCGACGGCGACGGCGTGCAATCCAGCGCCCTCACCGTGCTCGATGTTGTCGGCCACGAAATCACGCACGCAGTGACGGAGCGTTCGTCCAACCTGACGTATTCGAATGAATCGGGCGCCTTGAATGAAGCTATGTCCGATATCATGGGCGCATCGATTGAAGCTTTCCGCGATAATGCGGTCAGCGCCAATACGTGGAAAGTCGGCGAAGAGTGCTGGACGCCGGCCACGCCAGGCGATTCGTTGCGTCAAATGGACGATCCCGGCCTCTACGGCGATTACGATTGGTGGCCGACGCGTTACACGGGCACGTCCGACAACGGCGGCGTTCACTGGAACTCGGGTATTGCCAACCTCGCGTTTGCCCTCGCCGTCAAGGGTGGTACGCATCCGCGCGGCAAGTCGTCCACCAACGTCCCCGCGCTCTCATCGAATGCCTTGACGTCGATCGAAATGGGCGCAAAGATCTTCTACGCCGCCAATACGCAATGCCTCACGGCAGGCAGCACGTTCCAGGACGCACGCAGTTGCACGCGCGACAAGGCGCAAACGTTGTTTGGCTCGGCCGCATATGCGTCCATCGACGCAGCGTGGGCGGCGGTGGGCGTTCCCGCGCCATTCGTCTGGACGGTGCGCGATACCCAGTCGAACCTGTCCGCAGCAAAGGCCCAACAGAAGAGCTTTACGCTGGTCGTTCCCGCCGGCGCAACCGCATTGAAGTTCTCGACTGCGGCCAACAACGGCGATGCTGACCTCTACGTGCGCAAGGGTTCCGCCGCGACAACCGCCGCGTATGACTGCCGTTCGGCAGGCGCAGCGAGCAACGAAACGTGTACGATCAACAATCCAACCGCTGGCGCAACGTATTACGTCATGATCGACGCGTACGCGGCGTACACGGGTTTGACCTACACGGCCAGCTCGGCTCAATGATGCAATGGCAAGCCGCCCGTGAAATGACTGAAAACAGTTGAATCAACGGGCCACGAAAAACCCCCTCTCCGCAACGAGAGGGGGTTTTCTTTTTCGAAACCTCTGGTCTGCGCCCGACTTCGCGAGGCGTTGCTTGGAGAGCGCTTGATTTATCGGCGTAGCGGCGGGGCCCCACTGTCTGAGCCCGAAGGGCGAGTTTGGGGCGCCGCGAATGCCGAAAATCAAGCCTCAACAAGCGCAATCACCCCAATGGCTGCGTTGGATTATCCCGTCAATTGAACTTGCTGCACTCGACCCCATCGAGCGTCGCCGCGTTGTTGTCCTCCAGGCATTCATTCTGATTGCCCGCGCCCATGGCGTCCTTGTCGACCTCGACGAAAAACGACATCACTTCATTGGCTTGCACCGGATAGTTCATCGTGACGAGCTCGTATTGCCCAGGCAAAAGCGGCTTCGTCGTTTGCGCTTCTCCAATGAACGTGCCCATGGCATTGCTTCCGCGGTAAAACCTCACGTTGATACCCGCAGGCACACCCAGCGCGCCCTTGTTTTGCACGAAAGCCCGCAACGTCACGGCCGCAGGACACGGCACGAGCGACGCTTCGAGGCTCACTTGCAAGTCCGGGGCATTAAACACGCCCGCACCTTGATTGGATTGCCGGTAGTTGTTCAAGCCAAACGGCCCCACCCAGCTCGGCGATTCCGGTGCGGGAACGGCCCCCGACGCCTCGATGTTTGTCAAGTGATACGCGTGTTGGTTCCAAATGCGACGCGTCCGCACCCATTTGTCGTTTTTGTCGCCATACACGTACACACCATGCCGAGAACCGGCAATGCCATAAGGACACGAGGGACTCCCGCTCTTGTGATTGAGATCGTTTCCCCCAATCACGACTTCGGTATTGTTGTCCCCGTCGACATCCGCCACGACCGGGAATTCGTGAATCGTCGCGGATGAATTCGGCACCTTGAAAAGCTCGGCCCCGTCCACCCCCGCATACACGCGGAAATAACACTCGTCGTTGTACACGACTTCCGCCGCTCCATCGCCCTGAAAATCGAAAACGCTCGAGCCTGTTCGATTGGACGAACCATCTTGGGTCGGTTGATTCCATTTGACGGTGACAGCTGGGGTCGCGCCGCCGGTGTATTCGAATACGGAATATGCGGTTCCGTTTGCCGCGGAGATCTCGGGAAAACCATCGGCATCGAAGTCGGCAATCGTCGGAGGTCCACCTTGGCCCGTGCCCGGCATGGTCACTTGCGCCAACACCGCGCCCGTGGTTGGGTTTTGCACCCGCACGGTACCGGCGGCAATCACGACCAATTCAGGTTTGCCATCGAGGTCCAAATCGGCAATGGCTGGATATCCATCGGTGAGGCCATTGTCCCAATACGTCGAACCATCGGCGCGTAAAGCTCTTCGACCACTCACGACTTCTTGAGGCATCACGCCATCGAGATCGGCGACGATACTGACCGCACCATACGTTCCTCCATTGGCTCCAAAGTATGCGCCGCCATCGAATCGGAGCACACCATTGGCATCGAAAACGGTCCCGGCAACGACAATTTCAGGTTTGCCGTCACCTTCGAGGTCCGCAATGGCCACCGTGGCGGATTCATACACGGTCGTCCATGCCGTTCCGTCGCTCTTGGTCGCACTCCATTTGAATTTCCCATCGTGTTCGAAGGCAATCAACCCACCGCCGGTTTTTCCCGTCACGATTTCAACAAATCCGTCGCCGTCGATATCCGCAGCCGCGGGCGTCATTCGGGACGAAATGCGATATTCGGTCTTGTAGGGATCTGCTGCTGCATCCCATTTTTCCACGCCGTCTTTTCCATTGAGCGCCCGCAAGTACGCCGGCCCCGCAGGTGAATAGTTGTCGCTCGTCACGACAACGACATCGGGAATGCTGTCTTTTTCCAGGTCCACGACGACGGGCATATTGATGACTTGCACGAATGTCGGATTGATCGTCGTCGATTCCCACGCCCATTCGAGCACAGGTTCCAGCGGCCCCGGCGGAGGTTTGTATTCGCAGGTTTTTCCTCCAGCGGGCGGTTGAGGAATACATTGGCCCAACGTTGGCTCACAGAATTCGCCTTCATTGCAATCGGCCCAATCGAGGCACGTAGCGCCCGGCTTTGCGCATAACTCGGCAACGCAGACTTCGCCGGCGCCGCAGCATACCGACAAATCCGCCCCGCAACGCACGTTGGACGCACACGCATCCAAACACGCATTGATGACGCATTCTTGATTCGCTCCGCAACACGCTCCAGCTCCACAAACAATGCCCGAAGGACAGCCCGGGACAAACCCACCACCGTCGCCTCCCGTACCGCCAACACCTCCCGAAGCCCCGGCCCCCGCGGCTCCGCCAGTTCCGCCCGATCCGGCTCCACCTCCCATTCCGGAATTACCGCTCCCGGCCGATTGCGTAGACCCGGTACCAGGATCACCACACGCAGCCATTGCGGTCGCTACACCAAGAAACAAGCTCAAGATTCGTGGATCGAGTTTTTTTGACGATCGAAGCATGGACGCACCTCGCAGAATGCCCAAGATGACCACCCGAAACGCAAAACGTCAAGGCGATGTTGGGTCCGAGAAAAGTGGTGGTAGGAAGAAATTGCGCCGCACCAGCGACTTGCATGCCGGTTGAACGCTTCGTGTTCAACCCCGGTCAGGAAAACATGCCGACAAGCCGCTACGCAGCTTTCGGCAGTTTCCCTCAATCCAGTGGACGATGGGAGGCGTGGCCCCCCAAACCCCCAATTTCATGCGGTGCAGGTCTATACGCTTGGTTCACGCGGGGCGATATGTCATTCTGATGAGGCATCCATCCCAAAGGGAGGTCCAAACGTGAAACCCATTGCCGCTGAAATTCAATCTCTGGGGCTCGAAATGCCCAAGGTCGTGCGAACGAACGACTATTGGCGCATGTTATACCCGGACCTCGTGCGGCACATGGAAGAAAAGGAGCGCCACAAGGTCTGGTCACCACCGACAGATTCGAGCGCCGTGGGCCTATTTCTCGAAACCATGGCGCCTTACCTGGACGATCCATTTCGCGGAACCCACGAAAGACGGGTTCTCGATGCAGGCCAAACCATTTTGAGTTTGGAAGTAGCCGCGGCCAAACGAGCACTCGACGCGGCTCATCTGCGCCCGGAGGATATCGATATCGCGCTCTGCGTTTCCTTCCTGGGTGATCATGCCGGCCTTGGCAATGGGGCATTTCTTGCTCGTGAATTGGGCTTGAAAGGCCCGGCGTGGAATGTCGAATCGACTTGCGCGGGAAGTCTCGTGGCGCTCGACTTGGCCACGAGCCTCATTGGTTCGGAACGGGCAAACCGTATTCTCGTGGTCACGTCGTGCGATTATTCTCGGCGTATCGATGAAAAGGACGTCATGTCCTGGACGAGCGGGGATGGAGCCGCAGCGTTTGTCGTAGGAAGAGCAACCGGGGCGAGCGCGGTTCTTGGAAGTCATTTCGTGCCCACGACGAGCACGTGTGGGTCACTTTACTTCAATTATTGCGAAATCGAACCGGGTGAATACGGCGTGCGCATGCAATGCACCGCGGACGCGGGCCGATTGCTGCGTGAAACGTCCGAGGGCTGCATTCGCAGGACGTGCGAACAGGCGCTTTTGAATGCCCATTTGGACGTAGGAGATGTCGACCATTTCATTTTTGCGACACCAACCGCGTGGTATGCGAATTTTTGCGCGCGATCATTACGCATCGATCCTGCTCGCTGCGTGGACATGTACCCACGTTATGCGAATATCGGCCCCGTGTGCTGGCTGGCGAATCTTCACGAACACGCCCGGCAGCGTGGAATACGTGCCGGGGATGTCGTTTTGCTCTGTGCGATTGGCAGTGTATCGAGCGCCGGAGCCATTGTCGCCAGGTTTGGCTCAATGAACTTAGGCTGAAGCTCGAAAGCGCTCAATTCTTGATGAGCGGATGCTGATCGATGAGGGCGATGATTTCATCGAGTTGCAGATTCGGTTTGCCGTTGAGCGCGGTCACCATCAAAGCTCGGGCTTTCAACAGGTTGTTCCTGACGACCTGTTTGCGCTGCGCTTCATCTTTGCACAAGGACTTCCCATTTACGTCTTTGCCGCATCCTTTGAGAGCTTCGGCAAACGCCACGATGGCCCGCGCTTTGGCCATGGTCGGTGACGCTGACGTCGCAAACAATTCATTGATTTTGAACTTCGCCTCGGTGATCTCCGCCTCGAATTTATCGCGTCGTTTCCAGAAGACACGAATTCGCCCTTCGTCATTACGTTCGTACATCGAGGGATCGCAGACCTCGGTGTTCAAGAAAAACACCATCGCATCATTGGGCGCAAGGTGCTGCGGTTCGACTTTGTTGGGCGAAATCGGATATTCGGTCGATTCACTTTTCGCTTTGAAATACCACGGAAGCGTCAATTCGACTTGCACCGACCGCGCCGCGATGTCCATGGTTTCGTCAAAACGTGCCGCCAACACATTCGCGGCTTCTTCAGCCTTGTCGAGATAAACATACGCGCCGCGCCCCACGTCCGTCAGCTTATTCATGAGGCTGTCATTGTACGACGATGCCGGACCCGTACCAATTCCCACGAGGTAAATGCCTTCCTTGTCGGCATCGGCACTTTCTTGGACAATGATACTCTCATCCGTCGTCCCGACATTCGTGCCCCCATCGCTGATGAGAATCACTCGATTCATTTTACCGTTCTCGTAACTGTCCTTCGCCTTGCCGTAAGCATCGTTGATCGCCTGGTACAAATTGGTATCCCCACCAGCCACCAATGCGTCCGCCACACCTTTGAGCACCTGGTCGTCGTTGCCAGTCATGATCTGTTTGTCAAGAAGTGGCCCTGAACTGCCCGTCGTGTAGAAATTGACAATGTCGTTCTTCACAAACTGAGATCGCAACGCGTGCACAGCAGCCTTGGCACGCTTCAGCCCCTCGCCTTTCATGGATCCAGACGTATCCACGACAAACGTAAAGACCATGTTCCGCCGCGCCGCAGGAGCATTAAACGAACGAATGCCAATTTGTAAATCGGCAAGCACCGGCATTTCGACGTTTTTCTCCATTTCTGGAATAATCGTCAGGTCGTCAACGAACTTGGGCTCGTAACCGACGTGGTAATAATTGAGAAACTCATGCGAACGAACTTTGCTCGTCCCAGGCTCGAAGCCATTGTAGATATATTCGCGGACGAGCGCCGGCGAAGCCATCGAATTGGAATCATCCGCCGACATGTAATAAACGACAGGCTCAATGTTCGCGCTTTCGCATCCTGACGGAACGAAAAGCACATCAGCATCGGGTGGAGGCGGAGGCGGACCCGCATCGAGATCCGTACCGCGTCCTGCATCACCCCCAGTCCCTACGCCAGCCGAGGTTACATCCGTACCCCCACCCATACCACCGACCGACATTGTGCTCCCTGCGCCACCAGCCCCCGCAGATTCCGGGCCTCGGGTCGCATCGAATTCCCCACAAGCATTCAATCCGCCGACCGCCACTCCCACCGCACCACAGATCAATGCCAATGCGACACTACGCTCGAGAAATGTTCGATTCATGGGAATCCTCCAAATATGCCGAGCCAACATGGCAAATCGCGTGCCGAACATACGCCGAATGCAAACCGGGCGAAAGTCGAAATATTTGCGTCACATGCCTGGCGCAACGTGGCACAGGACAGCGAAAACCACGACAAGGTAAGCGCTCCGAACCATTTCGGCCGCGCAATCCTTCAACGCGCAAGCTGCGCCGGAACCGCAAGACGAATCGTACCTTTGGGTGCACCGAATTCAAAAAATGCTCCACGCCGGTCCGCCATTCCCATGCGAATCAACCCGTCCCCTCGCACGAGCGCATACGGCGCCCGCGCCTGAGGCTCGTCGCCTCCCGTTGACGCAACAAAAACGAGCACATCGTCCGTACCCACAAAACGTTCGGGAGAACGCGTGCATAACAATGCAACTTGGGCACTACGATCTTCACTGGCACAACGCGAAAATGCTCGCCGAATATTTTCAGGAATCGGACTGACCCCCGCCGTCAGGCTCCACAAATAACTCGCCGCCGCATAACGCACAGCTTCCGATCGATCCCGCTGCAACAATCCGTCAATGACATTTCCGTCGCATTTTTGCCCCGCCAAACCCAATGACGTCACCGCATTGGCTCGAACATAAGGCCGACCGTCGGAAAGCACCGAACACAACGATGTCCGAATTTCCGCACCTGCGGATTCTCGCACCGCAATGCGACCCAGCGCGCCCGCCGCATTGCCCGCTACCGCCACGTCGGGATCCGCAAGCAGTTTTACAAGGGAAACCATTGCGTCTCGTTTTCCGACATTTCCGAGCGACCAAGCCGCATTGGCCCGCACCGATGGATCCGCATCACCCAGCATCGTCACGAGCACCGACGACGCTTCGGCATGTCCACCCAAAGCTTCGGCAATCTTTCGCCGATCGTCGATGTTCGAAAGCATGGCCTGCCGCAGCACCTTGCTGCTCGCTTCACCACGCATACGCCCAAGCCCCTCGAGCAACCCATCACGCGCCGATTCAGGTGCGGCAGGTAAAACCTTCCCCAGCCGCTCCGCTACCGAAACATCCGTCACGCGCGAAAGCACCCCCGCAAGCGCCAACGCCAATGCACCTCGATCTTGCTCCGCCGCAACGGACAAACGGTCGAGCAACTTGGTCGCTACCCCCGGACTGCCACCTCGCGCCAACGATGCAGCCGCCGCCACACGCACGTCAGGTGATTCATCGTCAAGCGCCTGCAACAGAACATTTTCCACATCCGACGCAAGCGCGCCAGACGCACCCAACGCTTCGAGCACCGCCAATCGCAAACCTCGCGACTTGGATGTCGCAAGCGAAACGAGCACCGTTTGCGCTCGTGGCGATCCGGTTCGTCCAAGCAAACGCACCAGCGCGACCTTCTCGTCATTCGGCGTCGCAGCATCGAGCAACATCGAACGAGCGGGATCCACGGCCCGGCCATCGGGTCGAGCCGGATCCAACAACTCCGACGCCGCATGCACAGCCTCACGACGTACCGTCGGATCCGCGTCCGACAGAAGTTCCAGCACCGCAGGCAATGCTTCGGGCGCACCAAGCGTCGCCAGCGCGCGCAGACCATGTTCGAGCGGCAAGGCTCCTCGTTGCATCGCGCGCACGGTCGGTTCGAGGCCTTCTTTCGCATGCAACGCACCAAGAACGAGCGCCGCTCCTGCGGTCGTCGACGACGAAAGCGCCCCTGACAACGCGGCTACGAGTTGCGGTACGGCGGGTTTGCCCGCATTGACCAATGCCAATCGCACGGGTGACCGAGACGAACTCGGATCGTCTTTCGCAAGCGCACCAATCAACGCGCGAATCGCTCCTTCGGAACCAATTCTTCCCAGAGCTTCGAGCGCCGCGACACGCACATCGAGCGTCCCCGCAGACGCCTGCGCCATGCGAATACCGCCCGGGGACAAACCCGCGAGACCGTCAGTCGCCGTCGATGCTTCGATGAGCGGCACAATGGCCGCCGTCGCTTCGTCCGATCGCAGTTTGCCCAAAGCCTTCACAGCTTCGATGCGTACGTCTTGCGATCCATCTTGAAGCGCGATGACCAAGGCACTCGTCGCCCGCGCATCGCCCAGCTCGCCGAGCGCACGCGCAACAGCACGCCGCACTTCGACAGCCGCGTCTTGCACTTTGCCAATGAGCGGCACGACAGCGCGCGTATCGCCCAACCTTCCGAGCGCATGCGCAACTTCGACTCGAACCTCGAACGCCGCATCATCGAGATGTCCGAGCAACGGAGACACGGCGTCGGACAAACCCGACGAACCCATGGCTTTTGCCGCCGCTACACGCACATGTGAGTCGGGATCACCAAGCACACGTCCGAGAGCCACGATGGAGCGATCTGTTGGCGCGATGCGAATGACGTCACATGCCGCCCGACGAAGACGAGCATCCCCTTCGCCCAACCACCCCACCACGTAATCACCTGCTTTCGGCATCGAGAACGACGTTGCCGCCGACGCAGCAAGCAACCGAACTTCAATGTCGGCATCTCCAAGGGCCCGCTGCACGAGCGGCACACCAAGTTCCGGCGGCAAGTCCGCAACGCGTTTGGCGGCAGCTCGACGCTCGGACACATCCGACGAAGCAAGCGAACGCGCGATTCGTTCCGGGACGTTCGGCCAGACAAACGCTTGTCCGATCGACGAAGACAAGGTCAGCGCGAGGGCGACGAGACTGCCGGTCAGGCAAGTGCGGAGAGTGGGACGCACGGGCGGCAACGTATCAGGAAAGCGATGGAGGCGCATCGCTGCGCGACGATCCATTGCGGTCGGGCGACGTGGGGCGACCTCGTGATGCTGGGCCCGCAACGTTCGCATCGGCGCTTGCAACAGGCGCCAACGGACGCGGTTGAGCTTTTGCAGGCGGAGGAGCAGCGGCGCGCAGATTGATGAACTTGTTGAGCAAGTCGAACCAGAACGGAGCGCCAAGCGAGATCGCGATGGCGGTGAAGAGCCACCCGGCGATGCGTCGACCCCACCCCCAGAACGTGACGGGCAAGAGGCGTCGATCACAAGGTTCGCCAGCGGTTTCTCGACAAAACCACGTGGATCCTTCCGGCCAACCCATGGGCATGCCGAGCGAATCGAGACCATGTTTCAGGGCCACGACGCGCTTGCGCAGAAGTTCTCCCGTTTGACGGTCTTTTTCCGCTTGTGCGGCTTCTTCGGCCGTCGCTTTCGCTGCCGCTTTGCGATCGGCGATGGCTTCTTGGATGGTTTTTACATCCGCAGAGTTGTCCTTGACGCTCTCGGCCACGACCGAAGCGACGGACTGTCGCAACACGGCATCCTTGGACAAACTATCGACCACGACAAACGTATCGACATTCAACCCGACGGCGATGAACAACGACACAATGGCGATGATCAACGTGACGGTTCGTTTGTACCAACCTCCGACGCCTTCCATCGTGTGGTCGAACCAGGTGGCGATGCGATGAATCGCATCGTCGTGCGTCTTGACACGTTCGTCGGAAAGCAGCGCGCTCAACGCCGCTCGCACACCGGGATCAATGCCCTTCACTTTGGCGAACCGCGCGCGCAGTTGTTCCAAGTCCGTGATCAAAACTTCAGGCGCGGTCGATGATTTATTCGTTCGGGGCCAAAGGTTTCGGACAAACCTTCGGATGGCCTTCCACGGAATCAACACCAACGCTTTGAGCATGCCCCAGTGTTCGGGTGGTTCGACGGTGTCTTTCTCGTCATCCCACGCCGCGATCACATCCACGAGCGCCCGAGCAAACAGCTCGGATGGGATGTACGCGGGATCGGTATCGTCGTCGCTCGTGAGGCCATCGATGAGCGGATGCGTGTACAACTTCTCCGTCATCAAGCGATCCTTGAGCAGCCGTTCGATGGCTCGTCGCAATGTCACCGCGCGCAAGGAAAGAACCGTCGAGATGGCCTCGGTCACCGCTGAACCGATGACGCTGAGCACCGCAAAGACGAACGAGGTGCCAATCGCGATGTCGATGATGTTGGATGCGGGCACATTGCCTCCTCGAACCAACTGTACGCTGTTGAGAATCACGCACGGGATTTGGCGCTTGGGGAAGTGAGAGGGTGCCTATCAGGCTGCTGCACGAGCCGGTGCTTCGTTCAGCCTCACTCAGCGTACGGAAATACGCTTCGTATCGGCTTCCCTAGCCCCGATTCGCTCGCGACGCCTGAAAGACACCCACTGAGTCCCCTGGGATCGATGATGTATCGTTTCCGAACGTTCGAGGCACGGCAACCGGATCGAAGCCGGCTCAAATCCTTCGGGGCAACGCAACGACGGACACCGATGATGCCCGCTTGCTTGGCCAAAGATGCAAAACTCGCGATACTGTGAGTCGTGGCCGATTCTCGACACCAACCCACCGTGCGCCCCCAACGCCTTGCTCTTGGCATCATTGCGCGAGCTCCCGTCGCGGGCACCGTCAAACGTCGTCTGAGTCCCCCGCTCTCGCCAGCGCGAGCAGCGGAACTTTCTTCTGCGCTTCTCGCGGATCTTTTGGGCGTTCTCACGTTATTGCCCATGGGTTATCGCGCGTTGCTTTGCGAATCCGAAGCCGCCCGTGATGCGCTCAAGACAAACCTCCCTCCACGGTGGCAAGTCGCAGCGATTCAAGCGCCGACGTTCGAGGAGCAAATCGCCAAAGGCTTGGACCACTTGTTTGCCCAAGGTGTGGAAGCGGCAGGGATCCTCACGAGCGATTCACCGTTTGTCTCGCTCGATGAAATGTACGAAGGCTTCATGTGGCTCACGAAACGCCGTGGTCTTCTGGTCGGACCAACCAACGCCGGAGGCGTGTACCTCGTGGGTGTGTCGCATGCCGAGCCTGGCCTGTTCAAAGGTTTCGATTGGGCGTCTCCGGGAGCTGCCAAACGCCTTGCCGACCGTGCTGCCGAACTGAAGATCGAAACGCGAGAGCTTTCCCAAGTGGCCGAAATCGAATCGCCCGAGGAACTCGTCAAGTTTGTCAAGGACATGCGAAGCGGGACAAACAAGCCCCTTGGTGGATTACCCGCGAGTACGGCTCTCCTCAACGGCGCTGAGTTCGCTCAGATCAAGTGAACAACGTTGGCCCTCCAATCATTGGAGGTCCAAGTGTTTGTCTTGGTGAACGAATTCTTACTCGGCGTCGGCGGGGCTGGCGATGCCGTGAAAGGCTGTGGAACGCGGTCGTGCGGGCCGTTGGTCTTGACGAACGACGTCCCGATCGAGCGTGTCGCCAAAGTTTCGCAACATGATCTCGGCTTGCGCGTGCGCTTCCGGCGTATCGACGTCGATCCAGCGCGCATCGCCCACGTCGCAAGCGAAGAACATTCCTCGTTGCGCAAGCGTGCGTACACCATCGGAAAGCGAACAATCGCCGTGGGCTGAATACACGTGATCGAGCGCCTCGATGAGCGACGGACCGATCCGAAAAACGCCCGTATCGAGAGCGTCGTATGCATCGAGTTCTTTGCTGATGTCCGTGATGCGTCCCGACTCCGTGCGCACTTTCGTGGCATCGTCGATGTCGAAGCAGCGAGCGATAGCTCGATCCACACCAAGCGCGGCCGCACCTTCCGGCAAGTCGAAGGCGTTCAACCGACGCACGATCGCTGGCGCATACAGGTGATCCGCCATCGTCAAGAGCGTGTTTGGTTCGACGAACTCACGCGCAGCCAAGAGCGACACGCCGTTTTTCTTTTGAAACTGCGTGTTCGTTACGAAGGTGGCGCTGAGTCCAAGCGACGTATCGGCTGCAAGCGCGTCACGAATGACCTCCTGCATGTAGCCGGTGACGATGACGACTTCGCGGATTCCTTCACCGGCGAGCGTGCGAAGAATGCGAAGAAGAAGAGGTGTTCCCGCGACCATTTTCAGCGGTTTCGGGTAAACCTCGCCGCTCACGAGACGTGAGCCCAATCCTGCGGCGAGCACGACGGCTCGCTTCATCGGTTTTGTTTCAAGCATGAAAGGTTCAAGTCCCGAGCTGAAGCGCGCCCCTCGTAGCACGCATTCCGCCAGCAAAACAACGCTCTATCGTTCACGTCGAGGTGCGGTGTGACAACTGCGTCACTGTTGCAAAAGCGCAACAGTTGCCGAGCGATGACACAGGAACTCGGCACCACCGTAATCGCGGAACACGAGCGTGTTGCGGGATGAGCGGTGAAGACACGAAGACCATTCGAAGCAATTGCGAGGCCAAGCGAAGTGCCACCCAACCTTCGCACTTCACGCGTGCGATCCACGGGCGCATGAGCGCGCAACACGTCATGCTCGGGGCGCGCAAACACAACCGTGCGCAGTATCTTGTTCTGATGGTTGGCTTGTGATCGATACGAGGTCGAACACGTGGAGGATCGTCCGTGAAGCAGCCGCAAGAAATCAAAAAGCCCGAGGGCAAACTGGCCGTGCTCTTGCCTGGGCTTGGAGCCGTCTCGACAACAACGATCGCGGGAGTGATGTTGGCCCGCCGCGGTCTCGGTTTGCCGATTGGCTCACTCACCCAACTCGCGACGATTCGCCTGGGAAAACGAACGGAAAATCGATCGCCGTTGATTCGCGACTTCCTACCGCTCGCATCCTTGCCTGAACTCGAATTCGGCGGCTGGGACCTGTTCCCCGATAACGCCTACGAATCGGCAAAACATGCCGAGGTTCTCGAGGACAAACACCTCGATCTGGTCCGCGATGAGCTCGCCACGGTCAAACCCATGAAGGCCGTGTTTTATCCCGAATACGTGAAGCGTTTGCAGGGCCCACACGTGAAGACGGGAACGACGAAAGCCGACATGGTCGAGCAGGTGCGGGACGACATCCGCACGTTCATCAAAGAAAAAGGCTGCTCGCGCGCCGTTGCCGTGTGGTGTGGTTCCACCGAAGTTTATTTTCCACCAACCGACGTCCACGCATCCATCGAATCGTTCGAGGCGGGCCTCTTGAAAAATGATCCCGCCATTTCCAACTCGCAGATCTACGCGTGGGCGTGCATGAAAGAACGCGTGCCGTACGCCAACGGCGCTCCGAACCTCACGGTGGATTTCCCCGCAGCGTGGGACTTGGCGAAGCAGAACGAAGTGCCCATCGCCGGCAAGGACTTCAAGACGGGACAAACCTTGATGAAGACCATCATCGCTCCGGGATTGAAGTCCCGCATGCTTGGTTTGTCCGGGTGGTTCTCGACGAACATCCTCGGCAACCGCGATGGCGAAGTGCTCGACGATCCCGATTCGTTCAAGTCCAAAGAAGTCTCGAAACTGGGCGTGCTCGAGTACATCTTGCAGCCCCACATCTACAAGGAGCTTTACAGCAAGCTCTACCACAAGGTCCGCATCGAATATTACCCGCCCCGAGGCGACGCGAAGGAAGGTTGGGACAACATCGATCTGTTCGGATGGCTTGGTTATCCGATGCAAATCAAGATCGACTTCCTCTGCCGCGATTCGATCCTCGCCGCACCGATCGTCCTCGACCTGGCTTTGCTGATGGACCTCGCTTCACGCGCTGGTTTTTCCGGTACACAGGAGTGGCTCAGCTTCTACTTCAAGAGCCCGATGACAGCGCCGAACCTGTATCCCGAACACGACTTGTTCATTCAATCGATGAAGCTGAAGAACACGATGCGTTGGATGATGGGCGAAGACCTCATCACCCACCTCGGCAACGAATACTACTGATTCGTAGTGTCTGTCGGGCCAAACGTACTCGCCAAGTACAGCACGCCCAGCACGATGAAGACGGCGCCCGCCGCCCGCTTGATCCAAATCGCCGGCACGTAACGACTCACAACACCGCCCACGAGCACCGCAATGGCGCTCGTGGCCACGAGAGCCAGCGCGGATCCAGCAAACACACTCAGCCGAGACGAACTCGCCCCAGACAAACTCATCGTGGCAATTTGGGTCTTGTCGCCCATTTCGGCGAGGAACACGGCGGCAAACGTCGAGGCGAAAAGTTTCCAGTCCATGGCGCGAGCGTGTCCGACGCGAACGTTCGTCGCAAGGTCACGTAACGTTCAGCCACGCGGAGGCGCGTAAAAGTCGACGATGCGAATGGGTTCGGTCAGCTGCACACGAACCTGGGATCGTTCGCCGCGCACATCGCCGCCAACTTGAAACGACGTGGCCGGGTCCATTTCGATGGAGATGTCATCGACGAAGTAGTCGAAGGTGTCTTGGAGGTTGTCGTATTCGCCGCGCCAAATGCTTGGAAAATGCGTCACGAAGGAAGCTGGCGTGAGGTTCGTGATGCGCAGTTGCATCCGATCAGAACGATCTTCCGCATAAGGAAACATGCGGAAACCGAAGCCGTAATAAGGGATTGTCGCGACACACGCGAGTTTGGCCGGGCCTTCATACATCACGCCGCCCTTGCGAATGGGTGCACCCAGGATCGCACCCTTCGCCCCCACGCGAACGGCATCACTGCCTTCATTGATGACGCGGCAATGCGGCGTCGGTCGAACGAAATAACTCGGGACCGTCTTGAACGTCGCCGCAATGGCGTACGACGCGATGCCCGGGGCAAACCTGCGCAAAGGTCCACGACCCAGCAAGTTCTTCACCATGTTGTAGTCGCGGAGCATCACCGCATCGATCCCGTAACCACAAAACGGGGACAACAATTGTTCTACTTCGACGAACCTCATCCAACGGCTGCCAGCATCGGCACGCACACGGGCGAGATCGACGGCCAAACCTCGGGAACGTTCGGGCCCTGACGCGGTTGCGCCG
>JBGAOI010000530.1:0-5592 GCA_044221885.1 Polyangium sp. (in: bacteria)
ATTTCCAGGTCTTGTCGATCCTGTTTGAAAAAAAATCAACAGGCTGCTAGGATCGCCGTTTATTTCTGTCATGCAACCGCCCACCACAACCAGGAACATGAATGCAAAAACCTTTTTCATGGTCGTCGACTCCTTACGCTGTTCGGACAACCAGCCCCCGCGTGTCGTACTTGTTGCTCGTACAATGCGCGTGCGCAAGGGAATTCATCATTTGGTATGTGTGCCAAATAATCCGTGTTGCCCAACATCGCGAATCGTCGAGGAAAACCCCGTTGAGTCTGCCTCGCAAATTGATCAATGATGTCGTATATTTATACGCTCATAACATAACGGTTATGGAACGTGAATGTACAAGGCAAACCGGTGGGTTTTTCCGCAATGTCCACAACGTGACAATGGGCGTACCGCCATACCTCGAAATGTTCAAACGGGGCAATGGGCGCAGTGATTCGACGTATGTCCGCTAATGACTTGCGGCAATTCTTGCCGCATCCGCCCGGTGCGCTCCGTTGGGCCGCGTAGCCAGGTATCGTTTGGCGGCGGCGCGCGCGCCGTCTTGCTTGCCCGCTCGTTGCAATGCAATGGCGCGCAGATAGTCGGCTTCGTCGGCGCGAGCGTCGCTACCGTGCGTCTGGGAAAACTGTTCGAGTTTTTCCGCGCTACCAGCATAATCACCACGACGGAGTGCGTTCATCGCGTCGGCAAATGTTTGCGATGCGGCCGATGGCGCAGGACGCTTCGTGTCAGAATCCATTGGCGGGGCAGGGGATGGTTCGGGCAGTGGCGGGGTTGTCTCAATGATTTCCGGCGCTGGATTCTGTTTGTCGGAGTGGGCCATTTCATGCGTGGACACGTGGCGCGTCGCCTGGCGCGGCGCGTTTGTCGCTACGACCACGGGGGGCGTCATAGGATGGGGCGTATCGAGCGTCGTGGTGGCTGGCGCAACGACGTCTGGCGCTTGGTTTGACGGAGGAGGCGCGACCGAGTTCGTCGTGGCTCGCCATGAACCGCCGGCCGGAATGACCGCGGTAAAACCTGCGTATTGCACTTCGACGGTGCCTTGTTCCACAGCGATACTCCGAATCTTGCCTTCTTCCGCTTCGACGCGAAACGCTGTTGCATGCACTTCGATTTGGGCATCCTTCGTGCGTACGACAAACCGTTTTCCTGCTTCGAGTTTGGGCAGTTTTACCTCGACGACACCATGATCCAAGGTCAATTCGTCCAGATCGTTGGTACGATTGCGGCTAAATCGAGCGTCGTCCGATGGCTGAAACCCCAGGTTGAATATTTGGGGCTTCGGCGTCGGCAAAACCCCCAAATGCATAGCCATTGCGACTTCACGACGCGCCGGTGTCGAATAGCCCCAGGCAAACCCGATGAGCATTGTGACGGCGGCGCAAACCAAGGCAAACGCCAATGCTGGAACAGGCGATTGGTTATGGGCCGGAGCCAGCGAGGCGGCCTTTTGCAACAATGCCACGCGCGCTCGTTGGTGTTCGAGCGGGGTGAGTTTTTCCCGTGGTACCCGGATGGCGTCTCCGATTTTCGCCAGATCTCGAGCACAGGCCGAACATACGGCGCAACCTTCGAGATGCCGCTCCATCGACGCGCATTCTTGAGGACCCAGACGTCCATCGCGGAGAGCCTCCACCAGAGACGTTCGCGGACAATCCGACGTGGTCATGACTTCCCCCTTTCGAGCGCGTTGCGTAATTCCGCTCGGGCCTCGTGCAATCGCCGCCAAATCGTACCCACCGGAATGCCCAAAATCCCACCCACTTCGACTCCCGTCATGCCGTTGTATTCGACCATCACCAGCACCAAGCGTTTTTCTTCGGACAAACGGGCAATCGCCGCCTGCAAGAGAGCTTCTTCTTGGGCTTGGTGCAAACGGTCTTCGGGACTGGGCTTGGGTGACGCGGGCGTCGCCGCAAATGCGTCGTAAAGCGCGCGCAATCGCGCAAATGTTCGCTTGCGCCGACGGATCAATTGTACCGAAATTCCAATCAAAAACGGCAACCCCGACGCTCGACCGTCGAATGAGCCGGCTGCATTCGTGGCCGTGAGAAACGTTTCCTGGACGATATCATCCACATCCGAAGCATTGGGCGCAACGCGTAGCAAGAATTGTCGCAATGGTTCGTGATGACGATCGAACAACACCCCAAGCGCGCCAAGTTCGCCTTTGGCGATCGACTCGAAAAGCGCAGCATCCGTCTGGGTTGAGCCGCTCGAGGGCATTGCGATGCGTCTTGCTCCAGGCGTCATGGCACGACGACCTCCACGCCCAACCCCACTCCAGCCGTCAGTGTAGGGACATGCGCCAAGGTTTGTCCGGCTCGATTCATTTCCTGCTTTGAAAAAGCTTGGGCCGGCGAGACTTCTGCGTCTACCGAGGCCACCGCGCGAACGCGCTGGGTCAAACTCATGACCAGTTGAAGGTCGGCGCCAACTCGAAAATCAAAGGCCGTGTCGTTGATGATGATACTCTCGGGAAACTCATTGGGAACGCCCGACGGCGGTCGATTCAAGCGAATCTCACGCGTCACTACGGCCAACGACGGCTTGAGCATCGGGCGAAATTGGAGACGGCCTGCGGTCATACTC
Source organism: Polyangium sp. (in: bacteria) (assembly GCA_044221885.1). Taxonomy (GTDB): domain Bacteria; phylum Myxococcota_A; class Polyangia; order Polyangiales; family Polyangiaceae; genus Polyangium. The sequence continues at coordinate 2,611 of JBGAOI010000530.1, forward strand.
CAGGAGGCGATGCCTCCCAAGCACAACTCGCGTGTGGGAGGAACGAAGTGATCCAATGCTCTCGATACCCCATCCACTCGAATCCAGATCCCCGGGGCCCACGATCGAAGGGGCACCAGTGCTTGTAACGTAAAGCTCGCCAACAAGAAGTGTCCGGGCGACGCATACCTTGCACCTGGACTTGCGGCAACAAGCAATCGAGGCAGTTTGGGCGGCGGAAGTTTTTCCGTCGGGGACGCGGTCGTTGCTGGTTCTGTTGGCGTTGGGGTCTCGGACGCTGGGGCTTCAGGCGGCAGGAGAGGTTTGGCGAGCAATGCTTCTCCCAACGGAGCGACATCGTCTGGCGATGCAACTTCACGCGACACCGCGTTTCCTTGGGCATCGGTCACCGTGAGCGTTCCGGACGAACCGTCCACAACCAGGTCAACTTCGCCTCCGACACATCCCCAAGGCAGATCTGGCGAACTCGTCGAAGCCAACAGGGTCGCAACCGCCGTGCGCCACGCGTCGGGCAACGTCGCAACATGCACCCCGGCGCGAGCCGGTATGCAGGGAAACGCAGGACCAGCAGAAAAAGCAGACGGAGTCGATGGCTGTGGCTCCGCACTCGCCGGAGAAGCAACGAGCGTCACGAGACATATCGGGAGGAACAGGGCAAAGCGGGTCACGCGATCGAACTCCAACGCCTCTTGCCCGGCCGATGATGAACCCTTCGGAAAAAAAATCATATTTGGTGCACGTTGGTCGAGTTTGCCGACGAGACATGCAATTTTCTGCTGATTGTTCTGGACGTTTGCCGTGACGTTCGGCATCCTTGCCGCCGCCGATGACGTCCAAAGAGCCTTCGAAGGACGACGCTCCGTCCGACGCACCCAATCAAGTCAACGCGCTGCGAGAATTTGCCAGCATGGCGATCGTGGTGGGTTTGCTCGGAGCGTTGGTGTACGCGTTCGTGCGTGATCAGTTGATGCTGCATCACGCAGAAACTCCGCTCATCGTCGACGTCAAGACGACGACGGCCGAACAAGAAGCCTTGTGCGGTCCGAATGCCCGAGATGGCCGACCCACGCCCATCTCCATGTTGTACAGCGATGACAAACGGCGCTGGATCGAGGATGCGGCCCAAACCTTCTCCCAGCATTGTCCGAACATTCAGATAAAACTGATGGCGATGGACGATGTTTCGTCCGCCGATGCGATCCTCGGGGGGCAGGAAAAACCGACGGTGTGGGCACCTGCCGACGATCTCGTCGTGTCGTACCTCGATGCGCGTTGGAAAAAAGATCGCCCCCAAGACAAACCTCTTTTTCGTCCTGAAGAACGCACTTCCATTGCCGCTTCGCCCCTTGTCACGCTGATTTGGCGGGATCGCAAGCAGGTCGTCGATCGCATTGTTCAGGCGCGTCCTTTCAGTTACGGGCCCTGGGTCGAAGGCTTGTGTGCCCAAGTTCCGACCGACGCACGGCTTGATGGCGTCGTGCTTGCCGACATGGTGCCAGGAACTTGGATCGACTGGTACAACCCGCTTCAGGCTCCGCCGCCGGACAAGAACAAGGCCAAAAAGGCTCCGAAGGACGAAGACGTCATTGTCGAGGATCCGCGCGCCATTTACAAAGCCCCGTTTCCCTCCCTCGACAAACTCCGTTCCTGGGGTCGCGTGAAGTTCGTGCACACGTCCCCCACGCGATCCGCTGCGGGGCTCGAATCTATCTACATGATGGCCTACGACTTCGTTTTACCTGAAAAACAACGCTCCCAAGAAGCGAAGGCGTTTCTCGCTTCTGTACGCGCAGATCCAGCGCAACGAGGGAAAATCGTGCCGCTCGACCTCTTGAAAGGCGAGTTTTCGACGCGCTTACAAGCGGAGCGCCCTCGATTGTTGAATTGGTTGCGCCGTTGTGAAGCAGGACTCGAGCCAGCACCAAGATCCACGCACCAACTCACGGATGCGTTTTTCAACGTCGGCTCGAGTCGCTACGATGCGGTCATCACCTATGAACACTTGGTCTTTGGTATGTTCAAGCAAGTTGATGACCATGGGGGAAGCGTGGCTTCGATGGAGGTGACCTATTCATCGCCGACGCTCATGAATCAACATCCCGTGTTGATGCTCGACAAGGAGCATCAAGATGCGGAAGTCCAACGTGCTGCCGACAAGTGGCTCGCCTACTTGCGTAGCCCAGGCATACAAAAGAAGGCCATCGATTATGGGTTTCGTCCGGTCAACTCGACGGTGTCGATTCGCGACTACGATTCGGAAGACAATCCATTCTTGAAATATCGTCGTTATGGAATCGACTTCGAATCACCCGTCGTCGAACCTCCGCGACTCGATAGCGCCGCTGTCGCCGATTTGGTCCGTATCTGGCAAGATGCAACAGGTCGCAACTGACCGACGTCAGGACGTCGCTGGCAAAGGTGCATTCGCGCGTTCGTTGTCTTCGGTGCGAATTTGATGGGCTGATTTCTCGTATTCGTCCGCAAAATAATTGCGCATGATGACGGGATCGAAGTCGAGCAGGGTACCACCAGCCTCGAAGTGCATGATCAAAAACTTGCCACTGATATGCGTCGAAATCCCGAAAAATGTCGCCGTTTTGACGATGCCTACTTTGGTTCCAACACCTGGTACGAACTTGGCCAAACTTGCACCGATGCGTGAACCAATCACGAGCCCACCCGTGGTCGTCGCCATGGTTCCCAGGGCATTACGCACGACATCGCGGCGATGGTCGACGCCATAGAGGTCCGACAACTCTTCAATCAGCTTGAGCTGCAAAACGACGGACGCAGCCACATCGAAGATCGGTACTGGAACGGCGCCAGCTCCCACCGACAACAACACGTATTTCCGGACAATCGCATTGGCCTTTTCGACCCGATCCAGCATGTCTCGCGCCGGTTCGAGCGGCAAGGGCGCATCTTCATCAGGAGAGGTGTGGCGCGTCGAAGAATGGTTCGTCATGGCCGGTGGGTTTCGCG
>JBGAOI010000531.1:0-5573 GCA_044221885.1 Polyangium sp. (in: bacteria)
TTGAAACCGTTTGGCCTCGTTGTTCAAATCGCCGGAACGGGCGCGACGGGATCCATTGCCATCGATTCACTTCCAGGAGGCCCGTTTCGTACGGATCTCGGCGCCCAAGCGCTCGTGGGAACGGGACATCGGTTTGCCGTGGGAGATCGCATTCACGCCACGGTCGCTTCCGTCAATGAAGAACTCGGCCGCATTTACTTGGTGTTGCTGACCTAAGTGTCCTTCAATTCATGAGTTGAACGGCCCAAGTCAAAAAACCGCCGCTTGTTTGCAATTCCAAGATTTGATACCCGTGGTTCATGTCGGAAAATGCAGCAGCTTGGCTTACGACGTTTGGTGTCTTGTTCGATGGTTGTCCTGAACCGTGTGCTGCCGTGGAGGGAGACGCGATTGTCGCGATCAATCGCGCCTTTCGCGAGTATTTCGGCGGTGCGACATCGCTACGAGCATGCATCGATGGCGTAGACCACGACAAACTTACCGCGGCTACGCGAAGTATTGGCAAGTTTGTCGCACGCCCGAGCACGGGTTCGGATGCGGGCAAGCGGATGCAGTGGACGGCGTGGCCCATTGATGATCGCGTTAACTGCGTGCGCCTCGATGGTCCGGCTGGACCCGAAATACCGCCGCAACTGCAACCGCTCTTCGTGGAACCACTTTCGCTCGAGGCCATGCTTGCTGGAAAAATGGCGGAAACACTGCCAACAACGACATGGGCCATTGCCAAGGATGGAACGATTTTGGTTTCCGAAGGGTCCGCGCTCAGCCATTTTGGTATCAAGCCCGGTCAAATCGTTGGACTGAATGCATATCAAATTTATCCAGACGGTAGCGCGGTCAAGGCCGATTTGGAAACGACGCTCTTGCGCGGCGAAATCGTGCGCGGCGAACAATTCGACACGAACGTGCATTGGTTTCGCGGTAGCGACCCCGTTCGCAATGCCGACGGAGAAATCACCGCAATGGTGGGTTTTGCCTGGTGCGAAGGACGTATGGCGCGCGAATTGAATCAAGCGCGGGCGTTATTGGGCGCCATTGCGGAACTGCCAGTCACGGTTTGGGCGATGGAACCAGATGGCACCTGCACACTCTCGGCCGGCAAAGGCTTGCGCCATTTCGGATTGGAATCTGGCCAGCTTGTCGGGGCGAATCTGTTGCAAGTCTACCCCAAAGAGTCCCAGACCCATCGCGACATCATGAGGGCATTGGAAGGCGAACAGATTGCCCACGAAGTGCGCATTGGTGAGCAGACGTGGTACAGCACTATTTTGCCCGTCAAGGACGCATTGGGGCAACGAGTCATCCAAGTGTATGGCGTGGCAGAAAATATCACCGAACGCTCGCAATCGCAGAAGCACATTGAAGACCAGCTTGCGCTGATTCAGTCGCAACAAGACGCAATCGCGGCCCTCACGAGTCCCATCATCGAGGTTTGGCAAGGCGTACTCGTGGTTCCGCTGATCGGAGCGCTCGATGGAGACCGAGCTGGGCGTTTGCTCGAGCATTTGTTGCAGGAAGTCGTGCAGCGGCAATCGCATGCGGTCATTTTGGATTTGACGGGTGCGCATGTCGTCGACCCTTCGACAGCGCAACATATTTTCGATATCATGCGCAGCGTTCGACTCCTGGGCGCTCAAGGCCTCGTTTCAGGCATTCGTCCAAGCGTCGCCAAAACCATGGTCGAACTCGACGTCGCCAGCACGCAATGGCAAACGTTCCCGACATTGGCCGAGGCGCTTCGTCGGTTCATTGGCAGGAGCTTGAAAGCCCGTTCGTAAAGATTTGCGCCACTCCAAGACCCACATCGATTTTCTACATTGCGCAGCCCACGTGAATGCTCGTACGCTTGCGTCATGAGCAAACTCGCTTCCTTTCTCTCTTTATCGGTTGCAGCTGTGGTTCTTGCCGCGTGTGACGACAACACACCCAAGTCCACCATCGATCTGATTCCACCGACCATGGACATGAATCGGGACATCATCTCGACCGATCTGGCTTTCGATGTGACCAATAAGCTCGGCGATGCAACGATTGTCATCGCTGGCTCCGACAGCCAAGGCGCGTCATTTGAAGTGGCGGGGCTCCAAGTCACCGGCGTCTTGAGTCCCACCGCATCGCTCCCTCTCCAATATGCAATAAAAGATGGACGACTCGACATTGGCGTACCAGCAAGTTCGAAACCGATTGAATTGCATATTCAATATGTGTACGCGACGCAAAAAAACTTTGACGGGTATCTCGCGGAAAAACTCACGTTCCTTTGGCCACGATTCTGCGGAAATCTATTCCCGTGCAAATCCGTCCCGTCCGAGGGAGCCACGTATTCCATGGAACTCTACAACATGGCCATGGACGACGTTGCCGTGTATCCAACGTCCATTCCCAAGGACGCACCGAGCTACATGCCCGCATTTGCGCTTGGCAACTACAAATACGTCATGCTCGGAAAAACCACCGCAGGTACGGAAGTTGGTGTCTATCACAAGCCCGGCGAAGAAGCCGCAACCATGACCGGAACGAAAGATCTCGCCGCGTATTTTGATTGGTACGAAAAAACGTATGGTGCGTACACGTTTGGTTCCAAGGTAGCTTCCGTATCTGCAGATTGGGGGCCAGGCGCATTCGGCGGTATGGAACATCATCCGTATTGGCACGTCGCCAAAGATGCAATGAATGACCCAGTAACCCACGCGCATGAAGCAGCGCACGGTTGGTTTGGCGACGGAGTCCGCATTTCGTGCTGGGAAGACTTTGTGTTGTCGGAAGGAACCGTGTCCTATTTGGCTGCTCGCGCGATTGAAGCGGTCGGCGGCGCTGCGGCAGGACAAATGGTTTGGGATGGTTATCAGATGGAGCTCGACGCGGTTCTGCCCACGGAAGACACGCAATTGATGGTCGACACATGCAACGAGATCGACCTCATCAATCATCCCCTGTGGTCAAACGTCACATACATGAAAGGCGCGTACTTCTTCAAGGCCGTGGAAGCGCAAGTGGGTCGCGACAAACTAGACGCCGCGATCAAGAAGTTTTACGAGACGCACAAGAATGGTTCCGCGCGCACGCAGGACATGATCGATATGATCACCGAGGAAACCGGCGCGGACATTTCGGTCCACGTGAATGGGTGGCTCAAAGGGTTGGGCAAACCGTAGGATCAAAACGTGGGCAAACCCTACGCGTCCGTGGTTTGCCCCGTTGTCACACTCTCTACCTTCTTTCCCGCCGTCCGCCTTTTCCGCTTGGTTCTTCGAGGCTCCGGAACATCTGGATCCCGGTACGGCCCCAACGTCGAGCCACGCTGTTCGTCATACCCAACCGGACGACCTTTTGTATCAACCACGAGGATGTGATTTTCGTCAGGACCAACCGATTCCTTGTATGGCTCGAACCCAAAATCAGGAGGAGCTTGTCCCGCAAAACCAGGTATCGGCACCGCAGCATGTACGGATCGTCCCACACGAGCTGCATACTCGCGCTCCGACGTGGGCAAATCGTTGGATTGCCGCCGTTTGACGAACCAAACCACACCGAACACGAACAAGAAAAACGCCACGATCACCATACGCCACCCTCATGATCTGGCCCGAACTCGTTGACGTTATCACACGGTTTTACGACCCTTCAACGAGAAAATGACATTGGCTAAGGCGGCGGCAAATTCACGTTGTCCACTCGCCCCTGACCGGGCATGACCTGAGCGGTATCCGCTCCGCCACGCAATTCGACGTCCAGCATATTGATTGGCACGGGAGGAGGCGAAATTTCCAGCTCGGTATTCCACGTTTTCCCATCGGGCGCCGTCTCCCAATACAACGTATTACCCGCCTCGCGAATCCTCCACCAGCGATGAACATTGGGGTTGTACTGCGTAGTTCCGAGTTTTTGATACGTATCGTTGATGTCGACCGCGAATTCGAGGGCACCATGCCAAACACGCATTTCCACTTCGTTATCGCCAAGACCCCAGAGATCAATTCCAAAATGCGTGTCCACGGACAAATCTGGCACGCTCGGCACTTCGACGACGAGCGAACTCCCCGTGAGATCGAATGCGCGGGACGAACGGTACCCGGCATGATCTGTCGTATTTTCGGTGAACTGCACGATACACTGTCCGCCCTGTTCCGCCAGCATGCCGTTTTGGTCTTCTTCCGAACGAGCCCACTGGGGACCTCGAACGCCATCTTCGAAGTCATCGGTGATAGAATTCGTGGGGCAATACCATTGCTGCGGATTACCTCCACCGTTCAGGCGATCGAAATGAGGTTTGCCCGGGTCCATATTTCCGCTATCCGCGCCCGCGCCGAGGCGAATTCGGGAATAATCAATCGCGAACAACGAAGTCGTGGTGATTTCGAGCTGCGTCGTCCACGCTTGCCCATCCGGAGACGTCTGATAATACGTCTTACCTGCGGCCTCACTCAATTTCCAAAAACGGTGAGCAACTGCATCATAAGGGATTTTCTTTAGCGTCGCATACGTGCTTGCAACTTCCTGACCAAAAATGAGATCCGCACCGCCCTGGTAAATCTCGATGTAGTTATTGTCGTCCGGCCCCACGTTCATGAACATCCACGCCGAGTTCGTTGGATTCGTCACTTGCGTGGCTTCGACCGAAACAAAATCATCGCGAAAATCATAGAAGAATTGGGACACGATATACGCCCCATACCCATTCGGATTTCCCGTTGGCAAGTCAACGACGAGTTCTCCACCAGATTGAACGATGGTCGCCATACCCCATTCGTTCACAATCCACAAATCGCTGATTGCATTGCCGTCAAAATCAGAAACGAGCACGCTCGTTCCACCACATTTATTCACGCCGCCGCCGGAGCCACCCGTGCCCATTCCGCCCGTGCCCATTCCACCGGTACCCATTCCACCGGTGCCCATTCCACCGGTGCCCATTCCACCGGTGCCCATTCCACCGGTGCCCATTCCGCCGGTGCCCATTCCGCCAGTACCGCCATTGTTCTCCCCGCCGGTACTACTGCCGGCAATGCTGGCTCCGCCACTCCCCGCGATACGCGGATCATAGTCTTCCCACCCGTGGCTGCATCCGGCAACTGTGTTGCCGACAGCAAGGACCGACAGGGCGGCGCCGACAAACAAGGCACGAGAAATACGTGCGTCAAGTCGCGAGATGTTGCGTGAGTAAGCTCGGAAAATCATAGTGGTCCTGCCAAGATATCAGGTTCGTGTCAACTTGAAGAGATCGAAAAGTGACTTTTGTCGTCAACGGCAAATCGTTGCGCCCGAAGACGGTAGGATGCAACGCTCGTCCCGCGCGTCGTAGCTTTGTTTCCACTTCGCCAAACGCATTTGTGGTGTGCGTGATGGTCTGGATTGTTTACGCCTAGCCGTATTTCTGCGCCCATTCGGCGTCTCGTGCGCCCATGAAAACAGGGAGTCTCTTGTGCCATCGTTCACCTGCGTTGGGTCGTTCGATCGCGATGCGTAATGCCGCGATGAATTCCAACGGCAAACCATCGAAGCCACCGTCCAAACACGCTTTGCCCAGTCCGGCCAAAACCGCCTGCGCCAATTCATACCCGACGGGCCATTGC